>JBMCYV010000013.1:0-61997 GCA_049199595.1 Candidatus Nitrosomirales archaeon
AACTGAATACGACATATTAACATTGAATTCAGAACCATCGCCAAAATAATCAACGACATGCTCTTTCTTCTTGCCTAAAGTTACAATTATTTCCTTAAAACCGTAACTTGCCAAATATCTTATTATGTGTTCAAGTAAAGGTTTTCCATTAACAGGGAGCATGCATTTTGCCGTGTTTATTGTTAACGGATAAAGCCTAGTGCCAGAACCTCCAGCAAGTATAACTGCCTTCATGCGATGCTTTGACTAGAAAGTATTAATATGCATTGCAGGGAAGTGCTGGCATGCCAATATTTGCAAAAGTAGGAGAGAAAGAGATCACTAGAGCAATTGCTGACATGTTCCACGAGACGCTGATGGAATATGCAGATGCGGATGTGATAATAATTGGCGCGGGTCCTTCTGGATTGATGGCTGGCAAAGAACTTGCAAGCATGAAATTCAAGACACTCATTGTGGAGCAGAACAACTACATTGGAGGCGGTTTCTGGGTTGGAGGATATATGATGAATCCAGTTACAGTTAGAGCCCCAGCACAGAAGATATTTGATGAACTTAAGATTTCCTATAAACAGGTTTCAGATGGATTGTATGCGACGCCGGGACCAAATGCTTGCTCGAAACTGATTTCGGCTGCGTGCGATGCTGGAGTGAAATTCCTGAACCTGACGAAGTTTGACGACCTTGTGTTGAAAGACAAACGAGTATCTGGAGTAGTAGTCAACTGGATGCCAGTATCTGCGCTCCCGAGAAATATCACATGTGTAGATCCAGTAGCACTTGAGGCAAAGATCGTGATCGATGCTTCTGGACATGACTCTGTAGCCGTAAAGAGATTGATGGAGAGAGGTCTGGTAAAATTTGTTGGTATGAACCCGATGTGGGTTGAGCAATCTGAAGATCTCGTTGTAGAGCATACAGGCGAGATATTCCCAGGACTGATAGGTGCTGGAATGTCCGTAACGGAAACATTTGGGCTGCCAAGGATGGGACCAACGTTTGGCGCGATGCTAATGTCGGGCAAGAAAGCAGCCGAAATTACAGCGTTGAAGTTGAAGGAAATAGCACATGTGGTTAGGTAGCAACAGTTTGCTAACCTAATGTTTTATTTTATTCAGTAAGGTTCAGAACGGGTTTTCCCTAATGCGCCAAAAAACGCACGCGTGTAAAAGCTACTAGAGGGGGGGGTCTTAATAAAGAAAGGATGAATCCGTATATTAACATCGGAACTGTAATCTTTCAGTTTTGAATATGCAAATATTCATACAAAGCATTTGCAATGCAGGAGGTTTCATGCCCTTGCGGACTCTGCGCATGAGATTTCGTGTATGTATTTGGAGCGGATATGGCATTCTCATGGAATTCATAGGTGTTTCCATGATCTGTTTATTAAGGAACTAGCATTTTTCAGCTGCTTTTCACGCTTTTCACATTGAAGATTTAGGACATGTATTTGAACTGGATAAGAGTTCTTTAAACAGAGTTCTACTAATTTTCGATCAAACGCGACCATGCTTTACCAACGTTGCCTTTCTTGCATCAAGGCCGTCCCATACAACGTCGTAACCGAGCTTACTGATGAGTTCAGCATGGCACGATTCAGGTATGCTATTCTGAGCGAGCAATGAGCATGCATCAATGAACTTGGTCACGCCCTCAAGCATTTTCTCAAGTTTATGCGTCTTGATCTTCGAAACCAGAAATCTGCCAGCAATTATGTATTGATTGTTGTTAGCAAGGATCTTCAATGCAGATTCTTCAGGTATGCTGTACTCCTGCGCGATCTTCTCTATGGGTATTATCTCTTTTGTGCCATCGATCCTGATCTGTACTTTACTGACGCCCTGCTCAATCATTTCCTTATCTATCTTCCTTAGGTGATCGATTATTGGCCTGATAGGCACCTCATTCCTATACAGTATGACTTTGTCCTTTGGTAATGAAGACAGTTTTGCACAGGCAAGCTCTTCGTTCACAGCTACAAGCATATCTATGCTCTTCCCTGTGCTTGCAATCAGTTTCTGCAACTTTCTTTCAAGATACTCCTTCGTCCAGAACCCTACTATCTCCAGATACACTCTGCGATTATACTTCTCGAACATAAAGTCAGGAATGAGAGCTTTACCCTCTGCTATTACCGGATCTGGCTCTCTCACAAGTTTCCAGCCGTTTGCGAACTGCTCAAACTTACTTGCAAACTTTTCTTCTATGCTGCTGTCGTAGATGCCTTCGCTTTCCTTCTGTTCAATGTAAGGACTGCTGAGGCCCGTAGAAGGAGCATCTGCATCAGACATCTCAAATTCAAGAACCTTCTTTCCGGACATGGTCTTTCTAACTATCCAGGCCTTTACAGACCAATTTTCTGATGCTACAATAGACGGAAGCAATTTTGCTATAGATGTGCCGTACCTGTCAGTCAATTTGAAGAGACTCAACGGACCGTCAAGCGAGCATGTTAGTTCATTATTTTCATTCTGCTGCAGATAATACATCACTCCATATCTCTTCACGTCTCTCAATACATGCTTCCAGTTAGCTCCTCCATGAACAGTAAATTCGAACTTTGTACAGTTGAACAGCAAGGTCTGCATCAGGGAAAGATTGTACCATGCAAGAAGTTTGTTTGCATCCATGGGGTCAAAACGCTCCAGTACCATGTTATCCTCGAAATCACTCCACATGGCTTCTTCCACATCGCTAGCAGTTGCACCGATCTGGGACGCTATGCTGTTGATTATGTCAGTTCTTTCAAAATCTGTCAGAGCAAATCCGCGTCTGGAAGCCTCCTCGAAGACTGCCCTCCTAACAAATACAGAGTCAAGACTGCTGGTGATCTTGAACACGCATCTCCTTTCTAAGAGCGTGCAGAGTCCTCGTACAAGTTTGAAATCATACTTGGATTCCAGTGATTCTGTTCTTTCAACAAGCAGACCTCGCTTCTCTCTTTTCTTCAGAGCGATTTCAAATTCGCCAATTACTTTCTTTGCTAGCTCCGATTCGTTCTCCGAGCAAAACAGAGGAGCTATCGTTCCTTTTCTTGTTCTTACTCTGAGCAAAGGAAGTGGAAGCATTCCTAGATTTCGCTCCCTTGTCTGTTCATCCTATCCAAAGCTCGTTTTCTCTTGCTGCTGGTACCGATCTCTCTTGTCTCCATTGAAACAATTTCGATCAGTCTGGCGGATCTGTGATCCAGCTTGGGTCGCAGAATCCTTCCTAACCTCTGAATGAATTCCCTGCTGCTCCCTGTGCCGCTTACAATAATGCCTAATTCTGCATCCGGAACATCAACACCTTCGTCCAGCACTTTTGATGTTACTATTGCTGCATATCTCCCCTCCTTGAAACCCTTTAGGACGTCTTGCCTCTCCTCCTTCTTGCTCTTGTGGGTAATGAATGGGATCAAGAACTTGTTGGATATATCATGAACAAGGCTATTATGCTGGGTAAAGATCAGTGTTTTGATACCCTTATTCTCGCCTAATATTTCTCTCAACTCTTCGAACTTGGCCCTGCTGTTCAGCGCTATGTTCATGGCCTTGTTTCTAGCCAAGATAGCGTCCCTTGCAAACTTGCTCCTTGCAGACATCATTATCAGCCTCTGGAACGCACCAGGATAGTTCATCCTGAACCCTAGCTTCCTTATGCTGAACAGGTACCTGCTGTAGTTCTTCTTGTATTCCATAACTTCTTCGGGTAGCATTTCAACATGTCTTCTCTCTATTGTGTACCCAGCAAGATGCTTCTGTTCTGCTAGATCGCTGGGTGCTGCCTGATATACAACTCCCCCGATCAGTTTTGGCAGTTCTTTATGAAGTTCGTCTTCTCTCTCAATCGTAGCTGTCAAACCCAGTCTGAATGGAGATGCCAATTGTTCAGCAATTGATCGATAACCTGGTGCAGGGAGGTGATGGACCTCGTCAAAGATAACTAGGGAAAATTTGTTGCCAAGTGACGATGCTCTGATATACGCAGAGTCGTAGGTTGAGACTGTTATTGCTTCTATCGCATCATCTCCTCCTCCCAACTTCCCAATCTGAACGTTGAAATGCTTAGAGAGCACGGATACCCACTGATCCAACAAATCCAGCGTTGGAACTACTATTAGTGAAGCAGAGTTTACCTTCTCAATAGCTTTTACACCAACGATGGTCTTGCCAGCACCTGTTGGGAGCACTATGCATCCCTTCATGGCCGCTTTAATCCAGCTATTCAGTGCCTTCTGCTGGTAGTCCCTTAACACAAGACCTTTCGCTTCCAGATGTGGAGAGGGTATAAGATCAAGAACCTGATCTTCGCATTCAATATCGCTAGATTTCATGTATTCGATAATGTCCTTATAGTGAAGTGCTTGAGCTCTTAACGCGTTTGTGCGAGGATCAAGTGTAGCAAAGGGAATATGACCTATGCCTTTTATCACTATCGTGCCGTTATCGTAGTAAATTCTAGCTCTGAGCAATAATTGCCCTCGATTAATGCATGCTAGTAACTAAAAATCTTTTAGATAGTTCTGATCATTTTGATCGCTAACCATGTTTCATGTCAGCATAATACTCTAACATCCATACCTGCGAGCCCAGTCTTCATTGCTAAACTCGCTCTCGCTGCAGAACCTCTGAAATATTTCCGCCAGCCCAGCGTCTAACAGTTCAGCATTGAGAACCTTGTCTCCGCAGAAAACCTTTCCGATCATTCGGTCAAAACTACCTTCAAGTTGACCATCGTCCTGATCTACCAGTACTGTAGAACCGACGGGACATAATGAGGCTGTAAACTGCCTTGCCTCTCTGTACAACGGTTGACCTTGTTCTGGTGTGTTTACCAAGGCAAGTCGTATCCTGATATCACTTACATCCAATGTGTCTCCGTCTACAATTCTTGTTACTTTACCAGTAAAGCACCTGGCAGAGCCTGTACATAATGAGCCATTGTATTCATGCTGCAATGCATCACGCTCCCTTTCCTGTTCTATCGGACGCTCCCGTTCTTCCTGTCTTACTGCATCACTAGGTTCGCTGAAGGCTTTGTCTAGAGATTCCTGAGCCCTCATTACAAAAGCGACAGCAAGAATACTGCCTACTATAACACCAACTATGATAAGAGCTAAAGATGCTTGCATATGACATTAAATGCAATTCTAGTATTTTACGAAGATCCTCATAAAGCTATGAACTAAATGGTTAAGAAAGTTTAGAAAGGCAGTATCTCAACGCCTGACCTATGCCTACAAATCAACAAGACGGACAACATACTAATGTTATTAAGGATACTGCGAATTTCATTGTATGAGATACAACGTTGCAGTGAAGTTCAATATGGATGGTATTGAGGTTGATGAATATACAATAACTGTTGGCATAAAGTCTAAACCAGAAAGAGGCAGGGCAAACACGGAGCTGATTGATAAATTAGCAAGGCATTTTGGCATTCCTAGAACAAATGTTAAGATAGTAGCAGGCTTTACGTCTAGGAAGAAGATAGTAGAGATTATAAAATGATTTGGAGTAAGAAAGATCATAGATAGATGAGGGTTGTTGTGGCCCAAGCCAAGCTGGAAATTTGTCGTAACATTGCCAAACGTAGCAATTTAGCTTGGTTCTATACCTTCCATGCTTCTCGGTACTTCCTGAATGACTCCTCAAAAGTCTTTTGCATTTGTACAAATAACTCATTATATGCTTTGGATTGTTGTTCGCTGTACTCTTTTAACCCCTCATTAAACGCTCCCATAGACTGCATCAACGCTTCTTGGTAGTTCTTAAATGCTTCCTCAATGGCTTTCGTCTGCTCTGCCCCAGTCTTCCCGCCAGCCATAGTCACCAACTCTGGCGTCCAAAGCTTTTTCATTTGCTTGCTTGGCCTTCTCTTTCCAAGAACTCATGGCTAGAATAATCATTATTGTTCTAGATAAGCATGATCGTCTTGATCACCTGCTAACATAACTAAATGGCAAAGCACTATTAGGCGGTAAGCCATCGGAGTGGCTGCATAACCCCTACATAATTTTTAATTATAGATCAGTTCCAATTGTTAGCTCTAGAAAGGGAAGCTTTAACAAGTATTACTGCATCACATATGCGATGGCGAAGAAAGCAAGCAAGAAGAAACCCAAGAGGTAGAGTTCAGACAGAGTAAACAATTGAAGATCTCATCCCAGAATTTTTCATCGAGGACAGCTTTAATACTATAATTCTCTGCCTGGTCATGTCTACTGGATCTATAGATTCTGTCCTGATTTCTTGCCATAGGGATAGTGTCAGGTATCCTTCTCTTTGTTCGAATGGAGTTAAACCAGTATTGCGGCTGATAGGAGTCGGGCAATTTCAGGCATTCTTTCGACTATTAGAGGTACCTATGAACAGTCTTCTTGGCATCTTCACTGTCTGATACGAGAATAAAGCTATGCCTGGGATACATTTTTCTGTACATCAGCATGTAACTTGAAGCAACATCGTAATTCTTGAACTCCCTTCTGAAGTTCGCATCGTCTTTCTCCCCTAGCGTATTGTATACCTCTAACATGTAACGCTCTGGACGCTTTATAGTCCTGAGGTTCAATATCATAAAGGCCATGAAGAGTAGCACTGCAAGCATAGCTATTATAAAGCCTAGGTCCCTTATGTTAAAAACTCCAGACAGCCATCTATATGCGATTAAGAAGGCCGTAATCACAGATGACGAAACTACAAAAAATACGATGTTGAAAGGTTTTTTTAATACGCTGATCATTTGATTTCATACAGTCAACTCTATTATAACTCTTGTTATCTGTGGCGGAATTTACAATAAAAAATCAGGTTGAATAAAGAACGTCTGAAATTGTTGGCGAAATTATAGACTTTCGAAAGAACAATGTTAAGCTTAGCCTTTTAGCATTTCTACTGATGACATGGGGTTCTACTAGGAGTAAGCTATTGAGGTGGCTACATAACCCCTACCGCAATTTGGTTTTTCTTGATTTCATGTAGTCTTGGAAATGCTTAGAGTATAGTCAGACTCGTTGCTTCATAGAGTTTTTTATTTAATCTGTTTATAGCTGTATCTAAGCTCGCTTTATCGTTCTGGTTTAGGCTCATTTTTCTACACTCTGCTATTAGCGTCATTAATTCACTGATAAATCCATTTTTGGAATCCCTTAGCTGCCTGCGGATAGAATGATGATGCTTAAGATTCTCGTTTACGGGTTGCGCCAGCTGGATAGATACCTCGATTATTTGCGTAGCTAAAACATTCATTCGCTGTATGTTCTCTTCTATTTTCCCCGTTAGCTATCACCTAAAGGCAAACTTGCAAACACCAGTACAAACCAAATAACCTACATTCTTGACATAATAATGAATACTTATCTCTGTCGCCATAATCTGAAAGTTGTCTCATGATATGATTTATTGCAGGATCTTCAAGATGTTGTGCTTTCAATACACCTAATAATAAGTAAGAATGTGATAAAAATGTACTTAATTAAGCTACCAGAGAACCTTCTCTTTGTTCGAATGGAGTTAACTCAAATCACTACCACGTTATGACAGCAACATACACTACTAATATAGTTAGCAAGGCAGTAAGCCATTGGGTCGGCTACAAAGACCCAAGCTGTAGAAATTCTTGTGAAAGAATCTTAGAAATAATCAATTACTCAACCATTTCTAATCTTCTACAAAGCATTTTGAACGCATCCAAGGCGTCCTGCTCTATAACTCCAGGAAGATGCCGTATATTAGGTAGATAGTTGCCTATTACGTATAAATCTCCTATTCTCACTTCCACTTTTATAACATTGCTTTTTAGATCGTCCACTTCTGATCTGCTTATTACTTGCACCAAATTTGCGAAGCGTTTCTGAGTATCTCCAAGTGGGTATCTGCCAGAACGTATCGAATCTTCGATCATTCTGCAAAGGTCTGAAACCTTCATTTGCGTAGGTTATCATATGATCTGGTTAAATGTCTTGCAGAACAACCGCGTGCGTTGCACGTCCCAGTAGCGGTAACCAGAATTACGCTTTCGATATCAAGATCCCCCTGAAGGTTTTTTTCATCAAATCTGCTGTTTTTGGATTTGATTTAAGATAAGAGATAATTTCTTTTGCTCCGACCCTCCTCAAGAAATATCCCATCCCACCTAGTCTGGCTTCTTCCTCTGACCTGTTAGTAACATAATATTCAAAAAGTGCGTCCGTAACGGTCACAACATTTTGGCGAGGTACGAAGTGCAAATATTCGTCTCCTGTATCTGGATCGGTTACTGGTTCACCTTGATGTCTTCCATCCTCTGTTCCCATAACCGTCAACTGATACAAGTTTAATCCTGTACCTATCCATCCTATTGTCTTTGTAGCAGGTCTGTAACATTGCTTTTCACAACCTGTCACCCCAATTGACTCGGCCATCTCTCCCCATTTCTTTTCCAGTTCATCAATTAAATATGGTTCGAACTTTTCAGAATCTGTATAAGTCAATCTGCACGTATCACGGCCTACACAAGCACCAGATAATATTCTTAGCTTTGAATATTGTCGAGCACTTTTCTCATCGCTTTTGCGTATTCCGTAACCGAACATCCTCATCTCTTTCTCAAATTGTCCTTTCAACCCTTCTTCTATGTTTGAAAACAGCAGGTGTTGATTAGGCGTCGTAAATAGCTCTATGCCCGGGTAATTGTTCATAAGGTGCGCTACCATGCTCTTAAGATCCCCGTTGAGGTTTCCATCAATAATTCTGCCGTTCTCTATGAAAGCACCATAGCACCACAAGCTTTCGCTATCTGGCTGTTTTGTCCACCCGAGGTGCAGATTCCTTACACCGTAATCAAAATCAGTCATAGGCGATTCGAATTCTACACTATTGTCAAGGTTGCGTACCTGATCCCTGAACCATTCAATTCCTTTAACTTTAACTACGTATTTTAGTCTGGACCAATGTCTGTTGTGCCTATCTCCCCATTCCTGGTGAATTTTTACTATCGAATCCAGTCCTTTAAGAAGATTCTCTTCATGAAAAACACCAAAAGGTTCTCCCAAGGCGGCAAATGTTGGTTTGCCCGCTTGTTGACCCTGACTTCCTCCTATGTAAACTTGGAACATGTCTACTTTTCCGTATTCATTGATAATTGGAGCAACACCAATATCGTTAGTCCTTAGTTCTACGCAATTGTCTGGAACATATTTCTTGTTTTCTTCTTCATAATGAATCGCTGAAAATGCTAACTTGAACTTTCTGTTAAGCTGGTTTGGACCATAAGCGAATCTGGTCTTTCCAAGTTCTCTATCTTCTAACCCAGCCATTCTTAGGTATTTTGGATCCACTTCAAATACTTCAATATATGCTGCTGTGGGAAGGGCAAAGAATTTGCCAGCCTTCTGGGCCCATTTACTAGCGTTAAAAATCGGAGAATGATATGATAATGGACAGCCCATGATGTTCCGAGTATTATCTCCACAACCATTGATCGTAAAAAAACCAGATTCCGCAACTTCCTGTATTGCACTCACCAAGTCATTCTTCCTAACCCAATGAAGCTGTATATTCTGTCTCGTAGTTACTCTCAGCGATGGTCTTCCTTGAGGATGAGCGTCAGTTGGGCCCACAGTATAATCATTAGCTATCTTATCCAATGTCTTCCATTGCTCAGGTGTGATTGGTCCGCCGCCTGGTATGGTTATCCGTATCATGTACATCCAATCTTTCTCATATCCAGTCTTCGCTCTATTGAATTCTAGGTAAATACCATGGGATTTTGCTATTTGTTCAGACTCCCACTCAATATTATCAGTGGAAAGATCTCTAAATTCGCTGTATAGTTTTCCCCTTAAACCATTGGAACTAATCTTAGCAATCTCAACCTTAGAGTAATCCTTCGGGTCTGTCTTAAAATTTGGATTCAGTCCTTCCATCTAGTAAATGACACTCCTGCAGTATCATATTTAAAATGTTGACATACGGGCAAAGTTACTTTTTACCCATAGCTTTCAGGCACACATTAGGCCAAATTCTAGAACTAGATATCTATCGCGCTTTTGTTGTCTTCATAAACCTTGGATTTAAACATATTTTTAATTTTCTCCAGATTTTCCAAATGCTTAGGCGTTCTAATATGGGCGTCCACATCCTCTACATCAATATTACATATATTACAATACTCCATTAAAGTCGTCCTTATTGAACATGCATATTGTTATCAATTTATTGCTTTTACAAGCATGCAGAACTAGATCTAAAAACAAAATTAGAATTAGGGGTTATACACTATAGAAAAGCATGCCTGACAGGGATGTTATGAAGGAAGTTATAAGGAAGCAACATCAGGAAATGGTCTTATACTTAGTTGAATATTTGAAGCGGAAGGGCTGGAAAGTTACACACGCATCAGGAATCGATGGATTCGCTGAACCGAAAACTGTTGTTAATTATAAACCAAATGTTAAGGCCTTTCATGGTGTCTTTAGTGTAACAGGCTACGGGGCAGTTGAGACCTGCGACACAGTATCATCTGAAGATACTAGGAATAGGCTTGACGAGTTATCAAGAAGGCATATGAAATCTAACAAAAAACCGGTGAAAGTGTTCATAATTGTTCCTTCAGAGTGTTATGATAAGCTAGAAGAGCTGATGCGGCAACCTGCACTTGGCAACAGAGGTAATATCACTCTATTGAAATACGGATAAACATAATTGAAGAATAAGCATTTTTGTATCAGTTGTGTTTAACAAAAGCATGCCTTTGGAACCTAAAGCGAGGGAGATGTTAGACCAGTTGATCGATAGTGCAATCAGACTCGTTCCAAAGAATTTGAAGATTACCAGTGGCGCGAAGGATAGATTAGGGTTCGAGCATGATGCCGAGTTCTTCTTCGGTATGGTCTGGGGCTCAGTCTTGGTTGGCTTTCAAGGTTATATGTCGCAGTTTTTCGGTAGGCAGCCTACAGATGAAGAATTTAAGGAGCTTGTTGATGCTTTTACTGCACGAGCACCACAAGTAAAGACAGTTATTGAGAATTTATGATAGCGCATTGGCAAGTTCTTGATGTGGTATTTCATGCGTATATTTGTGCTTCCTCTCCTTCATGATGTTGAAGCTTCTTCCGTCGTTTAAAGAGAAGCGCGTATATTGCGTATATCTGTGCATCATCCATTTGCTCTAGCATTTTTTCAGCCTGTTCTTCGTTGATTGCACCAAGGTAAGAATTTACTAAATCCTGATTCTCCTTAGTCATTTCTACCTGTATGTTAAACTTCAATTTCATTCTGTTAAAGAAAGTATGGCACACAAAACGATTACGCAAATCACTAATATTAATTGTTGGCACACTATACATGCTGATAAATATCAGACAGGTCTATTCTGGTCCTTTCTCATTCATTGTTATAAAGTACCAGCATGTTATTCATTATATGAATATAAAAAGAATATCGGGAGTAACGCTGGCAGTAAAAGATATGAAAAAATCTGTGGACTTCTATGCCAATGTGCTTGGTTTAAGAATGCTTTATGGAGGCAGTGATGCAAGTTTCAGCTCTTTCGATGTTGGTGGCACCTTCCTTAACCTTGAAGCGGGTGAGCCATCTGCTGAAGATTGGGGAAGGATAATATTCCATGTTGATAGCGTTGACAAATTATTCGATTACATGAAGAATAAAGGGTTTAAGGTCAATGAGCCTAGGAACGCATACTGGGGTGAAAGGTTCTTCCATGCGAGTGATCCTGATGGTCATGAACTCTCTTTTGCTCAACCAATAACTATTTGATCAATTTGTTATCTATATAATTTTCAAATCTATAATCAGATTCTTAATAATTCCTTTTACAGATGAATCGTTTCGCTGGCATTAAACTATCAGGAATTTCATGTATTATTAGATCATTCGTTTGTTCGTATGAGGGAATCCAAAGCCACCAGAGCATGGGCCATGGCTGTGGGTTGTTGTCGTGACGTGACATAATACGGTGTATGCAGATGGCTCCAGATCCCCAAATTAATGATGTGAATTTCCTCATATAATCCAATGTTCATATATACAAATTATAGATCCTTCTGAGGAATAGACGTAACAGAGGGATTATAACTTATCTATGATGCAACCAAGTAACTTTGAGCAGTCTAGTCTCTTTTTACAATTATAACAGACCATATGCTTTCCCGGTACTGGTTCCAGCTCAGAGCCGCAGAAAGGACAGAACATCAATATTCATCGGATGCAAGATGGAATTTATGCTCCGTAGCTCCGAATTTTTGATCCTTTATTCAATATTTCTATCTTTAAACCATAACACTCCATAAAAATTGAGAAGTTTCTAGAGGCAACTAAGGCTTAAATACATTAGAACGTTAGTGTGAGCAGCCATGCGTTTCCTAACCCTGGTTAACCTTGCTTCTGAAAAAACTCAACAAGCCATTGAGCAGATAAAGAAAGTCTCTACTCCATCTGAAGGAAAGATTGTCAACACTTTCTTCCTAATGGGTAGATACGACATCGCTATACTTTTTGATGCCCCAGATGAAAAGGCTGTGTCAGATTGGGTGACTGCAAAAGTAAGGGCTATACCAGGCGTAACGGCAACAGAAACTTTCTTAGCGAGGGACCTACAGCCGTAATCTCCCTCTTTTATTTTTTGCAATATTCTCGAGTCCATCTAAACCGTCGAATTAACTATCAAGAATTTTGCTTACAGCTTTAGAGAAATTTTGACGCCTTTATACCTATTTCTTATTGTTACTTCTGTTACCCCAGCTGCTTCAGCAACGTCCTTTTGTGTTATATTTTCGCCATTCGAGATACATGAAAGGTACAAAGCTGCGGCCGCCATACCCATCGGATCTTTTCCGGCAGATATTCTAGCCTCGTCTGCTCTCTCGAGTATCTCCAGAGCCTTTCTTTTTGTCTTTTCCCCTACATCTATCTTACTTGCTATTCTAGCAACACATTTAGTTGGATCGAGCACTGGCATCTTTAGATCTAATTCTTTAATTAGCAATCTGTAGCATCGGGATACATCTTTCTTCTTTAAGTTACTTAAGTACGATAACTCCTTTAGAGTTCTTGGAGTCTCCGAGCCCCTACATGCTACATATAATGAAGCAACAGTCAGAGCAGAAATTGACCTTCCTCTGACCAATCCCTTGTCCATGGCTTTTCTATACACATATGCTGCCTTTTCTATGACAACATCTCCTATAGCTAGTTTGTCCTTCAACCTACCTAACTCGCTAAATGCCTGTCTAAAATTTCTATCAACTGACTCGTGAACCTGGCTTCTGCCATCCCATGTTCTTAAACGTCCAATGATACTTTTCATTGATACTGTTAGAGGCTTACCAGAAGCATCTTTATTCGCTAAACCAATTATGGTAGCTAGTCCCATGTCATGCACAGCTAAGGAAGATGGCATACCAGTTCGAGCTCTTTCTTGATGCTCTTCCAAAGTAAACGTTCTCCGCTCTGAACCTGCAGCCTCTATCCTTTCTGTAACTACGAATCCACAAGCGCTACAAAGAAATTCTCCACTCGAGTTATCAGTAATAATTGGGCCCTTGCCACAGCGTGGGCACTGGTCAGATTCTATTGAACCGATAATTTTCTCCATCTTGTCACCTATAACCTGATCTTCAAGATGTTTTGTTTTCAATACACCTAATAATAAGTAAGAATGTGATAAAAATGTACTTAATTAAGCTACCAGAGAACCTTCTCTTTGTTCGAATGGAGTTAACTCAAATCACTACCCCGTTATGACAGCGTTGGGAATAGGAGCAGTCCTTGTAGAAGTTACAAGTGATTACTATTACAATACAAGAAATAAGATAAAACTTATTCGGCAAAATTGTCGTATAATGATCGGGAAGCTATCGGGGTGGCTACATAACCCCTAGCGCAGTTTTTATTCTGGAACGCTAAGCAACGAAAAGGACAATGAGCAAGGCGAACAACCACAAGAAAGGCCGATCACAGCAAACAGTTTAATAGTGCTACGCATGAAGTAAGTTCATGCAAGGCGTGCAAAAACTAAAGTGCACTTCGTGTGGCATCACGTTCATGTCAGAAACCGATACCAAGACATGTCCAACCTGTTCTGAAGGTCGTGGTCATGACGATCACGGTGACATGGGAGGTTGCGGTTGTGGACACAGCCACTGACCCCTATTTTTGTGATTACCTTCAACTGAAGATTTTCCTCGTTAAACCCAAGCTATTGCTATATAATCTTAGAATTGTTAATTAAGGAAATACCTAGGAGTGAGGAGGGATTAGAACTTACTTCGGGTTGTTGTAGCTCAAGCCGGGCTGGAAATTTGTCTATCAACACCCGTTTTCCTTGCCACCATACGTCTATGACTGAGTTTATGAAAGTCGACACAAAGCAAAAAGGCTAAATCTGAACTTTTCAAACTATTTGATAGATAGTGTATGAGCGAAGATAAGACTAGGCTTTACAAAGAATTCAAGAAACGCCTAAAAGCCCTTGATAGTCTGCTTAATGCTCAAGATTCTAATCTTCAAACAGGGGTGAAAAGACTGTCCAAACACGCGAGGTATCTTGCTAGGGAACTCCATCGAGACGATGATGAATACCTGGGCGATCGTTTGTATATGGTACTACAAAATCTTGGACTAATAGAAGAAGAGCTCTCTGCTATAATTTCTCCCGAGGAACATCTGCTTGATAAATCTGAAAACATTGTTAGTGGCGTGGCTAGAAGAATCTATATGAGATATAAAGCTGGTAAAATAGACAGGGATAAAGCCCTGAGTGAATTTGGAGCCTTAATCGATAAAGTTGACCTCTTCTCTAGTGCCAAGGCAGGATTAGAATGAACGCCATAGTCTTACAAAAGAGTTAGAGCCTCAAAAGTAAATTTACAAAAATATATGTTACAGCCCCCTTGGTGTTCATGTAACTAGAACGCACATGGGGGCGTATGTCAGCATGGTTAGACTGCCAGCCTCGGGCGCTGGAGGTCGCCGGTTCAAATCCGGCCGCTCCCACTTACTTAATTTGCACTACATCCCGAAATATTTCTTCAACTACATCGAATCCGCCATCACGTATTCTGATCAACTGTTCGCCAAGATATTTTTCAGCATCTTCTGGTTTGAAGACCATACCCTTCTTCGCTATAGCCAGAGCCAAGATGTAAAGTGCCGAATTGGCGCGTTTTGGAAAGTTCGTATTTCTTAGTTTGTGCTTTTCAATGAACTTTCCGGTTTGATCAAGAACAAGCGCATAAGCTTCGTTTCTCCACTCTTCAGAGAAATTCTTCTCCAGAATCTCGAAAGCTTCGCTTTCCATGCTCTAATAGCTCCTTGTCACAGCATATCCACGAGACTGAAAATTAATTAACCTTTGCATCCATTAGTTTACTCACTTGCTTTAAGCTTTTTATACGCGATAGGTCGATTCGTTGCAAGAAGCATGGAATTTAAGCAGTATGATCATGTCTGGTTTGATGGCCAGATAATAGAGTGGAACGACGCCAAAGTACCTGTAATGACCCATGCGATACATTACGGCACAAGCGTGATTGAGGGAGTCAGGGCATACGCATCGAAGAACAACCTTTACGTCTTCAGGCTCGCAGATCACATGAAGCGACTCCATAAATCGGCAGGCGTTTATTCGATAGCAATGAAGCACAGTGTTAACGAACTTGTTGATGCTACGGTGCAGATAATCAGGAAGAACGAGATAAAGAGTTCGTGTTACATAAGACCCATAACATTTGTAGGCTTTCACGGCATCGATCTTAACGTTACCGAAAAATCTCCATCGCACACAGCTATACTATTGTCCGTATTTGAGCAGTACCTGAACTCAAAGGGCGTAAGAGCCTGCATATCTTCCTGGCGCAGGATCAACGATCTCTCAACACCACCATTGGCAAAGGCAGGGGGAAATTACCTGAACTCAGTTTTGGCAACGCAGGAGTGCAAGAGAAATGGATACGACGAAGCCATAATGCTTGATAGAGATGGTATGGTAAGCGAAGCGCCCGGAGAGAATGTCTTCATTGTTAGAGATGGGAAGATCTTTACGCCTCCAGTATCATCTTCCGTATTGGAAGGAATAACAAGGGATACTGCAATGAAGATTGCTAGAGATCTGGGATATGAGTTGGTAGAACGAGCAATTCCAAGAACCGAGCTATACATAAGCGATGAAATATTTCTGACCGGTACGGCTGCAGAAGTTACTCCAGTGGTAAATCTTGACGGTCACCAGATAGGGGATGGTAAAGAAGGTATTGTAACCAAAAGCATTCGTGAAACATATTCCAAGGTTGTAAGGGCAGAAGTGAAGGCGTACATGGACTGGCTGACGCCGGCATGGTAATTAATCATGGTAAAGATCGCTGTCATTGGTGTGGGTGGATGGGGTAAGAACCATGCCAGAGTTCTGTCTGAGCTCAACGCGCTGAATGCTATATGTGATACAGATCAGCAACGAGCGGAGGCGTTTGCTGGAAAGTACGGCGTTAACTGGTACACGTCTGTAGATGATCTACTGAAGAACGAGAAACCTGACGGTGCTGTTATTAGCACACCAACTGTTACACACTTTGCAATAGCAAAGCAGGTAATGGAGAAGCGTGTTAACGCACTGGTCGAGAAGCCCATGGCTCCTTCTTCTTCTGAATGTGAACAAATGGTCACAATAGCCAAGAGAAACAATGTAGTTCTGACAACAGGTTACATAGAGCGCTTCAATCCAGCAGTTAATGATGTCAAGAGTTTTATCAAGGAGAAGAAATACGGCGATGTTCTGATGCTCGAGTTTCATAGAGAAAACAGAATGCCCATGAATATTCAAGATGTGGGAATAATTTACGATACTTCGGTGCATGATATTGATACAGCACTCTATCTTTCTGAAGACAAACCTAATATTGTATTCGCAAGAGCGGGAAGTACGACAGGTGTGCACGAAGATTTTGCAGCAATAATCCTAGGGTTCAAGAGCCAGAAGATCGCATTTATCGCAACAAACTGGATAACACCGAAGAGAGTCAGAACCTTTACTATAGTTTGCACTAATGCGATAATAACTGGAGACTTCATAACGCAGGAGATCAGGATCGATCAAGAAGGTGAAAAAACAATAACTCCAACAAGAGAATTTAAGGAACCCTTGACGCTTGAGCTTAGGAATTTTCTAGATGCGATAGATGGCAAGACAAAACCGTTAGTTAGTGCGGATGACGCTCTCAACGCAACCCGAGTAGCGGAAGCGGCGCTACTTTCAAGTAAGACTGGCTCCCAGATCTACCTCGATCTAAAATGAAGAAGCAGATGCTCGATATACTTGCCTGTCCTATAGACAAGAGCCACCCGTTGGAACTTTACGAGATGACGACAGATGCTGATATCATCATAGACGGTGCCTTATTCTGCAGCCAATGCTCCAGATTTTATCCCATAATAGACGAGATCCCGATAATGCTTCCAGACGAACTTAGAAACAAGAACAATGATATGCAGTTTTTACAACAGTGGAAAGACAAACTTCCAAGTAAAATAATTAATAGCGGGAAACCATGGCATCTGGTGTAATGCCAAAGGTTACGAACTTTATAGGCAAAAATGTAAAGATCGGAAAGAACGTAAAGATATGGAACTTTGCTTACGTTGGAAGTGATACAAAGATCGGCAACAATGTTGGAATAGGGTCGCTAGCGCATATAGACTACAAGGTTACAATCGGCAACAATGTTAGAATTGAAGGCATGGTCTACATCCCTCCAATGAGCAAGATAGGCAACGACGTATTCATTGGGCCATGTGCGGCATTTACAAATGATCCGTATCCGCCAAGCAAAAAATGGATTGGCGTAATTGTGAAAGACGGAGCTGTGATCGGTGCGGGAGCAGTTATCAAAGCTGGCGTTAAAATTGGAAAGAACAGTGTTGTTGCAATGGGTGCCGTTGTCACGAAGGACGTACCTGACAATACTGTTGTTCAAGGCGTTCCAGCAAGACCAGTTTACAACAGAAGTGTGTACGACAAGAAGAGAAAGCAATGGGAAGGTTAGTTAGTTTTGGTTAACCTTCTCTTTGTGTAAGTATTCTTTAACGTGACAAGTATCCAGATCCATATAATCACCATCGATATAGCTATCACTGCCTTCAACACAGATGACGCAATATCGCCAGATTCCAGCTCAATCGGTGCAACCACTCTGATGAGTATGTATCCGCCAAATATTATCAGTGCCCACATTACCACCACATACCCGAACAGAAATCCTAGCCTCATATGCTAACACCAATCAAGACTGCTGTGAGTATAGCCATACCAGCTGAAAATACAGCTAGTTTGAAAATGCTCCTTGCTATCTCGTCTTCGCGCATAGGTCCATTGGCAAGTACAAGACGCAGAAGTGTCACGGGTGCACCTGATTCTGTTGATGCCTTCAGCCTATAATCATCTAGTAGCACCGTGGGTCTTTCCTTTATCGCTCTATGTTCTACTATCTTTTTCACACTGGCCAGAAAGAGAAATGAGTTGATGACTGCTGGTAGTAATGCGATTGTCGCAACAACCTCTACACCACCAACTATGGCAATTGCGCCGTACATAGCACCCCATGCAAGAGTTCCAGAATCTCCAGGAAAGATTCTGCTTGGATATCTGTGGTATTTGTAGAATGCAATCGCTGATAATAACAATGGTAGAGCTGCTATTGCGATATCGACCTTGTTCTGCAGAAAGAGTGTAATTATTAGAGGCACACTTGCTATTGCAATGAACCCGCTAGCAATGCCGTTTAAAACATCGATCGAGTTTATAGTATTTCCCATGATGGGAATTGCAACTAGGATCAGTGCTATGTATAGAATCGGTATTTTTGCAGAGCCAAAGAAAGGAAAATCAAGATGAAAATCATATGCGTTTAACAGTATTATTGGTATTGCAGCTCCAACTAACGCAAGCGGCTTGAAGTACCCACCCAATGTTTTCCTATCATCAACATATCCTATGAAGAATGCTATCACAGTGCATAACAAGATTGCCAAAACTCCACTGCTCATAGTGAAAGCAAATAATGCAACTTCAGCAGCAACTATCCCAACTATTATGCTAAGACCGCCTGGTCGAGGCACCTGCTGATTGTTTGGTTTGTGATAATCTTTCACAACCATACCATGCTTATTCAGATACTTGATCAACACTGGTGTGAGGAAATAGGTTACAACAAACGCTATTGCTGATGCAGTGATTGCGGGTACAAAACTCATCGTGGAACCTTCTTTACCTGTTCCTTTATCTTCTTTGCTAACGTTGCTCCTATCTTCTGCACAGCAGCAAGTTTCTGCTCTGAAGCACTCTCTATGCTCCTCATGTCCTTGAAACCAGCGTTGTAAAGTGATCTTGCCCTTACCCTTCCCACACCTTCTAGCATGATAAGTGGAATCAGCTCTTCCTTGATTCCGTATTTTACCATCTTTCGCAGAGTGCTTATTTCTTGCAACAAGTCTTCTCGTTCGAACAACTTTGAAACTTCGTAGAGCGCGTAGAGCAACCAGTCGCTTGTTTCTACTATTCTATACATATCTCCAGGTTCGACTCCACGGTTCTCAAGAATATTTTTGTCGCTTGATTCTTGGATCCAAGCATAGACCGCAAGCAAGCTTCTTGAGCACTCGTACGCATCAAGATCGAAGAGCAGCTCGTCTTCATGTTCTTCTATAAGCATCCTCATTTCATCAGTATCCTTACTTCTCAGCGAAAGTTTGGGATAAAAGTCTGCACAATCTGTCAGAATGTGCAAGAATCCTAATGTATGTTTCTTGTCTTTTTCCGTAGCAATGATTGCACGTTTGAATTCAACAGCCGTTAATGGATCAATGTAAAGCAAGGAGATGCGTTTACCAAAATCACTTGCAATGAACCTTTCACCTTTACTCTTCACCATCTCTTCCAAGGTAAGATAGTCTAATGCTGATTCAATCTTCGATCGTATAGTTGAAATCCTGTACTGTTTTGCTAGTAGAGTATGGGAAAAAATATCATCGATCTCTTCCTTCTTTATTCCCGGCAATGTTGCTATTGTGCTAAGTAGATGAACTCTGATCGCTCTATCATCAACAAGTTTTGATCTTATAGGCTCAGGTCGCCCATGTATGTAGTGCTCAAAAATCTCTTCCGCATTTGATTCTGGTGCAACTATTATTGCTTCTCCATACTTATCATATTTGGGACGTCCCGCACGTCCACAAAATTGCTTGTATTCTAAAACGCTTATCGGAACACTTGCACCATATTCATAATCATACCTCGTTATGCTGCTGATTATTACACGTCTAGCTGGTAGATTGACACCCGCTGCAAGAGTTGGTGTAGCAGTAAGCACTTTGATCAAACCTTCTTTGAAAGAATCCTCAACTATCTTTCTGCTTGCAGAGCTCAGGCCGGCATGATGAAAAGCAACTCCATTGCCTACAACAGACGCCAAGTTTTTTGTTAGTTCGGTATCATCACCTTCCATAATGATCTCCTTTGCTCTCTTTCCAACCTCGATCCTCTCCTGATCGTTAAGAAATGTCTTGATAATTTCAGATGCTTTCACCGCAAGAGAGACTGCTCTCTTTCTGGTTTCTGCGAATATGAGTGCTTGACCACCCTTGGTTATTGAATCAACCGCCAGATCAATTGCTGCTCCCCTGTTCGTCCCCTTGATGCTTATCGTGCTACCATCATGTAATTTAACAGAGCCGTAATCATAAACACCTTCAATCAGTTCCGTCGGTCTCCAGTTGATATCGATAAGTTCGCATTTCAGCCATTTTGCGATATCTTCGGTATTGGTCACAGTTGCACTCAATGCCAGTAACTGGGCATCGCTGTGAAGAGTCATTATCTTGGTAAGCATCATCTCCAGCGTTGGACCCCTCTGCTTGTCACCTAAAAGATGTACCTCGTCAGCAACGAAGAGTCCAACGTTATCAATCCATTCTGCACCGTGTCTCATAACAGAATCCATCTTTTCATTTGTGAGAATTATGATATCGCCTTGCTTGAGCTGCTCGCTTGCGGAATCATAATCACTAGTTGATATCATGACCTTTACGTTGCTACCGTCTTTCTTGCTGATATTTTCAAATGCTTTGAATTCTTGATATTTTTCGCTCGCAAGTGCACGTAAGGGTGTAAGATAAACTACTTTGGAATTTTTTTCAAGGACACTCTTTGCAGCTGCCATCATTGCTATCAATGTCTTTCCGCTTGCCGTGGGAGTTGCCACCAAGAGGTTTCTGCCTTCGAGCAGGCCATGTTTGATTGCCTCTTCCTGTGGTGGATAAAGTGTTTCGTAGCCTAAACCATTTAGGATGTTCTTTAGCTGCTCTGGTATATCCAGATCAACGACATAGATCATGGTCGCTTGTAGAAGCCAGGCTTCACTTCATAAATTGTTCCATTTCTATTCGCTTTAGTTATAAACGTCTTGGACTCTTCTTCCGTAAACTTGCCGCTCTTGGCCAGTTCAGTTACGAGCGCCTTCTCCTCAACCGGGTTCTTTTCTGCACCAGATAATGCGTTAAACACATCAAAGAAGAGCTGCAGCTTCGACCTTTCGCTCTGTGGCATTCCGTGCATGACACCTAGATCGACCTTGCCAGTTCTGACATCAACTCCAACAGTGTGAAGCATGTTGCCAAACAGGTAGATCGCCCTTTCCGCATCGCTAACATCAACTCTATCTTTTAACAACAGTCTTGCCCTTGCAGTGGCAAGTCTAACCAGCGCCTCAAGCTGCCTAGGGGTTACGGTTATCATATCTTCAGAATCAACGCTTCTCATCTGCATGTAGTACTCGAATATCTTGTCCTCTGCTTCCTGACTTATCACGGGATCGAAACGCTTCGCATACGCCAGATACTTGCCCAGCATATCAATGTCAAGCATTGGAGAAACCGCATAGGTTCCTCTCCTATGTATGCCAAGAATGTGTCTTGCAATATTCGTATCAGTCTCTCTCTGGGGTTCGTCTCTTACGGCAAAGACCAGATCGAACCTTGTCAGCAATGGAATTGGTAGGTTGACATTTTCAGTTATGTTTCTGAAGGGATCGTACTTGCCCAGCATCGGGTTGGCAGCGGCAAGTATGGATGTTCTTGCGTTCAGCGTTGCAACTATACCGCCTTTGGCAACACTGCACGACTGCTGCTCCATAACCTCATGCAATGCACTTCTATCTTCAGGCTTCATCTTATCGAACTCGTCAATGCAAACCAGACCTTGATCACCCAGAACAACAGCGCCTGCTTCAAGGTTCATTATCCCGCTCTTGTCCCTGATCACAGCTGCAGTAAGACCAGCTGCAGTCGAACCTCTTCCAGACGTGTACAAACCTCTCGGCGCAACCCTTGCTGCGTACTTCAGCAATTCACTCTTTGCTGTACCTGGATCACCGACGAGAAGAACGTTGACATCTCCTCTTATCTTTGTGCCGTCTTCGAGTTCGCGCTGTGAAGATCCTATTATCTGAAGCAAGACGGATTCCTTCAGTATATCATGACCGTAGATGTGTGGCGCAAGTGATGAAATCAGTCTGTCGTAAACATCAGGATTACTTGCGATACGCTTTATTTGCACTTCATCCTCCTGCGTTATCACAAACCTTTCGCTTGTTCTTACATCCTTGTCGCCAATTCTCCCGCCAAGAAATTCTATGTTGTTGCCTTCCATCCTTAACCTGAAGAGTCGCAGCTTTGTTTTTGGATTTTCATAATCCTGCTCTATTCTAACAATTCCTGTTAAGATGATCCTGTCTCCGGGTCTTGCGTTATCTACAAGATCATGTGTTAGTGTAATATCAGAATAATGCGGTAACTGACCTGGAGGGAGATCCTCAGGAAGTTCCTGCATTCTAATAATTTGAAAATCAATGAACTTGCTTTTTGTTAATTCGATTTCAACAACATCGTTGCAATTTGTGCAACGAATTGGTTTTCTAATCGCAAGCTCCTTTTGCTCAACATATTCGTAATGTCCGTTTGGACACTTGAACGCTATCATATCGGCCAACGGTTTGACTTCCGATGCCCTAACGACCATGCCAGAAACGCTGACTAGTTTACCTATCAACTCGGCATCGACTTCTCTCAGCGTTCTCTGCGCAGGATAGTTTCCTATCCTGACTCTTACATGATCTTTGATCTTCTCCGCATAATCCAGATGTTCAAGCTTAAGTGTAGCGTATACGGCTTCGCTAAAAGCTCTAAGTACGTTATCGGGGTCATCCATTAACTTTCGCTCTATCTCCTGGCTGTAGGCAGCGACATCGTGGTGATCTACAACAAGTGACTTCTGGTTCAGGGCCTTCATCTGCCCTATCCCTTCTCTATACTTATATACGCCAGACTTGTCCTTGAACCCCTTAAGGAAGAACTCCAGTTCCTCTGATAGTTTCGCTGTTGTTACCTCAGCCAATACGTTCCCCAAGAACACATTTCGAAAACTTACTATAAACGTTTAAAATAGATCTGTAAACACTTTTGATCCTTTTTTTTTACAAAAATGATAAATCTTTAGTTAAAGAAGCCCAGTTGGACTCATATTTTCGCGGTTTCAGTCACTGCTTACCACCAAGAACACACTCTTTGAAGTCTTTCGATGCCTTATGTATAGATTGGAACAATGTTTTTTCCTCATGGGTTAGTTTTTGTTCCAAATCTGGTGATAAGGGAGCGGAACGTGCGAAGTGCGTTATCTTCCCCAATCTCAGAAGTGCTATATCCTGTATTGCAACGTTCAATTTCTCTCTCTCGATTCCTGTCTTGTTCCTGATAAAGTCATTGAGTTTGATGTAAAAGTCAGACTTGAGACCTGATATCTGCTCTGAGCCAGCAATTCTCTCCCTGCTCAGTGCACGTAAAAGTTCAACGCCCATGTCCTGTCCCTGAACCTCCGCCAAGCCATTCTCCTCGAGTATTGCAGCAAGCCATCTGGGAACTGCTTGCGTGTCGCTCTCCTTCGCATCTACAGAAACGCTGAAAATGTTAATCTTAATACCTTTCTTGAACCTGACCTTCACCTCTTCAGTCATGTAACCTATTGAATAAATCTTGGCAAGTTCGTTTGTGCTCATCGCCGAATGTTAGATGAGCCATGCATTTAAACGTCTTTGCTCCTCACAAAATTCAATAGCAAATTATTAATCAGCCCAAACTGGCATATATGATGCTCAATCATGGAAGTTTCGCATCTGATGTGGGTAGAAAAGTATAGGCCTTTAAAGTTAAGCGATGTAATAAATCAAAAATCCATCATAGATGCTATAAAGAATCTTATCAAAGACCCAGAAGCAATGCCTAACCTACTATTTTCTGGGCCGGCGGGAGTAGGCAAGACCACTGTAGCGCTATGCGTAGCAAGAGAGTTGCTTGGGAATTACTGGAAGGACTATACACTCGAACTTAACGCTTCTGATGAAAGAGGGATAAACATGGTGCGTGAACGTGTCAAGATGTTTGCAAGGTACAGCGGGATGACTGGAAAGATACCCTTCAAGGTAATAATACTCGACGAAGCCGATGAAATGACAGGTGACGCACAGACAGCACTAAGAAGGATAATCGAAGATAGCGCAAAGAGCACCCGTTTTATGCTGATCTGCAACTATCTGTCGCAGATAATAGAACCCATACAGAGTAGGTGCGTAATCTTCAGGTTCACGAACTTACCAGAAGAGGATGTTGTTAGCCACTTGGAAACAATATGCAAGCAAGAAAAGGTGAAGTATGATGAAAAAGCTTTATCGTTAATATACGAATTTACCGAGGGAGATCTTAGGCACGCAATCAATGTTCTGCAAGCAGCTGCAAGCATGGGCAGTGTTAATACTGCAAATGCCAATGTAGCTGTAGGCATATCCGAGAAGGGAAGGGTTGGGGAGATAGTGAAACTTGCCTTGAGCGGAAAATTCCAAGATGCTAGAACAAAGCTTATTGAATTGACTAAGGTTTACGGCATGTCGGAACGAGATTTTTTGAGATTTGCAAACGAGGAAGTGCAGAAACTCAAGACCTCTAGTGCTGAGGTAATCTCAGCTTTGGCAGAATGCGATTATAGGCTTGTCTCTGGGGCGCACCCAGATATACAACTGGCTGCACTGCTAGCAGAACTGGGTAAGATAGGCAAAGAGATTGAGTTCAAGGAAAAGTAGCGCCTCATTGTGTCTGAAAAAGTTTGTCTTATCGTGCACATACAACTGCTTTTAATCCTATTCTGGTATAAGAAACCCAAAGCCCCACATCCGTAATACGCACGTACTAACCATGGCCCGGTAGGCAGAGCACGTTTTTGCTCTGCCTCTTTAACTCAAGTATGATGATCTGATCATCTTTGTAAACAAGTATTGCCTATGGCAACAATAAACAGAAACTGCATCTACTTGTCATGCAAAGAATATCAAATGTGAGAAGTGACTTTGAAGAAAGGTTTGGTAGTTTCAGGAGTGATTATGGTAGAGCTTCAACAAAGGAAGAGAAGAATTACATCGCGAAACAGTTTCTTATGCAATGTACCGAAGATGAAATCTCACTAGTAAGAAGCGTCCTAGGCGATATCTTGCATCACAGATAGGTCATTTGCCAATTTCATTTACTAGTGCATTTATCGTTGCAGTTGCTGATGCCGTAAGTATGTAACCAACTTTCAATGGCAGTGAAAATACATCGATCGTATCATTACTCTGCTCTACCTTGTTTATTTCAAATTCGCTCTTTGCTCTTTCTAGTATCCATATCTTCAGTAGTGTTTCTGGTTGCATGCTCCTCTTCCTTGCTTCCTTCAATATCACGTCATGCATCTCTTCTGTAAACGGAATCCCGATTGTTCCCATTGCATTACAATGGTTGAACATACATATTTTCATTACTCTTAGGTAGACCTAGGTAACGCAAGAAGATCTTATAAGATCACTTTTTGTGCGACTTTTGGTGCTCCCATCTCTCCGATTCATAAAGAAATTCTTTATGGCACATCTTGCATTTCATTATGCTTCGCTTGTGTTCCGTCTTTGCATGAGCTACAAGCTCTTCGTAACTCGACAGATCTGCACCACAATCCTTGCACCTGTGCTTCTTGTGGAAAAACTGAGGTAAGTGCACGATCCCTATGCATATACAAAGTATTTGTGCTTTTCAGGAGGAAGTGGCGCAGGAGAGGAGATTCGAACTCCTGAGAGCCTTGCGGCTCACGGACTATCTTTCTGTGGACTCAAGGCCTACGCTTCTCTTTTGGAGAATCCGCGCGTTATTGTGGATTGGCAATTGTCCACTCCGCCACTCCTGCGCAAGTTAGATTAGAAAAAGATGCAGTATATTAGATATTGGATATGCTATGATTTTGTTAATTCCTTAACTACCTCAACCCATGCATCACCAATGTTACCTCTGTTATAACCGCCACCACCTAATGCAATCATCCTGCCGCTGCAATGTTTGTGTGCAAGTTTATGCAATACATTTGTAGCATGTTTGTGAGCATTGGCACTGTACTGCAAGTGCGTTATTGGATCTCCTTTTAGACCATCAGCGCCACATTGCAGAATGATGAGTTCTGGCTTGGAGTTGTCAATGAACTCTTCTACCTTGTTGAAGACATTGATAAAATCATCATCAGTTGCGAGAGGTTTGAGAGGTAGATTTAGCTTCGTTCCCTTCGCATCTCCTTCGCCAGTCTCATGCTCGAAACCCGTGCCAGGATAGAGATACTTTCCGTCTTCATGTATGTCAGCAATGAAAAGCAACGGATCCTTTTCGAATTCGTAAAATACACCATCGCCATGGTGGGCGTCTATGTCAACGTATGCAATCCTCTTGACGTTATAGTTCTTCCTTGCAGCTATTATTGCTACACCAATGTCATTGAAAACACAGAAACCACCAGCAACATCTCGTTTAGCATGGTGCAGGCCTCCAATTGGATTGAATGCGTGATCAACCTTGCCCTTCATTACTAGATCGAGCGCAAGCAGTGTTGAACCGACAACATAACTGCTTGCTTCAAACACACCGGGAAATGCCGGAGTATCACCATAATCAAGAAAACCTGTGCCAACAACTGATGCCTGCTTCACAAAATCAACGTAAGTTTTCGAATGAAAATCGAGCAAAACCTTCTCCTCTGCTAACACTGGATCTTCAATCTTCACATTTTTTGATTTATCTAAACCCTCGCTTTGGAACTTTGACCAAAACGCTTGCAATCTATCCGTGCCCAATGGATGGGAGCCGCCAAAGCCATATCTAGAAAGCGCTTCACCATAGATCACTGCCACAGAGTGCACGAAAACCTTGCGTTTAGTGCTGGACATAAACTTTCAGTCTATTAATAATGTTACATCGAATTTTTATATCCGATTTGCTTATTATATGAACGTGAAAGAGCTGAAGGTAAAGTCAATTGCTGTACTCATTCCTAGTGATAAGGTTCATGCCAGCTTGCTGGAGATGGGCTTTTCGGTTTACAGCACTGCAACTACTGTCAGTGATGGTAGGTTCTGGAACAAGATGCTCTTTGTAAGGGGCGAGGAACGCGTAAGCGTGTCTGACGAGATCGGTGATGTTTACCCCAAAGACCCTGTGATAACTATCTGTGGATCGACAAGCACCATAAGCAAGATTGTTGGGGTGCTCGATTAGTTGCCGTTTTACGAGTGCAATGAGAACCAGTTTGTTGAGAACGTAAGGAGGCTTATTGAATCAAAACAGAGTTTTGCTGTCAACAGGAGAATCAGCGTCTATGACGATTACAAATACGGTTTGGCAATTATTCCAGATCAGGAATTTGAAAAATATGCTATGATATGCTATAGGAAGGGTTACAAGCACACGGTTTATGCAAAGGTTCCGTTCGTGGATGATTTTCATGGTAGGTTTTATTCAGAGGGCGAAACGTTACATTCTGGAAACAGCCTTAATTTTACAAGAATATCGCTGCCTTACTACAAGGTAGAGTATTCATTCAATCTGTGGGGAAGCACCTATTCGCATACTTTTGATGGTCTTTTTGAACCAAACATTGTCATAGAAAAGAAGGATCTGTCTGCAAGAATGAAGAAGACCATTCAGACTAGAAAATCAGGTATGTTGGTGCATGTCTTGAAGTTCGATCCTCCAGATGATAAGATGCTGGCACTAAACTTGCCAAATCAGGTAATAGTATTTGATGTTAAAAAAATGACTAGAGTATTTGATTAATTAAAAAATTGTAGTTGTTCTGCTAGTGATGAGCGTGTGGCGGTGGTTGCGCGCTCTTGCTTAGGGCTTCGTTAAATGTACCTGCTGCCTTCTCATGGAACTCAAGGTTTGCCTGATCCACCTTGATTGCCTGAGGCGGACAAACCGATACACATGCCATGCACCATATGCAGTCATGTTCTCGAATAACCTGCGCCTTGTCTGAAAAGTCTTTTCTGTGATCCTTTACTGTCTCACCAGTTCCAGCAAACTTATGCTTAGTAATTTCTGTTGCTGGTATATCCTTCTCAGTTCTGTACCATTGAAACACCTGCACTGGACACGCTTCAATGCACGCACCGTCTCCTGTACAGGAATCGAAGTCGACCGCGACCATTGTGCCGTGTACGCCCAGCGGTTCTATCGTCTCTCCGTGTTCTGCATATGCTTTCTTGCATTCTTCATTCTCTGCAGCCTCAGCCAATCTTCCTGGTCCCCAGACAAAGTAAAAGTGTTCTCCGTCCGCATGTTCCTGCTTCGCTATCATGTGATGATTCTTTGGAAAGTCCGGATCTATTGGCATACCTTATCTAGTTAATTCAGGAAAGCATATTATATAAATCCTATGTAGTTTGATGGCAATAAATTCATATTATTTAAGAGAGAGTTACGCCCCTGCATGGGCATACACAAGTATGATGTTTACAGGAGTCCTAACATCGGCATATTCTTGAAGGCGAATGACAAATTTTTGTTCGTACCAAAAGGCTTTGCGAATTCGAAGGTTGAGAAGCTTGAAGGTTTTCTTGATATAAAGTGCGTCAACACGTCGATCGCGCATACGAGGCTCTTGGGACCGCTGATGGTAGCAAACAATCAGGGTATACTTGTGCCCAGAATAACGGAGGACGAAGAGGTGCATGATCTCAAGATAGCTACTGGTATGAACGTGATAAAGCTTGATACCAAGTTTACAGCTGTCGGGAATCTCATAGTTGCGAACGATAAGGCTGCGATAGTTTCTACTGTATTTCCAAAAGAAATATTGAAAGATGTGAAAGATATTCTGGGTGTGCCAGCAGAGTGCATGAATGTAGCGTCATATTATCAGGTAGGAGCTGTGATCGTAAGTACGAACGTTGGTGCTGCAGTGCACCCTAAGGCGAGCGAGAGAGAGATGGACCTAATCAAGAACATATTGAACGTTGATGTTGAACCCCTTACCGTTAACGGCGGCGTTCCATATGTTGGAGCCGGGATGGTAGGAAATTCTAGATCTATAGTTGTAGGTTCCCTGACAACTGGTCCAGAATTGATAATGCTGACCAGAGCATTCAAGGTTTAAAGTTAGTGCAGCATTGAAGCTGGATTGCTAAGAAAGTCATCAAACTTGACCTTGCTCTCTGAACCTTTTTTCATATCTCTTATGATCAATTGGTTTTTTGCCAATTCTTCTGGCGCGATTATAGCAGTAAAACCGTATTCTCGTTTTGATGCCTCCTCGAGCTGTTTCTTAAGCGCACGGCCTGCAATATCGAATTCTGCAGCTATACCATTCGTTCTTAATGATGATGCCAGGCTTATTGCTCGTTGTTTTAGATTTTCTTGAGCATAGGCAACATACACTCGAGGTTTCGTCGATGAATTGGCTGTAGTTATGCCACGTTTTAACAATACAGATACAATCCTTTCAATTCCTCCAGCAGCACCAGTAGCACCAATATCTGATCTGCCAAGCGCAGCTGTCAGCGTATCGTATCTACCTCCTCCTACCAGAGCCCCGACGTCAAGCGACTTGTCGAACGCTTCAAAAACTATACCAGAATAATAATCCAGACCTCTAACTATTCCCATGTTTATTCTTGCGTTCTTCACTCCTCTTGACTTAAGTGAGTCCAGCAAGTTTGTTAGTTTGCTTATCTTGCTCAACCCTTTAATCTGATCATTTTGTAAAACTTCATCTACGCTTCCCTTGACTGTTGAAAGATCAATAAGTTTCTGAAGTTTTTGAGCGTCGAAACCCTTTGCAGTGTATTCATCGATTACTGCCTTAGCACCCTTCTTGGGAACCTTGTCCACAGCCCTGAGCATCTCCATCAGTTTGTCATGTTCTTGAACCATGAGCTTGTTTCGAATAAAATCCTCCAACAATTCTCTGTCGCAAATATCGATGACTGTGTCATTCAGGCCTATCATCTCAAGGTACGTTTTGGTAAATTCGATTATCTCTGCATCTGACTCGACATTAAAGGAATCATAGATTTCAACATCCCATTGGTGGAACCAGCGATACCTTCCCATCTGGGGCTCGTCATACCTCCACATTCCTCCAAATGATGACAACTTTACAGGAAGTCTGAGATCGCGTCTTGCCACAACATAGCGTGTTAAACCTATGGTTAGGTCAAACCTTAAAGCAAGATCTCTTCCGCCTTTGTCCTTAAAACTGTAGATTTCATTGCCTATGGATGCACCACTCTTTGCTTCTAACGTGGAAAGCATTTCAATGGGAGAGGGTTCCATGAACTTGAAACCGAAAAGCTCTGATGCATCAAAGAACTTTTGCTTAACCAGGTCAATTGTCTTATATTCTTCTGGCTCAAGATCACGCATGCCTCTAGGAAGCTCGAATTTCACAGCAACTGTTTAACGTATGCGAATTAAAACATTTACATCGAAATCCTTGCCAGATGTAGACAATTTAGTGTAGATTGAGGAAGTTATAACAGCGCTTGAACTTGGCTTTGCCACCAGCCTCAATTCTAATATCTATAATGAGTTTGAAGGTATATCATTTGAGTTATGTAACCAAGTTTCCACATTTGTTTTATCATTAATCCTCCCATGAGGCACGAGGAAGCGTAGATTGTGTCGTTACGATGGTAGATTGATCAAGTGCGAGGACATGCTCAAAGCAGAGGCTATTGTAGTTGATTCATGCATGGGTGAAGGAGATGCGGTCAAAAAAGCACTTGAGTTTATTGATAAACATTCAAAGGAAGTAATAAATAACTTACATTAGAGTATCCGTTGGTTGCAGATATTTTAAGTAGGTACTAATCTTTCAAGATTAGTGACATGGGCATAGAAGTTGTGCCATAAGCCCCTTCTGTAATACATCTTCACATTCGCATAAATCTGTAGAAGGTTCCGCTGCATAACGAAACGACGTCAGTAAAACATCCAGATATGTGTGCTAAACCTTTTGGTCTTCTATTCATGAGCCACATCCCCACTAGACCTATGTTAAATCATGTTAGGTATATTCGATTAGTAACACGTGATACTGAATATCCAACGTCATCTTTCATACCTGTTTATAATCCATGAAATAACATACATTCAAAGAGATGGAAACCAAAGCGAAGAGACTAACAAAATATTCAACCATGGGCTTGAGCGCAATGCTAGTGATGGCATTCGTTCTAGTACAACCAACAATGCAGACAGCATACGCTGTTGGTATAGAGGGATTACCAAGCTATGATGACTGTGGGGACAGGAATTTGTCTAGTCCCGAAGACCCAATATCAATGAACACTGTCAGGAACAAAGACATAGTGAAGACCATACATGCAGAGAAGGAGATCTTTGACTGTCGTTTGACGCAGGGCAACCTACTAGTCATAGTAGATCTGACCACATACTTGGAAGTATACGAGAACATTACTGCACAGGAAGTCATAGAGACTAACGCGATCTCGACAACCTGCATAAAGGATGCACTCACTGCTACAGTGATTGACTGTGAATCGAAGCATATCTCAACAAGTCCAGTCTTTGTAGGTAGCAACTGCAGAGAAGCGGTACCCGGTCCTTCACATACACAAGAAATGAACACAGTAAACAAGGGCAAACTAGCAAAGACCGTAGAAGCACAGAAGGAAGTATTCTATTGTTTCCCCAGCGGTAGTACACTAAAGAAGGTAGACATTGTACTATTCACAGAGATATACGAAGATCTGAACACCCAGACAACATTCCCAGTACAATTCCTTTCAGCAAGATGTGTAGTACTCGCTTATGACAATGACGACCTGCAAGACGCTTCAGTAGAGTCCTGCATCTTCACAGAAATCGAGAACTAAGCAAAAGATAACGTAACATTCCCTTTTTTTCTTTTACAATTCTATAGCTGGTAACACTCCATTCTTATTACTTTGGACAGTATAAGCCAATATGCAGCTACATTAACCCGATCAACGCAGATATCACTGGAGAAGGATGGACTTCAACTCCCCTTCTCTACTTTAGATTCGTGGGCTTGTTTCATATCGTAAGGATTACCTGAACAACAAGCCCTACCCTTCCCTTCCTTAGTTCTTGACAATTCCAAATAGAGGAGGGTTAGAATTTCATTAGTAAGATCAAACAATCAAAACTAAAACATCCAGGTTTGTTAAAGAATGGGCCTTGACACATGCAAAATTGTTCGTAAATTACGAACCCATGCTATCCAATGACCAATAGCAAGCGTAAAAATCCATTTTAGCAAGTGTTATCGTCACTGAAACCACCAAGGTCGAACCTACATTAAAATATCTGCCAGAGCATCGCTTCACTGCTTTGAAAGCAATGTTACTCAACAAAACCGCCCCGATCGAGAGCAAACCGTTGACATTAAACGAAGTTTCTATGCCAGCATTAGGAAGAAACGATCTCTTAGTAAAAATAAAAACCTGTGGAGTCTGCAGATCCAATCTGCATCTCATTGAAGGGGACTGGCTAAAATATGGCATACCACCAAAACTGCCAATAATACCAGGACACGAAATAGTTGGTGTTGTAGAATCTACTGGCAATGATGTTGACAAACGAGTATTTTCAAAGGGAGATAGAGTTGGCATTCAACCGCTTTACAATTCATGCAAGATGTGTGAATACTGCTTGACTGGGAGGGAACACTTATGCGATTACAGACAGATAACCGGCGATACGGAAAATGGCGGATATGCGGAATACATCAAGATCCCAGCAGACTTTGCCTACAGAGTTCCTGATAATATTGATGATATACACGCTGCGCCATTGTTCTGCCCGGGTGTTACTGCCTACAGGGCTGTCAAGCAAGCTGATCTTTCCCCTGACAAACGAGTAGCAATATTTGGCATTGGGGGAGTTGGTCATCTTGCGCTGCAGATAGCAAGACTTTATGGTGCAGAGACAATCGCTGTTACTAGAAGCAAGTTGCACATGGATCTGGCGTCAAAACTTGGTGCAGATACTGTTCTATCTTCTGCAGAGGAAGACGTTGCTGAATCCATAAAGAATATGGGATATGCAGATTCAGTAATTGTATTTGCGCCATCTGCTGAAGCAATCAAACAGGCAATAAAGTCAGTAAAGAAAGGCGGTACTATTGTAATGGGTGTATTTGGATCTATTAGCGATGATTTCATGTTTGTAGATGAAAAAACGATCAAGGGCAGCGTTATAGGTTCCAGAAAGGATATGCAAGAAGTATTGAAGCTTGCATCTGAGGGTTCGATCGAGGTTGTCTGTGAAAGTTTTCCGTTGAGTCAAGCAAACGAAGTTCTTGAGAGATTGAAGCATGGCAAGGTAGAAGCAAGAGCTGTCTTGACAGTTTAGATAAGATAATGTGTTCTGACGTGTACGTTCATCTCTTCTTCGTATGATGTGATCTTGCCACAATGAGGACAGACCAGCAGACCCGAGTCCGTCTTTTCAACCTTAACCTTTCTTCCTGATACTGATACTATAGTGATCTTCTCTCCAGAAACTTTAACAAGAAAATCGTTCGAGAGATCCTTTCTATCAAGAAATGCTTTTACATGTATGCTAACTTCATTCGCGTCTAAAACATTTTCTGTTAATGGATCAAGAACTATACTGCTCGTTTTAATTGCTGATACTACAGGAACATTCTCAGAAATGTACGCGGCCAGCTCTGCCATAAGATCTCGTATACCATCGCACTCTATGGTTATCATTCATCGTATTTACCAGCAATGCGTATATCAAGATTAAAAATCAGCCTACATTTTATATGACTCGTATATCATAACGCGTCATGAGCTACCGATTTCTCGAACATATGACAGATGCCTACATAGAAGTGCAAGGTGATACACTTGAACAAGCATTTGAATTTGCAGCCAAGGCTCTTGTAGATACGATGGTAAATGTGAACAGTGTAGCTCCAATAGAGGAAGAGCAAATCGTTGCGGAAGGACATGATCTTGAAAGTCTGCTTTACGACTGGCTTGAAGCTGTTATGCTCAAACTTATTGTTGATAAAAAAGCATTATCTGACTTTAAGGTCTTCATATCAAAGCATGATGACAAATACCAGCTGAAAGCAACCGTAAAAGGCGAACAGTTTGATGTTGAAAAACATCAATACAAGGTTGAAATCAAAGGCGTTACATATCATATGATGAAGATTGAACAAAATAAGACAGTCAAAATGAGATTTCTCCTCGACCTATGAATAAAATGTTAAATAATTAATTCACATACGTATGGGTATGAGCGACCCAGAAATTGAGAAGCTTATGAAGAAAAAAATGGAAGATCTGGGCAAGAGAAGTAGTGACCAGCTTGCTGAGTTGAGCGAGAAGAACTTTGAAGATATAATTGCAGGAAACAAACCAGTTCTTGTTGATTTCTGGGCGTCATGGTGCGGGCCTTGTCAGTTCATGCTTCCAATATTCGACAAATTGGCAAAGAAGTATAATGACAAGATCGTGTTTGCAAGGTTGAACGTTGATGATAACCAGAGCGTAGCTAGCCGCTTTGATGTTTATGCAATACCAACCTTCATAGTATTCAGGGATGGAAAGGCAATCGATAGAGCCATAGGTGCAGTTGGTGAAGCTGGTCTAGAAGGCCTGATAAAGAAGAACGCATAGTTAGTATCCGTACAAAGAATTGATCTTTCGTTTTATCGCCACTATCTCGTCAAGAACTTTCAGTTCATCTTCATTAAGCCTGTACTTGAATCTGTCAAGTAATAGTTTAGCATCATTATTTGATGGAACAGTGTATAAAAGATCGCCTTCATTCACTTGCCTTCCAACTGTTGGCTCACTTAACGATACCGCTACTTGCATATCCTTCCTAGCTTCATCGATGTTCTTTCCCTTGTCCTGTATCTGATGCACTGTTCCAACCTCCTTGCCCTCTTCATTCATTACAATACTCTTCTGCTTCAACCTTCCAACTTTTATTTCGACACCAAATATCGCAGGATCGTTCCTCCTGAAGACAAACCCCTTCATGAACACAAACTTGCATGGCGTTATTAATGATGTAAAGAGCGTACTTTCTTCGCGTTCCTTTTCAAATGCTGCCCAGTCGGTGTAGCCTTTTACCAAGTTGTAGATTATCTGCTCGTTGAATATTTTCACAGATCTTGCAGTTGATTCCTCCTCTGCATCTTCTAGAAGTTTGACATTGAAGGCCAGTACAACACCGAGGTATCGATCCTTCTCCTTTACTGCAGAAGCTTCAACAACATCCCTTCTAGTTAGTGGACCTATGTCTGCAATCCTTATTGGTACGTTGTTCTTCTTCAGCATCTCTGTTACTGCTTCTAAAGAACCGAGTGTGTCGCATTTGAGAACAACGCCGACCTTGTCCGTGTTTATTACTATACTCTTTACTTCTGATTCTATCAAACTCTTAAGATCGCTAACTTCCGATTTGCCATCAGCCACATAGACAGGACTTCCTGCTAGAACACCATCAAAGTCTGCTGAAGCTATCTTCACACCAGCAGCTGCGGAAACCTCCTCAACGCGAACGAACTTGTCCCTTGGATCTCTCATCTCGTCCAGAGGTTTTGGTAAGAGCAGAACCTTTGCCTTTGTTACTATTACATCATCGCGCTTTGCAACAACGATATTATCACCCTGCCTTATCCTGCCGTCTAGCAAAATAACATTTACAGTTGGTCCCAGTCCAACCTCTTCCTTTACTTCAAGTACAATGCCCCTCGCAACATCGCTGACCTCTAGTTTCTTTTGCAGGAACTGCTGCGTCAGACCTACAAGCATTGCCAACAGTTCAGGTATCCCTTCACCAGTCTTTGCACTTACTGGAATGATCGCAACTTCCTTGGTAAAGTCCTTGACCCTGTAAAAGGCCTCTGAATTGAAACCCAATCGTGATAGCACACCAACGACAGTGTACAATCGCTGGTCAAGGTCATCTACAACGCCTTGCTGTTGCTGCTTCAGGGATTCGGTTATGAACATACTACTGCCCTTGCGCCATCCCGGGAGCATGTCTATCTTGTTTATCGCAACTACGAATGGCACTTTCTTGCTCTTCAGTATCTCCACGCTTTCATGCGTCTGTGCTTCGAAACCCTTTGTAACATCAACAACGAGTATGGCTATATCTGCGGCTGAACCACCGCGCATCCTTAGATTTGCAAATACTTCGTGTCCGGGAGTATCGATGACAAGCAGACCTGGGATCTTTACTTCTGTACCCAATTTTGCAAACAGTGCGCCGCAGATCTGCTTTATGGTATCTATGGGAAAGAAACTGGCTCCAATGTGTTGAGTTATACCTCCAACCTCTCTTGCCTGAACTGCAGTGCCTCTTATTTTGTCCAATAAAGAAGTCTTTCCCGAGTCTACATGACCTAGAACGACAACAACAGGCTGCCTAATGTGCAACCCAACTTCACTTCAGCCGAAGATAATCTTTGACTCTTTTATGAAGCTTTCAACCGAGTCAGAGGCGTGTATTGCGTTCTGAGTTACACTCGTGCCAAAATCTCGCCTAACGGTTCCTGGAGCTGCCTCGTTTGGTCTTGTAGCACCTATTATTGCTCGCACCTTGTTAACTGCATCTGAGCCTTCGATCATAGCAGCTACAACTGGTCCAGAAGTTATGAAAGAAACAAGTTCACTGAAGAATGGTTTGGTGCTATGCACGGAATAAAACTGCTCTGCTTTGTTTTTGTCCATCGTTAACATCATCAACTTTTTTATCACAAAACCCTTCTCCTCAAACCTTCTAAGTATCTCTCCAACTGAATTCGTCTTTACAGAATCTGGCTTCAATATTATAAGTGTCTGTTCAACCATCTTACTTTCCGGCCTTTATTCCACCTTTTACATATTTGCTTGTCCACTTGAACTTCCTAGGATCTCTGCGGAGTTTTAGCATATTATGTCTGCACTTGTTGGAGCAGAAGTAAAGTATGCTTCCATCATTTTTTACAAGCATTGTACCAGTACCCAATTTTACCTTGTTGCCACAAAAACTACAGTTCTTGGCTGTAATGCTCATTTATCATCACTCACTTGATCTTCCTAGCCTCTCTTTCTGTTTCACGCAGCATAAGAACATCTCCCATTCTAACTGGCCCTTTGACATTCCTGGTCAAAATTCTTCCCTTATCCTTACCTTCCAATACTTTGACCCTCACCTGTATAACCTCCCCCGCAATACCTGTCCTTCCAACGATCTGTATAACTTCAGCAGGCGTTACCCTCTCTTCCGTCTTGCTCATTACAGACTACTCCTTCTTGCTCTTCTTGAAACCCGCGATCGAGTTTACTATCTGTTCCAGTATATGCTGCGCTTCGCCAGCATCCAATATGCATGCGGCTGCCGATGGAACGTCAATGCCCAATGCTTGACCTAGCTGCTGCTTGTTTGGAACGAATACATATGCACTGTTGCGTTCCTCGCACAATATTGGTAGATGCGCAACAACCTCTGGAGGCTCAACATCTTCAGCAATAACGACGAGCTTGCTCGTACCGCGCTCTATGGCTTTCGTGGTTTCGTTTGTGCCCTTCCTCACCTTGCCGCTCTGCTTCGCTACCCTTACGGCCTCATAGACAGCATTCACCAGATCCTTTGGAGTTTCAAACTTAACATAATATGGTCTACTCATTCGCTATCACCCAATTTTTAGGGATCATCTCTTATCGCACAGTGATTATAACAGGCGTTTTAAAAGTGTTATTGAAAACACGCTCGTAAAGCTGTTAGAGCGTCCTGCAGGCTATACATTGCGTATGATTTTTGATATCTTTAGAGTGTAGTCCTGCACCATTTCGTCAAGAAACTTGTTGTCGTTAGATTCTGCGTACAGTCTCATTACGGGTTCGGTGCCACTCTGTCTTATCATTACCCACGATGTATCATTTACCCATATTTTCAGGCCGTCTAATGTTTCTATTCTGCCAGCTGCCTTACTAAGATCTTCTACTACACTTTTGGACTGTTCCTTTGTACATGCAAACTTTGTTTTGTATTGGTAAAATTTTGGCAATGCATTCATTAATTCTGATAATTGCAGAGACTTGCTTGCTATCATATCTAACATTAACGCGGTTGTCATGGCGCCGTCTCTAACTGCTATATGCGTTCCGTACATGAACCCCCCGTTTTCTTCAAACCCTATAACCGCAGAGCTCTTAACCATCTCCCTAGAAACTTCCACGCTTCCAACCTTGGTTCTGATTATCTTCGAATTCCACTTGCTTGCAATAGTATCTATCATCATAGAGGAATTTATTGGTGTAACGATTGTTGCGTTTCTATTTTTTGATAAAATGTGATCTGTTAGTATAACGCCTGATTTATCACCTCCATATACATTGCCCTTTTCATCGCAGAAGATGCTTCTGTCTCCATCGCCATCATATGCGACGCCACAATCTGCAGCATTTTCTCTGACAGTTTGTGACAACAATGACAGATTGTCTGGAGTTGGTTCTGAACCCCTGCCAGAAAATGAACCGTCTATTTTAGAATTTATCGTTATCGCCTCGCAATCCAACGTTTCCAATAATTTTGGAGCTGTGATAGCTTGTGCACCGTTGCCAAAATCAAGAACTACCTTGAGTTTCTTTCTTCGTATAAGATCCGCATCTATGAGCGATACTATGCCATCGATGTATGTATCAATTGCTCTCTTTTCTTCTGTATCATTACCAATAATGTGATCTAGCGGTTTGAATTTTTTATTGAAGTAAATATCTTCGACCTTGAGTTCATCTTCCCTTGATAATTCAATTCCGTCTGGGGCCATTGCCTTTATTCCATTATACTCAGGTGGATTGTGCGATGCCGTTATCATCGCGCCGCCCTTGTAACCTAACTTATTGACACAGTACTGTAGACATGGCGTTGGTATTAGGCCAGCGTTTCCAACATCTACTCCTTGGGAATTGAATCCTGCTCTAACAATTTTGGACAGTATAACACTTGAATGCCTGCCATCATATGCAACCAAAACAGGCTTGTCGTGAAAGTAAGTCGCCAATGCATATGAAATTTCAAGAACAAGATCAAGTGTTAGATCTTTGCCGAAAACACCTCGTATGCCGTTTGTTCCAAAAAGCTTCGCCATATGTGAAACTGCTCCTAATGATAAATAAACTTCCCGTTAAGGTTGTTTGTTACAAACGAAAATGAGTTCATGCTATAATCTTGAATTATAAAAAGTATGGAAGGGTTTAATTATTATGTCTGGAAACTCTTTGCGTGCGTCTGGCAAGCAAGATTGCGATAATAACAGGTGCTGGCAGCGGCATAGGTGAGGTTACCGCAAAATTCTTTGCAAGAGAAGGCGCTAACGTTATTCTAGTTGGAAGGAATCTTGATAAACTGAATCGGGTAGCGTCTGAGATCAAAGCCAGTGGCAAAAACGCTGTTGCTGTACGTGCGGACATATCAAATGAAGGCGAGGTGCAGGCGGTTGCAGAGCAAGCTATTCGTCAGTTTGACAAGATAGATATTCTAATCAATAACGCTGGCACAATAAATGACCCTACCCAATTTCACGAAATGTCAGACAAAGTATGGCATGAAATTATAGATACAAATTTGATAGGTACTTTTAGAATGACTAGGGCGGTCCTTCCTTCAATGATCGAGAGAAATTCAGGTTCCATAGTGAATATAGCTTCAATATCAGGGATGAAAGCAACAGAAAAAGTTCCGCTTTCAGTATATAGCACCACAAAAGCTGGAATAATAATGTTCACAAAGAGCATTGCTGTAGAATACGCTCCATACAAGATCCGTTGTAATTGTGTCTGCCCCGGCACTATCAGAAGTCCCTTCCTTCAACCTTACCTTGACGATGAAAAGGCCAAGAAAGTCATGAGTGCAACACAGCCCTTGGGAAGAATAGGTGAGCCAGAAGATGTTGCTCATTCAGTTCTTTATCTGGCATCCGATGAAGCAAGCTGGGTAACTGGAGCTGTGCTTGTAATTGACGGCGGAAGTACCGCTAGGTAATATCTTGATTTAGTTGATTGTTTCAATGTGTAGAAATGGTTAGAATAGTAACACTGTTGTCGTCCATGGCATTAAATAGATAAATTGGTCGCTACTTTGCCTGATGTCATGCGGGGGTTGCCAAGCCTGGTCAACGGCGCAGGGCTTAGAATGAGTCATACTCCTACAACCCTGTCCCTTAGGGGTTCGTGGGTTCGAATCCCACCCCCCGCACATCCTGATATATTTTTTCATAACTTCTGCTTCTGACTAAACACTTTTTTATGAATAGATGCAAAGTGATAACGATGGATCCGCTGAGAAAGGTTGAAGATTCCAAATTTGCTAAGCTTATTCCTCAAAGTGTATACAAGAAGATCGTTGCGAGGTTCAAGTTTGTGAAGGAGGGCGTGAAAAGGATAGAGAAGGCATCTGGGATAAAGTACCCAGAATATTATGTTGAGCCAAGCATGATTTTATCAACTTCGCCATTAGAGATGACGCAGTTCGGTGTTTTGTTCGCAAGAACCATGCCTAAAGTTAGCGAAGACAATAGGATCAAGATAATTGTGCAGTTAACCGCGCCTTTGATAGCCTTCGGCATGAAAGGCACCATACATGCCATCCTTGCCCATGAATTCTTGCATTATCTCGAATTGGTAGGCAAGATGGTTAGGATGGACATTGTTTCTGATGAGCTTTCTAGCACACTTTTCGAGGGAAGATATGCAGATCTAACAAGGCTTTTCGAACCTGAAGCCGTATTCAAGGAAAAGTCTCTTCTGAGACTTATAACTAGAAAGTTTCCTGAAGGTTTTCAGGATCTTAAGCTTGAAGATAAGGCTCTTAAGTTATGGCTTAACAAGGGTCTTCCCTCTGCAAGGATAAGTATGGATGAGAATGTTATCCGAATTCCTATCAGCGCGGTTGCAAATACTGAGGTAGACAGAAATCTCAAGAAGAAGATACATGAGCTTCAGGTCACCAAGAATAATAATAAAAAACTACACTAGTTCGTGGCATAGATAGAAAAAGAAAAGGGGTGGTTTAAGTTCTCTTAATTCTCGATTTCACTGAATATGCAGGTCTCTACGTCAGCGTCCTGTAGGTCGTCGCTGTCAGTAACCAACACTACGCATCTTGCTGAAAGGAACTGTACTGGGAATGTTGTCTGTGTGTTCAGGTCTTCAGATATCTCTGTGAATAGCACAATGTCTACCTTCTTTATCACAAGAGGACTCTCGTTGAGTGTACAGAAGAAGACCTCTTTCTGTGTTTCTATTGTCTTCGCAATCTTGCTTCTGGTTACTGTGTTCATTTCTTGTGGGTGTGTAATGTCTGTGTCATCCTCGCAGTTGTCACCTACAAACACTGGACTTGTTGGGACATCCTTCGATTCGCAGTCGATCACCGTGGCAGTAAATTCATCTTTCAGACAAGTTGTCGAGATCGCATTCGTTGCTATGACTTCCTGAGAAGTAATGTTTTCGTATACCTCTAAGTATAGAGTAACATCAACTATCACTTCTAGATTGCCCTGTTCCAAGAAGCATGTGAAGACTTCCTTCTCTGCATGTATGGTCTTCACTATGTCTCTGTTCTTTACGGTGTTCGATGATATTGGATCATCAAAGTTGTCTCTGAGTTCAGGACCGCAGTCGTCATAGGCTGGAAGCCCCTCTATACCAACAGCGTATGCTGTCTGCATAGCAGGCTGTACCAGAACAAATGCTGTCATCAGCAATGCTGCTGTACTCACTGCTACGTATTTTGGTTTGTTTAGTCTGTTCGTTTGGTTCATTTCCATCTCTAACGTTCAGTCGCTAGTTCAGATTATATAATTTCTGCCATCAAAATGAGATATCATCAATTACAGATTCTAAAGATTTAGAACCGATCTGTAATTGGAAATTATAACTTGAGTTACAGCATGTGCTGTTAATTGTAGTTCACGTAAAACCTACAACTTGATGCTATCAGACTTCTGTATTCCTTTAGTTTTGCTACTCCGTAATTTTGCTATATCTTGGATTACCACGCCATTCCCACCCAAACTTTCCATCCAAGAATTGGGCATTAATCAAGTTAGACCAACCATGAGATTATTCGTCGTTCAAATTGAGCATTCGGGAATTCAATTTTCATATTCAAAGGATAAGATATATGAGCTTGATATGACAAGTACGCTAGGATAGGCATGGGGGTAATGTTTAGTGATAACCAGATTCTTAACCAACAAGAAAGGGTAGAACTTTTGGATGTTGCAAAGAAACTTGCTGGAGAATACGCAATAGAATCATGCTGTGCTTATGGCTCCAAGATTGCGGGATACGCAAGACCAGACAGCGATTATGATCTGTTGCTGGTATTGAAGAACTATGGCCATGTCATAAAGTACATGTATGTTCACGATAATCTTGACCTTTCGGTCTTGATTGTTGACAGCAAGTCTTTGATCAAGGATGCAGAAAAAGCAACCTTGGGCGAATTCGTTGTTGGCAGATTGTTGCATGCATACGAACCATTGGAAAATGCCGAATATCTTGAGGAAGTTGAGACCAAATACAAGAAGAGAGTGATGCTGGAAGAGATAAAGGAACTAGCTGCAACTAATGCACTTTACAGCGAGATTCTAATCCCGCCAGAATATTTTCTGTATTCGAAGGTGCAGAAGAGGGCTAAGGTTTATCCTCATGCACTTTACAGCTATATCAAAACGTATTCTGGCTCCAACGCGCAGAGAAACCTAGAAAGGAGCAAGAAAGGATTTGTGCAAGCATTGAAGCAGCTCGAGGAAGAAGGATATGTAAAGTTTGAAAATGGGTATGTTAGAATAATGCCGGAGAAAGTCAGGGCCAGAAAGAGCGAGAAAGCATCGCTGGACATGTCTAACATGATGCGTGGAACGTTATCATACCTTGTACATACTTACGCTGGCAGGAGAACGCTCAACTTTGTAAAACAGGAAGCTGTGTCGAAGATAAAGAGACATAAAAAAATCAAGAACGACGTTCCGCCTGAACTGAAGAATCCCAAATCATTGCTTAGATTGAGAGAGGGGATAGTTCTAGATGGCAAAGATTGGTTAAAGGAACTCGCAGTAAATCTAGGTTTCAAGGATTACACTGTAACGGAAAAAAAGATAGGAGACATGCATGCTACTACAACGCTCTACACTTTAAGCGAAAATGGGAGAACAGAAAAAATTGTGGCCAAGCACTTTGCAAGCGTAAAGGCAGTCAAGTGGGCTGCAATGAATCTATGGGTGGCAGGTATCAAGAGGTTTCAGGTTGATCCTTCTGTAAGATTAAGTAGAGAATATGCAGCGATGCTGCATATGAGGACGTTAGACATAGATACTCCAGAAATACTTGCGGTAGCTCTGGACAAGAGGTTGCTGATAACCAAGTATATTGAAGGAAAAACGCTGAGTAACATAATAAATTCTATACTTGATAATAAGACAAGTGACACGAGCATGATAATGCGGTTTGGAAAAACACTGCATAAACTTCATGCAAACGGCTGCACCCTTGTGGATACAAAACCAAGCAATATGCTCGTTAGCGATGGAAGAATGTACTTTACGGATTTGGAACAGTTTACCTTTGGCGATGATAGAGCTTGGGATGTCATTTGCTTCGTCTACTACTCCATGAAGTTCACATCGAATGTAGAGGGAGCAAGGAAGGTTGTTAGAGCGTTCCTTGATGGTTACACGCAGGATGGGGACATATCTACGCTGAGAAAATCATTAAGCAAGAAATACTTGCCAGCATTTTATCCAGCATTAGTCCTAGGAGTTGTGACTGCTGTTAGAGATGAAATAAAGTCGTACATTAACGCTTCTTGAATTCCGTGTAACCGCATCTGCCGCAGGCAACTCTGTCCTTGTGCTCGCCCATGAAAACTCCCTTGCCACATCTTGGGCACTCTCTTTTAAGCCTCTTTGCAGTTTCGCCTTCTAGCTTGTAATACTTCCATACAGCTGTGTTCTGGCCCTTCTTTCCCATTACCCTTTAGCCTCCTCTGCATCAGCAGGCTTCTCTTTTGCTTTTGTTTCAGGTTTTGCCTTCTCCTTCTGCCCTTCCTTTGGTTTTTCTGGTTCCTTCTTTTCCTCCTTAGCCTCTGCCTTTTCTTCCTTTGGTGCTTCGGCTTTCGGTGCAGCTCCTTCGGGTTTCTTCGCCTTTGCCTTTTCAGCCTCTCTTACCTTCTTCCTTTCTTCCTTTGATAGTAGTCTCAAGAATACATACTTTGGAAGATGTTTCTTGGCCAAACCTTCGTCATCATAGACATAAAACGTGCCTTTAACATCGGTTCTACCCGTTTCACATTTTAGCGTGACTGGGATGACAATTTTCTTGTCAAGTTTCAGCTGTTGAGTGAGCAAGTTTGTCGCGTCATTTCTGGTTAGTTTACCCGCAAGCCCTTTAAACAAACATCTTACCTCCCTTCTTTTCAATAGGGCATTGGTTCTGTCTTCTAAAGTTACTATTTCACTCAAGCAGAACCACTGCTTTTGAGAACTCTTATAAATCTAGTGGTATCTGCCACGTTATTTATAATCGTCAGACATTTGTTATGTTAATGAAACGCTACATCGTGCACCTGCGCAATCAGAGTTTCAATGCAAAGAACGCGAACGAGTTTCTGCTGAGGGCTAGAAGTTTGGCGGATAATGATGTCGTAATAAGGGATGCACGAGTTTCAAGCAAGCTTATAGAATTCGATCTCTCTATCGCAAGCGAAAAACTGGAACCTTTACTGGAAAAACTTTCGAAGATCTCTCCGGTTGCCAGTTATACGGAAATTACGGAAAGACAAATTGAGAAGGAAAGAGCGATCGAAGATGCCAAGTCGTTGTTCAACGACGAGCGTTACTGGGAATGCCATGAAGTCCTTGAAGGTGTGTGGAAGCACTCCTCTGGCAACGAAAAAGAACTTTTACAAGGTATTATACTTACATGCGCGGGGTTTGTGCATGCACAGAAGGATGAGAACGATATCTGTTTTTCGGTACTTAGCAGATCCCTTGCGAAGCTGCAAAACGCTAGCGGTGCGTATTATGGAATAAATATAGATAGATTCAAGCAAACAGTAGCGAATATACTTTCAACCAAAAACATACAATACTTCAAGATCTGATAAGCTGGATCGTTCTCGTGAGCACCTCATATCCATTTATCATGCCAATCGTACCCTTGGCTGCATCGTTTTCAGTAAATCTTCCTAGATTATCATTTTTGACCATCTTCCCAGAGACAAGCAGGGGGACAGGATCGTCACTATGACCCTTCTTTATGCATGGCGTGGAATGGTCTCCAGAAACTGCTACGGCAACATTATCAATGCTTATTGAAGTCAAGAGTGGACCAAAGAACTTGCGGTCGATTTCCTCAATGCTCTTCTTCTTGCCTTTCGCATCTCCGTCATGTCCAAATTCATCTGGTCCCTTTATGTGAACGTAAACGGCATCATGCTGTTGCAAGCATCTTGCTGCAACCTTTGCCTTCTGTTCATAATCACCGGCGTTACCAGCCTCGAAGGCCTTCATGTTCGTGACCTTTGCTATCCCTCGCTCAACAGGCATGTCCACAATGCAGCAGAAACTCATGCCATGCAGCTTGCTTATCGGTTCTAGCCTAGGCATCGTGTTGCCAGCATCTCTCAAAAGAATGCAGTTTATTGCCATCTTTCTTGCGTTTTTCCGATTCTTGTTGATCTCATGATCTCCCAAGATCTTCAGCGATTTTTTTGTAAACTCATTGACAAGTCTTGCGGCAAGTTTGGATGAACTGTCGCTTTTCAAAGGTTTACACTCCGTTAGCTTGAGTTTTGCACTAGCAGGTTTTGCTACCCCCATACCCTTCACCTTGGCATACGCTGGGTCCGTGTTGGAGATATTCGCAGAGAGTTTACCATCATTCGCTCTCAGACTCAGCACAACTCTATGCCCTATCGTAGGCAGGAGCACGAATGTTCCATTGGTGAGTTTGACATTTTCCTGAATGGCTTTTGAGAGTCCCTCGGCTTCGTATCTTTCGATTGCCCTTCCGGCTCTTCTGTCGATGATGTTCAGCTTGCTATCGATCGTAGCAAAGTTTCCTCTCATCGCCAGATCGCCATCACTAAAGGCCACACCAGAACCTAAGGCTTCGATAACGCCACGTCCTACGTAATCTTGGCGCCTGAACCTGTAGCCAAGCATGCTGAGGACAGCTATATCTGATTCGGGTGCAATTCCCTTGCCTACGCTGTAAACCCTGCCCATCGTTCCTTTCCTTGCAAGCATGTCCATATTCGGCGTGTAAGCAGCTTCAAGTGGTGTTAAATCGTTCAGATCAGGGTGCGGAAGATCACCAACACCGTCAAGAAGCACGTAGACAAGTTTGACCATGATTCGCTTTCAATGACGAGCTTTATAATTGTGTTCTGTGTGATAAATTATCCTAAACAAAGAATAATATCTAGAAGCATGTTCCAAAAATTCATGATGCTGGTAGAGTACTTTGTAAATCTTGATTGTACATTGTTAAACTGTAAACTTCGATCGCAAAATGAAAAGGATAGTTTTAAATTCGAAGCATTGGAGGATAAGTGGAGTTGGCTGAACTAAGAAAGGATTACGTGCTCGATAGGTTTGTAATAGTACCTAAGAATATTGTAGAGAAAGATGTCTCTAATGGCAAGTGTCCTTATTGCCCAGGAAACGAGGTTATGACTCACCCGGCGGTTTTGGCGCTTGTGCAGAAGGATGGCATGCTGCAGAGGCTTTCCGACACGGAAGAAAATTATGTGAATGATTGGTGCGTGAGAGTGTTTCCTAGCAAGGAGCCTGCAGTTACTACTGCAAGTGAAAGCACCTATACAGACAAGCCCTTGTACAGTGAGCCTGCCTATGGTTTTCATTATGTTGTAGTTGCTGCTCCAGAGCATAACCAGAAGCTGTCGAACATATCCGTTGACCAGTGGGCAAACGTGCTGGTCGTAATTCAGGACAGGGTGAGATGGCTTTACACACAGAAGAGTGTTACATACGTTTCAATATACATGGACTACGGCAAGAATGCTGGTTCGGCATTAGATCATCCGCATATGAACCTAGTTACGTTTTCAGCAATTCCTCCGATGATAGAGCAGGAAGCGGAAGCTGCTCATAGGTACATAAACGAAAATGGTGTCTGCCCTATGTGTAGTGTTATTAATGTAGAATCTAGCGGTCCGAGGCAGGTTCTTGCGACCGATAGCTTTCTGTCTTTCTGTCCATGGGCTCCAACATATCCATATGAATTCTGGATATGCCCCAAGAGGCATATAACGCTATTTTCAAAGATAACACAGAAAGAGATAGGCGACCTTGCACTAATACTTCGAGCAACTCTAGGTGGTCTGTCAAAAGCACTGAAGGACGTATCGTTCAACCTTGTTTTCCATCTATCGCCAGAAAAGAAGAACAGCAGACAGTTACATTGGCATATAGAAGTTTATCCACAATTATCAACATGGTCGGGTCTAGAGCGAGGCTTTGGTGTTTACCTAAACAACGTCAGTCCTGAATACTCTGCGGAGGTTTTAGGTTCTGCCGCTAGGAAAGAGCTAGCTGGTTTGGTAGGAATAACCTGATCAAAACATAATTTATTTATGAGTATCATGTATCGATATCATTATGCTAAATATGAGACTCGAGACTGGTTTGGCGCTTGCGGCTCTTGGACTGCATGTGATGTTTGTTGTATACGCGTCATCATTCTACTTTGCACTTTCTAAGCCCATACAGATAGGTAACATAGTTGCGCTTCCTGAGCTCGCATGGCAGCTATTAACAGTTGGGATCTTTCTTTTTGGATTACCAGGTTTTGGCCTGGCTGGCATTGCTTACATTTTAGCTAAGAGAGATGCGCCGAGGGTGGTAAGTGTCATACTCATTGCACAAGGGATTGTCATGCCTTTGGGTATGCTCTATGCTTCAGCACTTGCAAACAACATGAGTGAGGATTACAAAACTGATACGCTTTTGACACTACCTCAGATATTTCTTATCGCTGGGTTTGCGCCAATTGGTCTTGGAGTCCATCTAGCTAAACTAAAACCTATGAAGAGAAGAATGATGTGAATCTAGCATAACTTTTTATTGCTATATTCCAGAACGGTGCAAAGATGAAGATACTTGTAACCGGAGGCGCTGGATTCATTGGTTCCAATCTTGCTGAAAAACTTGCAGAGAGTCATGAGGTTACAGTTCTAGACGATCTTTACTTGGGTAGAAAGGAGAACCTTGATAGCGCTGATATGGAGTTTGTCAAAGGATCTGTAATGAATGAAGGACTGGTAAGCAAAGCTTGCAAAGACTGTGACTATGTCTTTCACAACGCTGCTATGAGCTCTTCACCAATGTTCAAGGAGCTACCTAAACTTGGAATGGAAGTAAATGTACTGGGTTTCATGAACGTAATGAAGGCTGCAAAAGAAAATGGTGTTAAGAAGGTAATTTATGCGTCGACATCCTCTTTGTACAGTGGCAACCCTTTGCCATACAGTGAAACTCAGCCTATCACTGCCAAAACATTTTACGAAGCATCATTCCGTACAAGAGAGATAGTAGCACAAACATACTATTTTGAGAACGATGTTAGTTCGATCGGTTTGAGGTACTTCAGCGTTTACGGCCCCAAGGAATTACATAAGGGTCGGTACGCCAACAACATATCCCAGTTTCTGTGGGATTTGATGCAGGGCAAACCAGCAGTGATCTATGGCGATGGTACACAGAGCAGAGATTTTACGTTCGTTGGTGATGTTGTGTCAGCGAACCTGCTTGCAATGACATCAAAAATAGACTTTGGCGTCTTCAATGTTGGCACGAGTATAGCAACAAGCTTTAACGAGCTTGTTGCTCTTATTAACAAACTTCTCGACACGTCAATTCAGCCCGTGCATGTTGACAATCCTATCAAGAATTATGTGCATGACACCATAGCGGATCTATCATTAGTATCAAAATCATTGGGTTACAAGCCTCAATGGACGCTTGAAAAAGGAATAAAGTTCCTCATAGACTACTACAAGAAAGCATCATAATTCAGCATAAGATTTATTCAGTCCTCCGCACAGCAAGATTCATGCTAACTCCAGATGAAATAAGAACGATAGACAAGTCTTCGATCTGTTCTGCCTACGACAAATGGCCCGAATATTGCAAAAATGCTCTCAGCAGAAATATCGATGTGGACGAAAAGTTATTCGAGAATGTATCATCAATTGTCTTTTCTGGCATGGGTGGTTCTGGCACAACTGGAGACATACTTGCGGACTGGATGCGATTAAAGTGTAAGATTCCGATCCATGTTGTAAAGAACTATCACATACCAGCATTTGTTGATAATAAAACACTCCTTATAGCTCTAAGTGTCTCTGGAGGAACCGAGGAAACTCTTACGACGCTGGTAGAAGCAACATCCGCTGGAGCAAAGATAATAGCGGTTTCCCAAGGAGGCAAGATGGAGCAGATATGCCAGAAGAAAAAACTTTTTCATCTGAAGATACAGCAAAGGATCCTGCCACGAGTAACATTGCCCGAAGTTCTTTATTCAATGTTGAATTTACTGACGCGTTCTACCTTTCTTGACGGTCTCAAGGATCAGATACAGGATTCCATACAAAGTATGGAAGAGATCGGGAAGAAGATATGCCAAGCATGCGAATATGAACATAATCCTGCAAAACAATTCGCCAGCTGGATGCTAGGTCACATACCAGCAGCGTATTGCTCTCCTCTGCAGAGAGGCGTGGGCATAAGGTTCAAGAATTCCGTGAATGAGAATGCCAAGGTTAATGCCATTGCTGCGGAAATCTTGGATGCATGCCATAATGAGCTTGTATCTTGGAACTACAAAGAAAATTCTGTGCTCAAACCAGTGCTGGTAAGAAACAAGTCAGACCCTGAAGAAATATCTGCACGATTCGATGTGTTCAAGGAAATGCTGCAAAGAAACGGACATGAGGTTTTCGAAACACCTCTGCATGGTTCAACGGCGCTATCGGGTATTGTTTCTTCACTATACATGCTAGACTATGCGACCATATACCTTGGAATACTGCGCAAAGTTGATCCAACACCAATTGATGCCGTGTTTGAATTCAAAGATCATATGAAGAACCGTATGAATTACTTTACAAAGTTAGTTAAAGGCAAACTTGATTAACGTATTATAGATTTGAAACTTGTTTTCTAGTTATAGAAGTAGATTGTTATTTTTGCTGTTAGGTAATTGTATCAACACAATAATAATAACATAACAATTGAGCCTTTAGCACAGTGTAACAGTGTGAGTCAAAATAAGCAGCTTACACAAAGAAAATATCAATGCATTCTAAACGCTCTTGAATCTAAGATATACGGAACGTTTGAGATAAAGCACCTCGTAAGTGTTACTGGTTATAAACAAGACATAGTAAGAGAGGCCATCAAACGTCTCAAGGAAGAAGGTAAGATAGTTCCTCATATGAAAACTTACAAAGAAACCATATACATCAAGGCAGAAGAGAAAAGAAAAGAACTAGATACACGATTTGACGAACTTACAAAACGAGCTAAAGAGGTGGCTGGCGATCTTGGATTTACTGCGACTACTATGGCAAAGATATTGAATCTATCTCAGAAAGAGGGTGACAAGTGGTTTAAGGAAGCACTACAAAGAGGAATACTTGTGAATTCTGCAGGCCCTTGGGCTAGATTCAAGGAACAAGAAATACTTACGTGATGTATTATACTCGGCCAAGCTTTGCTAGATACTCTTTGTATGCAGTGAAATACGATTTCTTATTTCCTATGTCAATGAAACCTGATTTTATAACGTGGCTGTATACTCGTTCTTTGGCCTTCAACACACGCATGAATATGCTATCCATGCCCACCGCAGAATTCTTCGGAACATACATCAAAAAAGCTGGTTCCATGACATAGCATCCTATATTGATCAGACCCTTGTACTCAGGTTTTTCGTTCCATGATCTTACCTTCCCACTGCCGTCAACATCGATAAAACCATACCTAAGCTTGGTGCTGTAATTCATCAAGCACATGGTTACGAGCGCTTTCTTTTCTTTGTGCGTTCTGACCATCTTACATATATCAAATTCATAGATAGAATCACCATAAATGCACACGAAAGTGTCGTCGAGAAATTTTTCCGCGCTCTTCAGCTGGCCCGCGGTTCCAAGAGGCTTATCAGATCTAGCATACTCGATCCTTACATCAAACTTGCTTCCGTCACCAAAATAATCCTCGATCGTCCTGCCTAGATAACTGATGCAGACAACGATGTCCTTCATCTTATAGGATCTTAGCCATGCAACGATATGCTCCAGCAATGGCTTGTCTGCCAATGGTAACATTGGTTTGGGTGTGAAGAACGTGTATGGTTGCAAGCGTGTGCCCAAACCTCCAGCAAGTACAACAGCTTTCATAGGCATGATTAATGTCAAGAGTATTTAAAATGTCGTGAGAATCACGATTTACTATATTTGTTTAGAATTGCAACTATCTTTCTCGCAACATCCATGGGTTCTTTGCCAAATACAAGTGTCATAGGTTCCTTGCCCCAGTCACCCTGATGATAAACAATATCTGGTATAGCATTTATCTTTGCTATCGCCTGCTCGATACCCCACTTTACGCTCATACCCTCTTTCGTTTTGATATCATGGGGCTCAGTTTTTCTGTCGTAATTCGATACTTTTAGTCCAAGCTCTTCGCAGATTGCAACTATTCTTTCATTATATTTTATGTTTATTGCAGACCTTATTGATCTATCGTGCTGCATCATCGCAAGTAACGCCGATGCAACATGCTTCGAAGCTCCAAAATCAACACTACTTACGGCCTTGGCACTTCCATTCAATTTAACTATTCTTCCCCTAACACCAGCTATATCGTTGATCGATTGCGCATCTGGTTTTGCAAATACTATATTGCTTTGTGATTCGGGAATGATCATTCCCAAACCATTAACAGCTTCAAGTTTGTCTACGGCATTCTGCAGTTCTGCAAGTAACGCGTTTGTAGGACGTTTCTGTTCCAGCGATGGAATGCTCAAACCCTTGCCAATCTTCTGTGCGTTCATTATAGCTCTTTTTGCAAAATCATTTGCAATTTTGGTAGCATCGATAATATTCTTGCCTTTTGCCATTTCAGCGGCAAGCGCGGCTGAAAACATGCACCCTGCTCCATGCAATCCCTTGATTTCTATCCTTTCACCCTTGAACTCGAAAAACTCCTTGTTATGGTAAAGTATGTCTATTGCGAATTTATGCTGCATATGACCGCCCTTGATGATAACACTCTTGGCGCCTAATTTTGCGATTTTCTGTGCAGCTACTCTAGTATCATCGTCATTCTCGATCTTCATACTGGCAAGTCTTTCCGCCTCCATTACGTTGGGTGTTATCACGCTCGCCAAAGGTATCAATCTCTTCACGAATGATGAATACGCATCAGTCCTCAGGAGTACCGCTCCAGTACCTGCTTTGAATATTGGATCAAGGATTATCGGTTTTCTCACATTTTTCAGGACGCTTGCTACAGCGTCAATTACGCGCTTGCTGTAAACCATCCCGACCTTTACTGCATCGATCTTTATGTCCCCCAGCACGGCGTTGATCTGTGCTTTTACGACGGCATGCTTGACTTCTTCTATCTTGATCACTTTTCTAGTGTTTTGTGCAGTTAGCGCTGTTATGACGCTGGTGCTGTATACTCCAAGTGCTGAAAACGTTTTCAGATCTGCCTGTATTCCGGCCCCCGAGCTTGTGTCAGAACCTCCAATTGTGAGTGCTATGAACATTAATCGATCAACATTAATTCTATGCGTGGTTATAACCCCAGCGTTTTTATATTTTATCAGTGCTAATTGAACAAGTGGGTTAAATGGGCACGCAGATGAGTAGCGCGAGAAGGGGAGTAGCAACAGAGGAGATGAAGAAAGTTGCGAAGGACGAGGAGATGGAACTTGACATACTTATGCAGCGAATCGCCAGCGGTTCTATAATTATTCCAAAGAACAACGCACGGAAGCAGGAGATCAAGGTTGTAGGTATAGGCCGAGGATTGACCACAAAGGTAAATGTGAACATTGGGACATCAACGCTGAAAGCAGATCTAGATGAAGAGATAAAGAAAGCCAAGGTTGCTGTGAAATATGGAGCAGATACAATAATGGATCTAAGCGATGGTGGTGACATTGATCTGATTAGACGGGCCCTGCTCGAAGCAGCCCCGATTCAATTTGGTTACGTTCCTGTGTATCAGGCATATACACATGCAGTGCAGGTACATAAGAATCCCTTGGCAATGGATGAAGATGATTATCTAAACGCTTTCGAAAAATGTGCTAAGGATGGCGTTGACTACACGACAATACATTCTGGAATAACAAAAGAACTAGCGCAGAGAATTTTGAAGGTGAAGAGGCATGGAGGCATAGTTAGCAAGGGAGGAACGATAACAGCCGCATGGATGTTGAGGTATGACAAGGAAAATCCGTACTACGAGCATTTTGACTATCTTTGCGAGATAGCGAGAGAATACGATGTTACATTCAGCCTTGGTGATGCTCTCAGACCAGGTTCTATACTTGACTCTCATGACGAGCTTCAGATAGCTGAAATGATCAACGTTTCCAGACTGACCAAACGTGCACATGAAAAGGATGTGCAAGTAATGGTCGAAGGACCTGGACATGTGCCATTGAACGAAGTAGCACCAAACGTTAGGTTAGCAAAATCATTGATCGGAGATGTGCCATATTATGTGCTAGGTCCCTTGGTGACTGACGTAGCTGCTGGTTATGACCATATAGCAAGTGCGATAGGTGCAGCGGTTTCTGCGAGCGAAGGTGTTGATCTGCTATGTTACCTTACACCAGCAGAGCATTTGGCACTGCCAACTCCAGAAGAGGTGAAGGAAGGCTTGATTGCATACAGGATAGCCGCACATGCTGGTGACCTTGTTAAGATAAGAGAACGTGCGATAAAATGGGATAAGGAAATAACTGAAGCGCGAAGAACGCTTAACTGGGCGAAGCAGATCTCACTTGCGATCAATCCCGAAGAGGCAGAAAGAATTCATAACAGAGAGGGACAGCATGAAGGAAGTAATGTTCCATGTACAATGTGCGGTTCAGCATGTGTTTACATAATGCTTCCGCAACAAAGAGAATACAAAGATCCAAAATCACAGCAATAAAGTTTCACTTGACTATGCTACTTTTGTCATCCAGATTTCAAACTCTCGATTGACATAAGCCCATTCTGGGTTGATATTTGTGTCACGCAGCTCAGCTAAAAGAGCTTTGAAATCGTCAGCGTAAACATCTTCAAATTCAAAATATGTCAGGAAATCATATCCTAGTGCTGCATTAAGGTAGCGCGAGTGGTAAAGCTTTCGAAAAACTCTATCCACATACTTGAGCCCTATTGCTGTGTGTCCCGGACGAGTGTCACTCTTCTGAAAGTAAGCTTGTCGTTGGTCCTGCGAAAGCTTCCACCAATCTTCCGATTTTCCGATTGGAATTAGAACCGCTGTAGTGTGATCTGATGGCTCAACCTCCGGCCTAGCATTTTTGCTTAGTTCCTGACGTTGGGCTTCACTTGTATAATGCAGATGTTGCCTTATACCATGAAACTGGATTACTGACGAGTCGCCATGAGACAATGTTTCCTCCGAAAATGGTATAGAAGTTTCTATACGGAGAACGTTCTTACTTTGCATGAGATTTGTGGGCGCCTCGCCTATCACTGGGACAACTTCTCTGACGGTATAATGGTCAATCTTGCCTTCTAGATCTGTGGTAAGTGGTCTCAATATTGTTTCGTCAGTTCCAGCAAGAAAACGTACCCACGTATACGGTGTTGACTTGGACATCTTGGTTCCGGATTTTTCGTCTAATCCAATTGTACTCTTCCAACCAAAAATGCCTGCTCCTAGTGCTGCCGCACCTGCGCCAGCAGCTCCAGCCATTTTAAGGAAATCTCTTCTTGTTACTTTTACCATTAGAAATGCCGTCCTACGATTTCAAACTCGGATGAGGGTATTTAGATATTTCTCCGAATGCTTTAACTATAAACATCTTAGCAACGTTTCTTTTAGCATAAGAACAGTATCGTAGTTTGCAATTTCTTCAGGATCTATCCATTTGTATTGATCGTGTTCCCAATCCAATAGTATGGTTGTATTAGATGTTTTGAAGATATGTGGATGGACAATCCACAAAATATCCCGCTCTTTGTCTGGAACATCCAACGGTGCAGCTGCTTTTACAAGTTTAACATCTTCTTTTTTTAATCCAACCTCTTCCTCTATCTCCTTTAGCGCGCGCTCCAGAGGAGTTTCGTTACTTTCAATGTATCCGCTAATGCCGGCCCATTGATGCTTCATGGTTCTAACCTTATCGCTTCTCCTTAAGATAAGGATCTTGCCATCGTGTTCTAAAAATGATGTTACAACATTGATCTTCTTCATTACCTTAAGTTCTTCAAGACTTCATACATTGTTTCATATGATTTTTCCAGATTCACCTGCTTCCCTAACTTCTCCTTTATCTTGATGTACGCATTAGACAGCCCTTTCGGATTTTCGTTTATAACATAATTACACATTTGCTGCGTTGTGTTTAGCAAACTTCTAGCATAGCGTCTCGTGTAAGAGTTTGACATAATTAGCGATGTGAACAGATCCGCATCATCGTTCATTATGCTTTCAGTAAGCAGTGACTGCAACTTGTATGTGGTTCCAGTTACCTCATTGAATCTATCAAGGCGGTCTTCGTCTGCAAGTATCCTTGCAAGTATAGCATTTGTGAGATGTGTTAACCCTAGCACAACTGCAACTATCTTGTCATGTTCATCCGCATCTACAGTAACAAACGATGCTCCGCTAAAGAGTTTGTTGGCGTTTTTAAGCTCTGTGCTTGCGTCGAATACAGGGGCAAGCGCTATCTTCATGCCCTTGATGTTATTCGCACCCGGTCCGAATAACGGATGTATGCATAATGGTTTTAGTTTGTACAAATGTGCGACTTCAAATAATGTTTTGTACGCTTCATGCTTTATCGAGGAAATTTCTATTAGCGTGGCATCGATCATCATGTATTTCGATACCTGCAGCATCACTCTCTTTGTTGCGTTGATGGGTACACACAAAATGACAACGTCAGAGTTCATTATTGTAAACTTTAGATCATCGACTATCCTTGCACCCAGTTTGGTTAATCTTTTCAAACCTGTTTTGTCTGCATCGTGCACAAAGACCTTGTGCTTCTGTTTGAGGAAGTATTTTGTAAACCATGTCCCCATCTTCCCTCCAGCGCCTACAACAGTTACATGCATATCAGCCATTGCTACCCATCCCCTTTTAATTATAATGTTTACCTTGTCAGTGATCTCTGCAGTATATCCATTCCCTGTTCGATAATATCTTCAGGCTGCCCTGCTGATATTCTAAGAAAGTTCGGATAGCTGCCGAAACCACTTCCAGGTGTTAGTGCAAGACCTTGATCTAGTGCATTCTCTACAAACTGATCTGCGTTGAAAGCATTGATATCAACCCTAGGGAAAACATACATAGCTCCGTCAGGCTCTGCAAAAGAGACCGGCATCTTCTTCAGTCTGCTTGTGATCAGAGATAGACGCTTCTTCATAGTTTCAGCGTTCTTCTTGACGTTGTTGTGTTCAAGTGCGCTCAGTGCTCCATATTGCATGGGTTCGGCAACGCTCGTCAAGGCAACTGCCTGCAGCTTGGTCATCTTCTGTATGATATCGCTGTTTGCTACGGCATATCCGACCCTGAAGCCAGTCATTGCCGGCCCCTTTGAGAATGATGAGACTACTATGCTCTCATCATAATCATAATCCAAAACACTGGTAAACTTTGCAAAAGAGTAATCAGAATAAACTTCGTCACTTAACAAGAGCAACTTGTGATCCTTTGCAATACTAACAATCTTTTCTACACTCTTAGAATCGAGTATCTTTCCTGTAGGATTGTTTGGGTAATTGGTTACAATCATTCTGGTGTTATTGGTGATCATACTCTCCAGATGCTTAAGGTTTGGAGTCCATTTATCCTCAAGTGTTGTTCTTAATACCTTCACCTTTGCATTGATAAGTTCCGCACATTCTTTGTATGCAGGCCAGTAGGGTTCTATGACAATTATTTCATCACCAGATTTAAGGAGTGTTGATATTGCAAGAAATACTGCAAACCTTCCTCCTACGGTTACGATAATTTGTTCATCCTTTACAGTTGCATTAAACTTTTTCTTCAAAGATTTCTCCAATGCTTCTCTTAACTTTGGCACTCCTCTGGTTTCAGTGTAATGATAATGACCTTGATCCATCGCATCTGTCAAAGCATTCTTAACAGCTGCTGGAGGCACAAAATCAGGCTCGCCGACTTCAAGGTGTATGATCTTCTTTCCCTGACTCTCCATCTGTTTCGCTTTCATGAAGACGGCAGTTGGGGTCTTTTTCTTTGCCTGTACCCGCGCCGATTCATTTAGCAAAATATTTAGCAGCCTTGCACCAAGATCTTGCTCAAGCCCTATTTCTGAACATAGTTTCATAATGAAAGATCTTAATTCCTCTTCTGCTCTTTCATCAACGACGTCAAGCCCTTTCCTGCGCTTTATCTCACCTATGTTCTTTGCAATCTCCATACGTTTCTTGACATGCTTCATTATTTCTGCAGTTATTTCACGCATCTCTCCTCTTAGCTGCTCAAGATCATCCATCTGATTTACCCCTTGAGAACTGGAGGTATTAATCCGTACTTTATTGCATGATCTGCGAGGATCAATGATACAATTGATTCAACTACAGGTGGTGCTCTTGGTACTACACTTGGATCGTGTCTGCCCGGCACTGTGATTTCTGTCTCTTCCATGCTTGAGATGTCAACAGTCTGTTGTATCTTTGCTATCGATGACGCTGGTTTGAATGCAACTCTTAACAATAAAGGCATTCCATTCGAGAGACCTCCTAGGATTCCTCCAGAGTTATTTGTTATCGTTACTACCTTTCCATCTTCAACCTTGTAGACGTCGTTATTTTCAGATCCTTTCCTCCTGGAACCTTCAAAGCCTGAACCGAACTCGATGCCCTTTACAGCTGGGATCGCAAACAATGCCTTGCTTAGATCTGATTCCAACGCGCCAAACACCGGCTCGCCCAAGCCTATTGGCATGTTTAACGCAGTACATTCGATAATGCCTCCAAGGGAATCGCCGGAACTCCTTGTCTTCACTATAGCTTCCTTCATCTTCTCTGCTGTACTGACATCCGGACATCTTACCTCGTTTGAATAACGAAACTTCCTGATATCATCTATCGTCAAGTTGTTCGCTCTTATTCCACCAATCTCCAACGTGTAAGCAAGGACCTCTATGCCCAAGGCTTGCTCAAGTAATTTTTGAGCTATTGCTCCAGCCATAACAAATGTTGCCGTTATCCTTCCAGAAAATCTTCCCCCACCTCTGTAATCGTTAAAACCTCCATACTTTACCATCGCTGGGTAGTCAGCATGTCCCGGCCTTGGCTTGTCTTTCAACTGTTCATATGGTTTTGAATCCTGATCCTTGTTCCAAATGATCATGCATATGGGCGCACCAGTAGTATTACCATTAAAGACCCCAGAAATGATCTCTACCTTGTCCTCTTCCTTTCTCTGCGTAGTGACTATCGACTGTCCCGGTTTTCTCAGATCAAGTTTTGCCTGAATGTCCTGCTCGTTTATTGGCAAACCTGCGGGGCAGCCATCGACAATCACCCCTACACATCTGCCGTGACTCTCGCCAAAACTCACGGCAACAAATCGCTCTCCAATTGTATTTCCTGACATTTACACTAGCTCCATTACGCTCTTTTATATCTCTATCACGATCATTATACCTTCTGTACACTTGCACCCAACTTTATGAAATCATCAATGAAGGTAGGATAAGAAACGTCAACTGACTCCAGACCTTCCACTATACATTTTTCAGTGAGAAGAGATGCGATACAGAACGCCATAAACAACCTATGATCGTTGTAGGCATCGAGTTTTGCATTCTTCAACTTTTCAGATGCTTTTATGCTCAGTCCATCTTCAAACTCTTCAATTTCAGCTCCTAGTTTTTTTAGCTCCACAGCTATGTTTGCGATCCTATCGGTTTCCTTTACCCTAGTGTGAGCAACTCCTTTTATCGTCACCTTGCCTTTAGCCTTGAGTGCAAGTATAGACACAACAGGCAGCAGATCAGGTGTGTTGTTCAGATTGAACGTATCCGCTTCCAGTTTTTCTGGAGCAGCAACACTAACAGTACCTTTTGATTTATCTAGCTTTACTGATACACCCATGTCATGCAATATGTCAATTATCTTTGCATCGGCCTGGGGTAATTCAAAATTCAATCCCTTCGCTGTTATTTCTCCCGCAACTACACCTGCTGCAAGCATCATTGCAGCACTTGAAAAATCACTAGGCACCGCAAAAGATGCTGGTCTATACTTCTGTGGTCTGATATGGTATTTTGTATAATGATTGTTCTCTATTCTTACGCCAAATTTCTGCATAGTGGCCAGCGTAGCATCTATGTATGGCTTTGATACCTGTTCACTCTTGACTTCAATTTTAACATCTTTGTCCGCGTAGATGCATGCAATCAATAGTGCAGAAATGAACTGGCTGGATACGTCGCCAATGATCTTAGCCTGCCCACCCTTTATTCCTCCTCCGTTGACAACTAATGGAGGAGTTCCATTTGCCACCGAATGACACTCAACGCCTAACTGCTTCAATGCATCAAGCAATGGCTGCATCGGTCGCTTTCTAAGACTTTCATCACCTGTTAGAGTTGTCTTACCACTCTGTACCAACGCGGACATTGCTGTTGCAATACGTATAGTAGTTCCAGAATTCTCCGCATTGATTTCTCGATCTCCAGATGAAAATTCGTTCCTGCCGTTTATCTTCACCGCAGAATCGTTCTGTTTCAGATCTGAACCCAGTATCTTGCATGCGTTTATCGTTGCTATAGTGTCTCTGGCAAGCAATGGATTCGTTACAGTGGATTCACCAACTGCAAGAGATGCTATAGCAACTGCTCTATGCGTATAGCTCTTGCTTGGTGGGCAAGTTACGCTTCCACTAATTTTTGAACGTCTTACCTCTACGCTAACCAACTACTTCGCCTTCTCATTATTTACTTTCGACACAATAACCTTACCATCATATGCCTTCCAGCACTTGACTATATCATCAACCCGCCTTTCATATGCAACAGCTGCCAATGCTGGACCGTTGCCGCTAACACTTGCTGACAAGGCTCCTCTTTCAACGGCTTCCTTGAGAGGCTTGTATGGTATGTTTAGTCCCGCCGATACAAGTATGCCGTTAAGCATCATGGCTTCCCAGTATTCTCCAGTTGTTGCAAGTTTGAATACTTCATCAAAGAAACTTGATAGTGTCCGCAGTTTCATCGGATTGCCTCGTTCATCACCTAGCGGGACGAATATTATTGCATAAAGATCATTTGGTGCTTGCTCCTGCTTAATCAACTTCCTAGCATGGTTATCCGTAACAACAAAACCACCGAAGTAACTTGCACATGCATCATCAAACGCTCCAGTTATCGTAACTTTTGCATCTAGAGATGCATCTATGGCAGAATTTATAACATCAAGATCTGTAAATCTGTCCTTGACAAGCTTTGTACACGCCAACGCAACAGCGTTAGATACGGCGCTTGAACTCTTCAAACCATACCCCACTGGAATTTCAGAATTTACACTAACATTGAGACCTTGATATTCTAGCCAATCTTTGGGAATTATTCTGTTAATGATTGCTTTTACGAGCTTACTATCCTTGAGTTCTCCATTAGACTCGAAGATTATACCGCTACCATCTGTGACCATAACTTCAGAGCTTACTTTGAGGGAGATGCCTAACGCTGAACCCTTGCCGTTGCCCACCGCGTTCAGGATAGATATTGCGCCATGCACAGTAGCATTAGCAGACTTCGTATTGACACCATCCTATGAATATGTAACCCTGATGTATTATTCATGCCTAAGTGATTTACGTATCATAATTAATGCTTATACTTTGAACTTATTAGCGCAAATAGGAAAAATTAAATCTCTAAGAAAATAGAGGGATTATGGTAAAAATGAGTCTGAAACCATATAGCGGAAATGCGAAGAACGTGGTAGTGTACAATACCTATGCAGATGATCGAAGAATTCACTTCGATGTATTCATTCCGACAGATAAGGCCAATCCAACCGAGGTGCCGAAGGAAGTTGACGGCCAAGCAGTTGAGTATGCGAAGGAGTTCCTGAAACTGATAGGAAAACCATCAAACAAACTCGAAGTAAACATATGCTACCGCTGTCACATAGACGACACAGGTCTCTACGAGGGTGAACTTTGGCAGCTGCCGGAAAAGGATGTACTTATCTGGCCTATGGAAGGTTGCCCCAAGCCCTCTCAATAAATTTTTTATTTCCTCAATTGATGAATTGTTCGTTAAACAAACTCTCCAACGAGAGTTTTCTTCATAACTTCTC
>JBMCYV010000014.1:0-61615 GCA_049199595.1 Candidatus Nitrosomirales archaeon
GATTCGTTCGTACTTTCTTCCCCTTCAATGCGACGATGTTCCATCTTTTTGATTAGTTCTAAAATTGCGTTCAAGGTCTTATCATGACGACGGTCGAGTTCTTCTATCTTTTCTAGTAGACTGTCATGTCGCTCGTCTATGCTCTCTATCTTGTTCAATGTTTTATCCTGTTTATCAGAGGTTTTCCTCTGCCTATTGTAAATCCACCAACTTACCACTGCGCCGATTACCGCTCCCACCGCCATACTAAAGTATGTACTTGAGGAATTGGTCATGTCCTGACAGTCCTTTGAAAGCTCCGGTATGCATCCCCATATGAAAAGTAGAATTGGCCACATATCTATCAAAAGATACTTATGATTGTCTATAAAAATAATTAACTGAGCTATACGGACGGATATGTTGCAAGATTGACATTTACTCGTGATGATAGGCGAGGATCAAATTTTGGTTATTAGTGCGCGAGATAATAGAAAAGGATGGAGCCGGCGGGATTTGAACCTTGTGTCCTCAGGGGTTCATATCATTAACATATTCTAAATCTAAATCTGTTCGCAAGCGCAAGGATCATCTTGGCAGATAGCATAGCAGAAACCGAAAGTATCGATAATACGAAAATTGAAGTACTGACCATCAAGGCAAGTGCATTACTAGATAATATAGAACCAATTACGGATACAAATGCAATTGCAACTACCAACAGAGCCAGCCTGTAGTCGAATCTAACTGATCTTACCCGCGTAATAGATAGCGCGAAAGGCCAGAAGTACAATGCTCCAATCATTGAACTAGCTATAAAGCCAGCTGTTAGTGCCCCATAATCACCACTCATAGAAGAATAACCTATATCAGAGAGATGAAGTATTCCTAGGAGTGGATATAGAGCTGTCTTAATTGTCTGCTGCAACCAAGGCTGTTCTCTTTCATAATTAGCAACATAAGGGCTGAATGAATAATACCATGCATTGAATGCATTCATGAAACTAGAACCTGCTAAAGTGGATAAAATACGATGATCTCTAAAGTTTCTGAGGAACTGAACCTGTGGTGTTAGTTCGCTACCAAATGCTGCAGTAGCAATCAGACAGCCACCCCCACCGCCTTTCTGCAACACATCTCCAGCCTGCTGAAGTACTTCGCTTCCCTTTTCTACCACCTCTCCACCTTTTTCGAATATCTCGTTACCAGTCTGAGAAGGTTGGGTCTGTGAGGGTGCAACTGTTAATACTTGAACTTGTGCTGGAACGCTTGCTGATTTCCCATCAGCACTCACTTCAAGAACAGGGGGAGGATTGTCCGGTGTTATCTTGCTGGGATTGATATTGAACTGAGCTATGGTATTCTTTGTGACTTCAACTTCTTGGTACGAGAATTTCGCAGTTGTTACACCCGCTCGTCTTATTTCAGCTGACAGAGTAAACTTGCCATCGGTTATGCCATCTACCAACACCTTATACGTTTTCGTCGTGTCAGCGATAGCGACATACTCGACTCCCTCAATAGATAAAAATGTCCCTGAACCTAATTTTTCATCTATACCATCATGTTCGTTAAAACCTAGCCTTCCACCAGTTGTTTCGTCTATAACACTAAGATGAGCATCTGAATGTAGAATGAAAGTCACCATGCTCTCCAAGCTGTTTAACGTTCCTTTGCCGGGATACGACATGGAGGGCGGCGGTTTTTTACCAATAATATCTCCAACAATTTTCTGAATAGATGGGTTCTTAGCCAGATCTCCGTGGGCAGCAGAATTAGTATCACTTAAGTGAGGGACATAGTAGGTTGCTGTTACACCACTAATTTCTGCTGACCATAGCGGGACGGTACCATCACCATCATCAAATTTTGGGATTAGTACAACTTTTCTTGCATGACCCATCCATTCAAGAAACTTTTCGCCTTCATTGGCATCGCGTAAGGAGTATCCCGATAAAGTTGCAAACCCATAGCCAATTATTACATAATGCTTTACTCCTTTAGGTAATGGTTTTGGATTGTCTTTAGTTCCCAATATATTATGAAAGTTGTTAGCCTGTTCTACTAAATCAGAGTTCACAACCCAGTCATTTTCTTCTGTTTCGGTGTAAACATCTTTTGCAAGCACATTCCTGTCAACATCTTTAATTCCTTTGTATGCAATTAGATAAGTGTCATCAAGCGATAATGATTGTTGTGTTTTTTCATCTTTTATGAAAGGTATCCTAGGAAGAATCTCATAAACTGCTGGAGAATTTTGTGCTAAAATTTTCATCAAACCAGGATTTACAGAATCATTGCCAAAATCATATCCGCTTACTAAAGCATAATACGGTTTGACCGCACCATAAAATGGAGTACCCATAGTAATCAGTGTATCGACTTTTTCTGCTCCTATAGAGTTTACATAAGCCCTCGCAATTAATCCTCCCATGCTGTGCGCAATAAGAATAACCTTCTCTGCATCAGCCTTGAACAAAGCATCATCAACCATTTTATCAAGCGCTTTCAAATGTAGCGTATTGTGGAGTCTCCAATCATATGGAAACACAAATAGATCTTTACCTTGTTTATACCCCTTGCTCTCAAGGAACTCGATCATCGAACCATAGAAGTTTAATTTTTCTATACGGGATCGGAGTATGTCTCCTGTCACAATCTTGACGCCTTCTGTCTTTGGTGTTATTCCATCATCTTTTAGAAATAGATCCGCTCTGTCGTCAACAGGTGCTAATGGCCACAGCATATCATCAGAGACAGTATCTTTTTCGTAAAGATATGAACCAGCCACTCCTGGCAAAAAGATCACTGGTAAATGTTCCTTTTCCTCTTCAGGAATTTCGTAAGGAACATCATATGCCTTGTGTCGTACTAGAGAACCCTCAAGTTTCGTTGCATATTCAACTGCTTTATCTTGCACTTTGCTAATTAGCGTGTCCTTTTGTTCCTTCGTAAGCGAATTGAAATCATTTATGGTAAGATCAGCTCCAAAATAAGCAAATAGACTAGGATTACCCCATAACACTTGAACTAGAAGTTTTCCATCTTCATACTTTGAATTTGCTGCTCCTTGATGTTGTCCGATTTTCACAGATTTTGCATACTGTGTGTCCTTAATACCAAATAGATACGCATTGTAATTGAAGCTGTTTTGGTGTTCTGCAAGGTTACGTCCAAACGTCGCAACCACCCAAAATCCAAATGATTCCCAATCTTCGTTCTCTTCATCGCTATTAAGCGCAGCACCTCTGTCGTTATTGTTATAAGCATCAGTTACTTCCGTTATACCAAATTCTGATTTGATATCGTCCATTGCGTCGTGTATTCTGGCCGCTGCAGCAAGTGAATTGTAGCCGGTGTTGGGATCGGGAGAGGAAGACCAAACCTGAGTTGGAATTAATGCAGCAGACAGAACTATGATTAACACAATACCCAGTTTAGTTTTATTTCTATGGAACATTCGTTACAAATCTATATTCAAACGATATAACGTATTGTCAGTATACAGCGTAACTTACGTTTATGATGTCATTTAATGAGATTTATCCAGTCACTCTTGTTGACAAATATCAGATAAAATTTAATGGGGCCGGCGGGATTCGAACCCACGACCTCTGGTCTCATGTGAGATCACCAGCGCCCCAGGCTGGTATCCTGGACCATGCTCTTCGCCAGTATGTGTTGTTGCACATGCTGTAGACGACGGCCCCTAGCAGACCAGCGCTTTTACTCAGTATTTCTATGTTATGAGCAGTCTCTATCGATTGCTACACTTTTCATTTTACTTTGCTAACCGTACATACTTTCTCGCAAGGGTCTGCCCTCTGTCTGTATCTTCTTTATCCTTTTCTCAACTTTCTCAGCCTCGACCATCAAACTTGCAACATTACACTGGCATGATGGTGCGAACTTACCCATAGCTTCCGATACAATCGCAGCAGCACGAAAATCCGGTGCGTCTTTCAGCACTTGAACAAGAAAAACTATGACATCAAGATTAGCGAGCCTTCCTTCATTCAACAGCAAACTTGGTATTCCAGAAACTGCGCCATGTTCAAGCGTCTTGATACCAGCGCTCTGTAACTTCTTCAACGCGTTAGGCGTACTGCCAACGGCAATCAGATCGATTTCTGTAGACTTCTCAGAATCCTCTACTGGAATACCAGCAGCACTCAACAGCAGCGAGCATTTGTGCGCCTGCGCCCATTTCAAGATAGTTCTTCCTACCAGTTTCAAAACTGGCTCATTCAACGTCAGTTCCGAAATGAAGATTGCAAGTTTCAGTTCTTCATTTGCGTATATCCTTGCGGGAAAGTATGGAGTAGAGCGATAGATCGTTGATAATGATGGAAATGTGTCAGAATCCAGAACCGCAACAAGTTCTAGTTTCAATGACTCTATGAAGCATTCCGCAGCAATTGCGTTTGCAAGACCCAGACTTGGAAAACCATCTATGACCGTGCAACCCTTTAGATCTACAGGTTTTAACTCACGAACTTCGATAGACACATTTTACATTAAAATGATTATCATATAAAAAGATAGGCATATATCACAATTTTAGAACGCTTATCAAGGATTCAAAATTTTCCTTACTAACATCATTCTTGTACTTCTTCAGCGCATGAATTATTTCATCCATTGAATCGATCTTGAGTACGCTCCTGATCTTCCTTGCGATTGCACTTCCTATGAACAGACATTGTGTAGCTGCGGTTACATTTGCAACCCGTCTTTGGATGCTTGCACTCTCAAAATCTATAATCGTAACATTTTCGCCAACTATAACATGTTTATTCAAGTTGCTGAGCTCGCCATGATCTAGACCAATGTTATCTAGTCTGAAGCACTGTTCAAGAACCTGAAGAGCAACAGATCTTACTTGCCGATCTTCCAAACCATGCTGTATCCAGTCCACCATCTTTTCTCCATCGGCAAGTTCCATCACTAGAAAATTCTTGCTCTTCGCAATGAGTTTGGGACCGACATCAACACTATTCGCAATATTGAGAAAGTTAGCCTCTCTTTCCATACTTTCCCTGTCAGCATCAAGCCTCCTGACCTTGAGAGCAACTGTTCTATCATTAAGAACTGCTTTTACAACGACACTTACACATCCCTTGCCCAAAATGTTGAGCTTTCCTATCATGCTGCTACCCTCGAATACGATTCCTATCACATCCATGGATTTCAGTTCTCTAACTCTGTTTTCCAATTCATCCCTTGGACGTTTGGGATAGCCTAGAACGTAAGAGTAAGGCTCTTCAACTAACTCGTTTACTTCAACCAAACGCGAATTGATCTGTTGCAACAAGCTCACCTAATGCCTCCTTGACGAAACTCTCCTTGATCTTTCGCAATTTGCTTCCAGTATAAATGTCAACATGTTTCTTCAGGTCATTCATCAAACCCTGTGCAACCCCGCTCGTGGTTATGTTCTTTGTCAGCAGAGATTTGAGAAAGACACTTGCATCTGTAAACTTGTTATTTACCAGAGCAAGTATCCTCGCATCATTACCTACCCACAGCAAGTTGCCTTTCTGAAGATTCTTTTCCAAGAACTTTATGCTATCACTATGACTGAATACTTTTGGTCCTTGTTTAACGATGAGCTTTGGCAACGTTATTGATTCAAACATGAAGGCAAACACACTCTTTTCACCCTCGTCCGTTGAGCATGTTGATCGTATGACGGTAAACCCATTGATATCCAATTGCTTTACTATCGCGTTCATGCTACTTTTTAGCTGACCCCAGATTATGTCCTGACTGCGCTTCTTATGTGTGAACTTTATTACAACAATGTTCTCGTCAAATTTCTGATGGGTTGTTCTTACCATTGCATTACTCGCAAAATATCTCAGTTCAGGTTTCTTGATAAATCTCCTCGCAACAAGGATCAATCTGCCAACACTTTCATGGGAAATTGCAGTACCCAAATTTCTCTTCTGATCTATTGGATCTAATATTATCAGAGCGCTCTTGAACGTGCTTACGATGTCCTTGTTCTCCTTGTTGATGCTTATCACCTGATTCTCTCGAAACTCTGCAGTTGTTTTTAACACGTTCATGAACGAACCGTACTTTAGAATCAAGACCTCGCATACATACCCGCTGAAACCGTTCTTGGCTATCTCTGCCCCATAAACTCCAACAGTCTTCATGAACTTCTTGAGAAGCCTCGCCTCCCCTCTTTTTTCCTCGTCGAAGGCGCTGATAATGAACTTTGTATGATACGGCGATCTGTCAGCCGCGCTTATCCATTTGTCTCGTTCAACATTGTAGCATGGCACAACATTGACCCTGATGCCGTCAACGATCGCTTCAACGTACGGATGTTGTGAATACCTGAGATATGGATTGTATGATCTCAATGCCTGAGAACCTAATTCTCTGCCGATTTTTTCAAACTCTTTCTCGCTCACTTCCGGTTTTACTTTTACGAAGATATCAACATCAACATCATTCTTCAACCAGGTTTGCTTTGCATACGAGCCTCCAAATTCCACATCTACTATGCCATCAAATTTACTTGCAGCTTTCCTGACAAGGTCTAACGATCTTTCTGCCACACTTTTTACAGCTTCGATCTCCTTCTCTGACGGTTCTACGAACTTTAATGCCTGTTTTAAAACATCGACCATTTAACCACCCTTTACCACAAACAGATCGCTGTATACGGGCCCGTTTGGTGTTAGATCGCTCTTCTTTAGCTTTACTTCGTTGAGTAGATCGTTCCCAAAACTCCTCTCCTTGTGTTCCATGATATTTCTTGCATCATGTATTCGATCCTTGACCCTGAACAACGTCATGTGCGGCGTAAACGGTTTATCGCTCTTAAAACCTAGCGAGTTTAGTCTTGTTTCTACATCCTTCGCTAGCTGTATCAGTTTTGGAGCAGAAGCATCATCCACGCCTATCCATATGATGCGTGGAGATTTGAAACTCGGAAATGCGCCTACGCCTGTATAAGTTACCTGCAGAGAATCAAACTTCATATCATTCAATTTATTTTTTATAGAATCTAACATCACTTCGTTTATCTCTCCCAAAAACATAAGTGTAAAGTGCAACTGGTTTGATGAAATGGGTTTAGCCTTGAGACCTGCGTTCAATAATGTTTGTTGAAAATCGAGCATACTTTTGATCGCGTCCTTGCTGGCAACTTCGACTGCCACGAATGTGCGCATCGTTTACAGTGAGATTTGCAGTGCATATAATACTTGTGGTAAGAAAAATTTTCATCAAATAAATTCATCCAAACTCAATTCAACTTTAACTTTTGGGAGAGTATTGCTTCAACCTTTCTTTCCAGCTCAGCCATATCAGAACCTATTCTCATCTGCAATTCTGCCAGCACTTCGGAAATAAATCGCGAATGCTTCTTTCTTACTATCGTGACATAATCAAAGTTCTCCCCGAGAACATTCAGGATGCATTTACCAAGATAAGAATAAAATTCAACAGGCAGCATCGTCGAGCCCCTAGTTTCCAGAATGGTATCGTTGTGAAATTCCATCAGTCTGGCCAGATGGTAAATGTTGACATACTTCATCAGATCCGTTATATTGTAAGTACAAACTACCGAAGCGATTTGCGGTATCATGTCGTGCGTTCCTTCCATATCAAGTCCGTTTTCGAAAACATCTGCAAGTAACCACCAGTTTGATTCTGTTGCCAGCCTTACCTTACTTTTGTTGTCAGTCTTTGTCATGCTGAACAGTTTTTTATGGCAACTCTGCAAATCAAGTCTACCGTCTACAAGAACCATGTCATCGTATGATGTGAAACGCAACGTTCCATTCCTGCTGTAATGATCACAATCGATTCCATATGATGACAATTTTTTCTCTGCGTGCTCTTTAGTTCTTATCCCAGTCCAGTAGTACACTGTTTCGCCTTTTTGTAATCCAGCTTTCACATACTCGAAAAGAAATTTATCTAATGTTTTGTCGTCATCATAGAAAAGTACGGCATTCCTTCCTGCTTCCATGGAACTAAGCAAATGAATAGCTGCGCTACTTCTGGTGGAATTACGCATACATGAGTATCAAAGTTTTTGGTAATTTATACTGTCACCTTAGCGCGATTGCTTATATTTCAAGATCCGATACCTACACAGATGGCTGGAAAGGATCGCGGTGCAGCAATTACCATCCTGTCCATTCTTTTCTACATATTTGGTGTGGTGGAGATTGTTGCTGGTTTGTCACTTCTTTCTCTTGCCCACATTGCATCAAGCATCTTCTTCTACACTGGTGTTCTGGCTTGGGTAACTATGGCTCTGGGAATTGTTGTAGTAATAATCGGAGTCGCGGATTTTCTAGCTGGAAGGTGGCTCTGGCGTGCAAAGCGAAAAGGCGGCATACTTGGTTTCATAACAGCCATCATTGCTCTTATAGTGAACGCGATCTTTCTCCCCGCAGAACCTATCTCTTCAACATTTGGCATAGCATTATCGGTTGTTGTGATTGCTTTGATAGCAATCGCATGGAAGCGCCTTCAATAGAATGTAATTTCTAGATGAGATGTATAGTGTAGAAACAAAAAGAATTTTATTCTATAATTATTGCAAGAGAATGCAATGTCCAAAACTTCTCTTATAGTTTGTTTAACTGGCATGCCTGGGTCTGGCAAGACAACGGTAGCTGAAGCGCTAGCATCAGATGGTTTTCAAATAATCAGCATGGGTGATGTTATCAGGGAAGAAGCCAAGAGGCAGGGTCTTCCACTTAACGACGCAAGTCTAGGCAAGCTCATGATTAAACTTAGAAAGGAGCTCGGTCTTGGGGCGATCGCGCATCTTATTGCACGAAAGATGCAACATCATGAATCTAGTCTTGTTGCTATCGATGGTCTGCGGAGCACTGCAGAAGTGGATGTATTGAAAAAAAATGGCATTGTGAAGGTTCTTGGTATACATGCTCCAAAGGAAGCAAGGTTCAGGTTTCTGAAGGAAAGAAAGAGGACAGATGCTCCAACTTCACAGGATGAATTTGACATTAGGGACAGAAGGGAAATTGATGTTGGTATAGCTGAAGCGATATCGTTTTCTGATAGCGTCATAACAAACGACGGAACAATAAAGGATCTGCAAAAACGAGCTCTGGAAATTGTTAGCAGGTGGAAGAAGGAAGTTGAAAGAAGTTCCTGACGTTGCTTTGGACATTAGGGTTGAATGCCAGGTGTATCCTTCTGAAGATCCTGCAAAGGTATTAAGAGCAGTGAAGAATGTTTTAAGCAACTGTTCTCCAGAAATTGCAGATGGAAGGATACGAATAGCAACAAAGAATCCTGAAGTGCTTATCACAATTTACGAGCAGATAAGGTTCAGACGCGTCATGGGCGTCTTCAGAAAAGTTCTTCTAAGAAACATGATAGCAAATTCAACTTGGTTCTATCTCAACAAACAGGCCGCATTTGTTGGAACGGTGTCAGTATGCGAAGAGGAATCCGAATCACCATTAGGGCCTATAAAGATAACCATCATGAGCAATGAACTTGAGTCATTAATGAACTGGCTCGTTGAGTTTTGATCTATCTGTTATCTAAATCAGGATCTTTTCTTGTATGCTAATATGTAGCCTATGCCGCCACATATCACTCCGATCGCAAGGACGCCTATAAATGACCCTATCGGAGGTACAAAAGAATCTATTATAGCAATGTTTTCTTTACCTAACTTTCCTTCGCTAAAAACCGAAAGTACTCCTGAACCAGCTAGGCCAACAAATATCATAAGCATAGTTGCACCTGTACCGCCAACGTTCATGCCTATAATGTGAACCCATGCAAGAATTCTCATTGCACCAGAAAATGTTTTGTTCAAATTGATCTCCAAGTGAATGTAAAAAACCGCGGTTACAGCTATTGCAACAACAAGTATGAGGTAGAATATAATGCCAAGAAAAAACCACTTTGCAGGTCCTTCAAAGGACAAAGACAGAAATTGCATTACATTTATCTGTGTAAATGTGACTTGAATACCCACAATGACTAATGCCAGTGCGGTGATTATTCCGCCTTGAATTATGGCTGCGATTATGAACCTATTTCCCCATCTACTCTTAGTATTTTCCATACGATTAATCCCAACTTGATTGACATAAGCTTATCTACAGACAATCAAGCTATGTATGTGCGGATGTGTTAGTGTACTTACAAGGATCCAATTTTATAACTTCGCTTTACGTTTGACCGCAACTGATATTCCGATAGCTATTACAACTACACCGACAGCAGCTATCATGATACCATTCACTGCCCACTCTGGATTCCTGTACATAAACGAACTTTCAGGTCCCACTACTGATTGGCTTTGTGCAATGAATATGATGCCAAAAGCCACTATTATGGAACCAACAATAATCATTATCCTCGAGAAATTCATTCAATCACATCCTATTGTAATGCATATAATATGTTTGCAGTAAAAAATAAGAGGTGTTTCTTATCGTTTTAGTATGTTCTTGAACCTAGTAAACACTAGACTAGTGCCTACCAAAGCTGCGGTTATCAACATGACACCTAGCGGGAACTCTGGAGTTACTGCTATCATTGCACTCGCAGTACCGCTATTAGCAGTATCATATGGTTGGGTTATCCCAGTGCCTATAATATTTATTGTAAGAGTGAACGAACCCATTTCTGAGAATGTTGCTGATTGAGTGTCCATGCCGTCATGCACATGCAACATAGTTTTGTGCACCACCATGTTCCCACTTTCGTCTGCTATGTGGAACTCATAGTTCACATGTGCAACTGGGTCAAGTGCTCCAGGACTAAGAAATACTATGTCAAACTTGACTTCCTGAGGCGAATCTATTGTAAAGTTGTTATCGGTTACCGTTCCTTTATCAATAGCTACATCTACGAATGTGGAACCGTTATCTGTTTCTAGTCGCATTTTTGGCATTTCTCCATAGGCATAATCTGATATGATAATAGCCATTAGTGGTAGCAGCAAGAAGCTTGGTTTGATCAATCTTGTTAGATTCGTCATTATAATAGACTAGTCTTGCTAATATTAAAAGTTGAAACAAGAGTTGTTAATAGAATCGATCTCAAAAATAATTGATTTAAACATGTGAGATATCCACATGTATCATATACTTCATGCAATAAGATCGTACCAATTAGATAAAAACTTCGCGAATAGCTACGAAATCAGGTAACAGGTGTTACAGCTGATATTAATAGATCTGCGAAGTATTATGGTTAGGGCTTGTTAGGTCATAGGTGGTTATGGGCGGTAGCACTAGCTTCCATACTTATCTTTCAGACTGGAAGTTTCGGCTTTGTTGGCCCATCTTTCTCTCAAGAGTCCGAGGTATCCGCCGGTAACGATGAGGCTTCGATAGAAGATCTTCTTCCCAGCTCCTCAGCCCCCTTGTTTGCCCCACCAACGCCAGCTGATGGTTCCACACTTCCAGTTCTGAGGGGAGAGGCCCTCACTTTTATTGTAAAGTGCTCTGATACAGATCAAAATGATATAATCTCTCTAGATTTTTCTGGGCCCTCAGATCCAGATTTAACTTTAGAACTAATACCTAATATGCCAGAGGGCAATCCCGCAGAAGGAATATTTTTCCTTGGAGTAGAGCCTGTCCTAGATCCTTCTGATCCTAAACAACCGGATTTTCTACAGACTAAAACTGTTACCTTCACATGTGAAGACGACCATGGGTCATCAACTCAACACTCCGTGGATGTAGCTATATTGAATCCTGCAAAGTGTAACACCTTGACAGATGAAACAGAGAGAAACGAATGCCATCGAGATGTAGCGGTCAACATTGTTAATCAAGCCCTTTTGCCCGCACTTGGATTAGGGGGTTTTGCTTGTCTTGGTGATGTGTTAGGTAAGTTAGGTAAAATAGGCAGTGCCAATGACCTAAACCTTGCTGACCTCAACGGTTTTGTTAATACGTTCGAAGATTGTGCAGGAAAGTCTCTCGGTATCGATTTAGAAGCTTTCAAGCTAGAACATCCAACCATTCTTTCGCTTCATGCCTTGACTAACCCTTCTTCCCAACTTCCTGCTAATATGCCAGTCTTTAAAGTCTTCAAGGGTATAGCACCTAGGGACGGTTCTGGTTGTAACGATCCTAGCGTTTGTTTCCTGATACATGAAGTGAAAGGTTCAGAATTAGACAATTACAAAACACCATGGAAGATAAAATACGATTTTCTGGAGTGGGTTGGAAAACAACCTCCGGGACCTCTGGCATATTCAGTTTTTACAAATGGAAATTTCACCGAAGATAATATTGGAGATGAACATGGAAAGAGGCATTACCTTGCTCGTGAGAGAGTGGATCAGAACGTTATTCCCAACAAGATTATGTTTCCACGGAATGTCCACGCCTGGTTTCTCTTACCAGATAAGGAGAACACTTGTCCAAAAGGGGAGGAGGACAAATGCCCTAGATGGATAGATATAAGCCAGATCTGGTGGGTAACATACGACGTCCTTAACCAGCTTGATCTTAATCATGAGTTATTTGACCGGTCTGGCGCCTTGATCACTAGGCTAGAAGATGGTATTTTGTACAAGCCTCCATATGATACATTGACACTAGACAGCACGTTTTTTCTACGACAGGAAATCAAGAATAGGCTATTTCCCAATTATGAGGTGACGGCTAATGGAATATTCGCCAACTTCATTAATATCGACGTTAACGGGGATGGTCTAATTGAGGATGCGAGATTCAAGCTGAACTGCGTACAACGTCCAAATAATCCAAGCTGCATACCGGCTTCCGGAGAATCTATCTCCATGAATCAGCCTCGCAAGATCACTTTCAGATGGGACTTGGTTGGTAGTGCAGATCCAAATGCTCCGGACTTGGCGATCGAAAACCTAACTGTTTTTCCATCTTCACCGGAGCAGGGAGAGCCGACAAGAATAAACTTTACTATAAAGAATTTGGGTCAAACATCCGCCATCTGCCAGTTCACCCCAACCCCTCCGTGCCCACCAAATGGAAATCTAGAATTATTGCTGAGTGGAAGTCCAGTGCCAGGAGCTCAGCCGCAATCTCTTGACTACACGCTCGAGCCCTTTAGCTTAAACAATAAACAAGAAGATTACAGCGTAGACTGGGACACCAGTAAGCCTTCGGTTGGCACATATCAACTTGAAGTCCGCATACCAGAAGCAAAACCATTAGAGAGGCTTTTCTCCAATAATGAGATGGCAGTTACAGTAGATATCAAGCCACCCACCAGACCGGATTTAATAATTTCGGACTTTGACTTCACTCCGAAAGATCCACAAGGGGTCATTGCTGGCCAAAACTATATGTTCAGAATTACGGTAAGTAATATTTCCCCTGTAGCTGCCTCGAATGTTAAGGTTCTGTTCGGAATTGATCCGTTGACTTGTCCTACCCCTCCTGCTATGCCGAACAAGATCGGCGAGATAACCATCAATACTTTAAAGGGAAATGATTTCAAATCCGTTGACTTTGTCTGGGATACTACAAACTTCGCACCTGACGTTTACTGTGCCACATTTGTGGTTGATCCCTCACAAAGCATACCTGAACTTAACGACGATAACAACCGTCTCTTAGGCAAAGGCAAAGATGATATACCAATAAGGGTACGAGCTGGTTCACCACTTCCCTGCGCTACACTCTCCACAGACAAGAAGATCTATAACCCAGGCGAGAATGTTGCGTTGAATTTCGCCAATAACTGTCCTGACGCAATAAAGCTACCCAATAGCGATCCTTGGCTGGTTAAGGATAGCGGCGTCTTTCCAAAAAACATAGTATTTGAAAAAGAGCCGTTCTTGGCCCAGCCCATTAATGTCAGTAGTCATTCAACAATCGGCTGGGGCTGGGGCCAGATCGATCAGAACCTGAACCAGGTGCGTGCTGATCAATACAAGATAGAGCTAGAAACTACAAATGCCAGTATCTACACAACAAGTTTTACCATACTTCCTGCAGAGTGTGCTGGCAAGAGATTCCCAAATGTCATTATAGGGACCGGACTAAGCGATGTGCTCATTGGTACAGATATCGCGGATCTTATAGTAGGACTTGATGGGAATGATACGATAAAGGGCAGAGCAGGAGGTGATTGTCTCATAGGTGGATCTGGATTAGATACTCTTAAGGGAGGAGGCGGTAGTGATGTGTTGATCGGAGGACTCGATGGCGATACCGTTCTTGGTAATGGGGGAAATGATATAATGATAATAGATTCATGCGATTTCTCGCGTGATGGAGGTATAGATGAGATGAGGGGAGGGAAGGGCACAAACGACAAGCTGGTTCTGGGAATAGGTTTGAATCAAACCCACGTGAATGGTTCCGTCCCAGCTTTCGAAGTATTGGACCCATGTGACGGAATCTATTTCATTAGGAGCACCGAGAAAATTGTCGACACATGATAATATCGTAAAGATTGATTGTCCATACCTTACATCTGCCTTACTATAAACAAGGAACCAGCTTAATTTGCTGTGGTTTTATAAGAACAAGCATTGTCGATGCAACAGATGGAATAGATGTCTTTGATACGTGCAAGGGCGGTGCAGGTAGCAATACTAAAAAGAATTGTGAAGCTTAGTATGATACTTAACGAAATATGCAGTTTTTATTACATTATTAGCCATTCGCAGTTCACTAAAGGGGTATGTTACTTTCTTCTTGTTAGATATATTAGAAGGAGTGCTGCGGCAACGCCCACTATAGTTATCGTAATCTGCAAAGTTGAAGCTAACTCTTCAGTATTAAGATTTGACCGAACAGTTGTTATGAGTTCTTCAAGTGTTTCTATCTCACCTTCAATTTTATCAAGTCTAGTGTTAATAATTGTCATATTATTCTGTAGTTCTTCTACCTGCTTTTGCATAAGTTGCATATCTCGCTGAATCTGCATCATAGTGTCCTCAATTTGCGCCTTCTCAGATTCGAGATTAATCCTTTCAATAGCACTTTCAATCTTTTCGACAGACGATTTAGACATTGATGACGCAATAGAGTACCAACCGCTTTGAAATTCCTGATGAGCATTTTCGGTCTTGATGCGGATAGATTCTAGAATTTTCTCATGTTCATCAGCTAGGTAAGAATTCGCGACATCTTCCTCCAGATCTTCCAGCGCTACATCAGCCATCTCCAGATCTTCCACAGCTTTTAGATACCAAGCCATTGCAAAGAACCCCGTTGCAACATCACCACCATACCTTGGCTCAAAACCTATGTTTGGCCACCAACTCCAGATCATCTTCATGTATCTTTCACCCCTAGCTGCCATTTCAAAATTGATGATGTTAAAATCAACACCAAATGTTTTTTCATACCACGTTGAATTTGTGCTCCTTATGCTCTCTTTATTTGCCAAGCCACGCTGAACAAATTCTGGTATACCTGCCTCTTCAACAAGAGTCATGTTTGGTTGGTAAGCTTGCGAGTACGGTCCCCAATAGCTTGATCGTATATGCTTGATCTCCCCCAGAGCCTGAAGTGGAATATCCTTTTGGTCATCATATCTCATATTGGCAAGCCATTGAAAAGCCATCTTAGCTGAATACAAGTAGCGTTCATTACCAGTCATTTGATATGCAAGGAGGAGACCTTTAGCTCCAAACGAAGCGCTCCAGAGAGACTGAAACGTGCCTTTGCCGTGGGTGTGATTTTGCGGGTTGTAAGAGTAATAATAACCTCCTATTGCATTTGTGTCGTTAGCAAAAGTATGGTCCCCCCAAGGATAATTTTCAGAAGTAACCTGCATGCTCAACAACCAGTCAGCATAGTTCCTAGCGGAAGTAAGATACTCTTCCTTCTCGGTGATCTCATACAGCCTGAGCCACGCCATTAGTGCATATCCGGCATGATTGGTCAAGACATTTGGATTATATTCTTGGGGCTTCTCTTCCGAGGCTTTCCATTCATATGGCAACGCTCCAACGATCAGCGTGTCGTTCCAAGTGTTGTTGTCAGTGTATTGTCTTTCTTGCATGTATTTTGCAGTCCTTTCAGCAGCCTCCAAGTATTTCTGGTCTTTCGAAAGAGAATAGATCTCTGCAAGTATCCAAGCAGACTGCGTCGTTTCGAACATTCTTGGCTGCCAGCCTTTCACATGGTAGTAATACTGCGTAACGGGAAATGCCCCAGTGTAGTTGCCCTCCTTTATCTGCGATCTAACAAGCCAGTCTCCATACTTTTCTAGCATATCAAGCGTTTCAGGATCGTTGGTGATCTTGTAATAGAGCATGAGCGCATATGCTATAGGATTTCCATGCTCAGCAGCAGGAAATGCCGCTACAAGTCTTATGTCGTCGTCCGTAGTTCCAAAGACACCATCTTGACCAGCATCTGCATTAACCTGCTCTGCAAAGTATCCCGAATTATCAAGTGTCATATTGCTTGAGTTTTCTGAGATGGAATTTGTGTCAACATATCTGCTGGGCAGCTGGCTGCGTTTGAAGTAATCCAGATAGATGTTAAATTTATCCAAATAAACAGGGTCGCCGGTGAAAAGGTAGGCCTCGAGGGTTGCATAGGCAGCTTCGCCTGAATCATGTCCTCCTATCTGGTATCCTAGAGTCTGTCTCTCGCCAGCAGGAATTTCGGGATATCCTCCAGTAACGGTGCCATTCGTATAAACAAACGGATCCAGACCCCATACCATCGAGTTATTGAACGGAATTCCAAATGAAGAGCCTAGAGGAGTGAACTGGAATTCTGTAATCCAATCTGTGGCCTCTATACCAAGTCTAAAGTAGTTTGAGGCTTCAGACGACTGTTCAGGATAGGAAGAAACTGGAAAGGGAAGTAATAGCAAAATGGTAATTAAGAACAAGATTTCTTTTCTCAATTTCTCTATCGCTTTTTAAACTAATTAATCCAGTATAAATCGCTGCCTCACAAAAATAAATGACCAATTCTTGAAAATTGCTTATGAACTGAACACAGAACTATGATTCGGGGAGTTGAATCTTGCTAGTTATACGTACATATTTTCATTAATACTAAAATTAATAAGGAGTTAAGACCACTCAAACCAGTAATGCCTTTGCTTGGCCTTTCAAGTCTCTATGTAACTCTTTTCGATCACCCGTTAGAGACCTTCTTGGCCGATCTTAATGACTATAATTTGCCCGTCGGCGAAGTTGTGAACTTCAAATCTACAATTTTAAGCAGTCCAAACATCGGGACTCTCAAGAAAACAAACGGCATCAAACTAACCGTTCACAGTGCACTGGATGTAATATCTGATATTTGCAATCCAGACGAGAATGCGAGAAAAACTGCCTTGAGAAAACTGAAACAATCAATAGATGACTCTGCGGATATAAACGCCGTTGCGTTTGTCCAGCATCCTGGTCTAAAGACATTTGACATTGAAAACGGATGGGAGCTCAACTGTGATTCGCTACTATCGCTGATAGACTACGGCAACTCACGAGGCATAAAAGTGCTGATTGAAAACATGGCACCGCAAAAATCGTTCATGTCGTCTCCATCAGAGTTCATCGAGTTCATGAAAACAAATAACGTGAACTTGGATATAGTATTTGACACGGGCCATGCGCATATGGCACACAATAGTGATGAATTTATTGAAAAATTAGCATCGCACTTCTTTATGGTGCACATCACAGACAATGACAGTGTTAACGATAGCCATCTGAATATTGGTGAAGGGACGATCGACTGGAAGAAACTTGTCGGAGGTTTGCAAAAGCAGAGATTCGATGGAATGTATATTGTCGAAGCTGTCAAAGATCCTATGAAGTCCATTGATGCGCTAAAGACACTGCTCAAGTAAATGGCAAAAGCATAACAGGATCTTCTGGAGCACTATCCATCAAAAAGTCAGGAGCATCATGCGTTGCCGTATCAACTCCAACCATAACATAGACCTGCCACCAGAAGAATGCCGGACTACCTATCAGTGTGGGATCGATGTTTACCTCAACCTTGTTTTCTGGCATTTCACCTACAGGATAAGTTGGTGTAAGGTACCTGTTTGCTTTGTTATCAAATATTGTGGCATGCCATCCCGTAACCTGCAGTTCAAGTTCAGGAGGAAAGTGCGGAACTATTATCGTGTATCTCTGGTTTCCAGTTATGGTTGGATAATCTATCACCCAAATGTACACTGTTTCATACGGCGAGTTCTGATTTGGATCACCTGCAACCTCAACTGTAAGCAGCAGTTCCTTCGCATTCATCCTCTTCACACTCGCACCGACGATATCATGATAATCCTGCACTGTAGGCTCGATGTTTGTCTCATATACCTGCGATGCTGCTGCATCACCAACTGCATCTTTAACACTGCTTGAAGCAGAAACGTTCGGAGCCAGCAGCAGAACTGATCCGCTGATACCAAAAACTAGTGCTGCAATCATGAACGCAACTGCAACACGCATATACTAAATTTGCATTGCATGAATAAAAGCTGATCATCGAAGAGAAACAAAATTAACAAGGCTCACAACATACCTTCAAGGTACTGATATGAGTGAACTTATTGCACCGATAGTAGCAGGATTTCTTGTTGGAATTGCATTCATTGTAGTATTTGCTGTCTTTTCCAATCCCCCTCCAATATTGACGACTGTTGGTCATTGGGTAGTTGGAGACAATCTCACACAACGCTATACGTTTGGCAGTGCGGTACATCTTCCTGATACTGCTGGAGCAGGCGGTATTAACACTGGTTCATCTGGAAGCAATCTATACCTGACATGGCATGCTACCTCTGGCGTATTCTTTACAACGAGTTCCGATGGAACCACATTTGGTTCTAAAATTAGCTTGACCAACAGAACTATTATCAATAAACCGTTGATAACTGCTCATGAAAACGACCTATATTTAGTGTGGTCAGCAACTGACGATAATGGCATGGACCGTGAAATATTCTTTAGAGCAAGTCATGATATGGGAGTTACCTTTGGTTCTGCAATTAACCTGAGTGATAATGTCAATCTACAAAGCTCTGAGAATCAGGATATCGCGGTTGCTGGAAATAATGTGTATGTAGTTTGGGAAGATCGTACTACTGGAGAAGGACAGATATTATTGCGAGTAAGCAATGATAGAGGCAATACTTTTGGCAGTGTAATTGATCTCAGCGATGGTCGGAGTTCACAGGAACCTCAGATAGCTGTATCAGACAACAATGTGTATGTGATATGGCATGAGTTTGAATCTAAAAGCAGGATCGTACTTAAAGCAAGTAATGATAATGCAATCACTTTCAGCAAGGCAACAGATCTTAGCATTCGTAATATTGGAGAAGTATGCTGTCCACAAATAGCGGCTTATGAGAATGATGTGTATGTTATATGGGCAGATAGCGAATTAGAATTTGTCGGGGGGCATTACGATTTGCATTTCAGAGCAAGCCACGACAGAGGCGTCACTTTCGGTCGCGCAACTAGTCTAACTGACATCGCAAGAGATTACCAGATTGCTGTATCTGGCAATAATGTTTATGTTGTATGGACAAACGTTCTTCCAGTTAATTCTACTATGGAAAATGCTGAAGCCTTCTTCATACGAAGCACAAACAAAGGGGTAACGTTCGATAACCCAATCAATCTTAGCAGCAATGAAGGAGCATCGAGCAATCAACAGATAGCTGCATACAATAATGAAATCAATGTAGGATGGGTGGATCATTCTTTAGGCTACGATGAAATACTTTTCCGAGGAAGCAATGATTACGGTGCAAGTTTTGGTAGAGTGATTAATTTAAGCAATGGTACTGGAATTTCAGTCGATCCACATATTGTTGTAGCTGATGAAACAATGTACGTTGTTTGGAAGGAATTTGGTGACGAATCTCACGACGATGGTATATACATTATTAGAAGAATCGACTAGTACTATGGATTTGCTATTGTTCATAAGGAATTTCTATCACCATAAGGTCTTCTGCAGCAACCACGTCTGGATGTATTTCAGAGGCTTCTTTAACGAGAACGCTAACATCTTCATACCTTGCACTAAAGTGCGTCAAAACAAGTTTCTTCACACGTGCCTTTGCTGCAACAGTAGCAGCCTCCTTTGCAGTCGAGTGCATGTTTTCAGCTGCCTTATCCTTATGATCTTCACCGTATGTTGAATCAAAAATCAACAGATCACAATCACGGAAGAAATTCACAAGTCCATCGTTTATCCTAGTGTCCCCAGAAATTCCTATCCTTCTTCCCCTTCTCTTTGGTCCAGTCACATCTTCTGATTTTATCACCTTCCCATTGAAGTCTATCTGCTCTCCATACTGCAGCTTGTGCCACAATCCTCCCTTTGGCACTCCAAGTTTCTCTGCCTTTTCCGGATAAAATATGCCGGGCCTTTCATGTTCCACAAGACAGTAAGAATATGATTTGATCGAGTGTTCGGCAAGTCTTGCTTTTACAACATAATCCTCCTCTTCAACCACAACACCTTCACTGACTGCGGTAAATGTTACAGGAAATGTTAAACCAAAACTCAAGAGCTTCATGTTGCTCTCAATAAAATCTTTCAGCACATCTGGACCGTAGATCTGGACAGGCATCTCTCTATTCTGCAGTGCCATCGTTTGCAGCAAACCAAGTAATCCAAGGACATGATCACTGTGCATGTGAGTTATGAAGATCTTCGCCTTCTTGTTTGTTCCTATTCCAGATGCCAGAAAGTTGCGCTGCATCCCTTCTCCAGTGTCAAAAATCAAGACTTCGTTTCCCCTTACGATTGCAACGGAGCTCAAATTTCTTTTAGAGCTTGGCATTGCCGAAGACGTTCCAAGGAAAATTATCTTCAGTTGCATAACACCATCAGCTTCCTTGTCAGGTTCTTGTGCTCGTATATGTCATACTGCTCAACTATGTTTGGAAATTCCTGCTCGTCTCCCTTTCTAGACATAATACAGCACCGCTTACCCTTCATTTGTTTAGTTACGTCAAGAAATTCGTTCAGCAGTTCCTTCGGTCTTCTCTTTATCGTTGAGGCTGCACTGCCATATGGAAGGTCTGTAACTATTGCATCTATATTATCCATTTTTAGAGGTAGAGAAAGCGCATCACAATTTATTAGGAAGCTGTTAGAATTTCTCAAATTTGTTAGCGCACCTTTGCACATCTTGCTCGAGAGATCGCATCCAATTGAATTTATCTTCATTCTATTGGCTTCCAGCATCACACTTCCCGTCCCGCAGAAGGGATCGAGCATGGTATTATCTTCCCTAATCATTGCTAGGTTGATCATTGTCCTGCAAAGTCTTGGTTCCAGAGCAACTGGATGAAAGTATGGTCTCTTTCTTCTGCTCTCACCTTTCCATTTTACTGAGTTCCTACGGTCTACAATACCAATAACAGATTCAGTTTCCATTTTGATCAGTAATACAGTAACATCAGGATTTTCAAGCGAAACATTCAGCCATGGAGCTTCTCGCTTTACATAATTTCCCAGCTTGCTCAAAATCTGCATATCTACCGGTTTTTTCGAGAGATTTACTATGCTACATGCAAACGTCTTGTAATTCTTCATCATCCCGTCAAGTTCGAAGCCTGTTACTTTGTTTGACACTTGCAACAACCTTCCTGCAACTTTTGTGCAGGCAGCTCTAGCAGTTATCTTTTCAATATCCAGTTCTCCACTAACAAGTACCACCCTGCTGTTAACATTCGTTATAGTTGCTTTTGGCTGATAGGTTCGTACAAGAGATCTTAATTCTCCATTGCCAAGATCAACACGCTCTCCTCGTTGCAGGAAGAAGTAATCATTCATAATTTGCTAACTTGATCACATATTGCAGGTGCCACATCAACTTTACTGACTTGACTTGGAACAGTATTTGTGCCAACGACTTCGCTCGCTCCGGCATCCATTATCTTTTCAAGCGCGCCGTCAAGCAGAAGTGGATGAGTGCATGCAACAAATACCTTCTTGCATCCTACTTTCACCAGAACTTCGGTTGCCTTGACGATGCTACCTCCGGTGCTTATCATGTCGTCTATCAGTATTACATCTCTTCCGATAGCTGCTTTCAGTTCAGGTGCATCAGGATCAATTTTCACTTCACCAGTTTTTTTGTTTCTGACCTTTGGCAGTGCTATCGATGAGGTTCCGCTCACCTTGGCAAATTCTTTAGCTCTCGCAGAACCGCCAGCGTCAGGAGAAACCGCTAGTGGTTGGAAAAGCTTTTGAGATTTGAAGTAGTTTGCAAGTAACGGCACAGCTGAAACGTTGTATGCCTGTACCTTGAAGTAGGACAATGCCATCTGGCTGTGCACATCAACCGTTATTACATTTTTTGCACCAGATGAGCTGAAGAGGCTACCAACAAGTTCCATGCTCACTGCCTCACCCTTCAGAAATTCTTTGTCCTGCCTTGCATATGCCAGATATGGTATGGTAGCACAAACACTAGCACCCATCTTCTTTGCCTTGCTTACCATCAACAATGATTGCATCAAATGTGCATCAACTGGCGGATATGTTGATTGAACAATAACGGCAAACTTGCCATCAATGTTGCCATCGATCTTGATCTTGCTCTCTCCATCAGGAAATATGTTTAGCTCAACATCGATTAATTGAACACCAAGAATCTTCGAGACACTTTTCGCAAGATCTTTCGAAGCTGGCCCCGCTAAAACGCAAACTTTTGCATTCACGTGTAGCACCAGTAAGAAGTTATTCTTAAGCTTACCTTTGAATCGCAGTTATAATTTTACTATTGCAGCAACCTTTTCAGCGTTTGAAACATTTGCAAGCTCGGTCTGCACAGCCCTTGCAATATGTTCAGGGGCAGTTATGCCAGAAAAATCAATTAGCTTTGCGCCATTAAGTACATGGATCTGTGGAGCCAACCCATCATGAATGTTACTATGCAGATACGTTTCCATTTTCTGCATTACTTCGTTCGCGCCTCCATCAAATATAATTCCATTATCGACAGACAGTCTTACCCTGCCGAACTTGTCCATAACTACGATTCTATTTAGAATAGACTTGAAAAATAGTTTCTTCTGCCCGACCTTGCCCTTGAATACGTAATAACTGGACGTTTCAAAGAGCATTTCAATATTTTCTGGAAGAACTCTAGCAACATACGCCGCTATCTCCTTGGCCTCATCTGCTTTGACTTCCCTTGAGCCTAACCCGCTTATGTCTAGGTTAACATTTCCCATCGCTGTAACTCTGAGCAGACCTCTTTCAGCAATGTACTCGCTATGAACTATGACAGACTCTGGCAATGCTCCTCTTTCGATTGCCTTCTGTTTTGCTTCTTCAACAAGCCCTGCAATAATATTGGTATCTGGCTCACTCAGCGTTCTTTCTATCTCTTCATGTATCATTGCTGCAGCAACTCCGATAGACGAGATCACCTCGGCGTTTTCTGCGATGTTATACTCTGCCCCAATCCTTCCTGCTATGAAAGGAACCAGCACAGACGCTCCACCCCCTCCACCGATCAGCACAATCTTGTCTTCGCGCAGCTCGTATTGTTTTATCATTGTATTTATGACCCGTTGTACCTTGCCCGAGGAAATTTCAAGAATTTTTGTCGCCGCGTCATCAACTGTAGTTCCGATCTTTCTGGCCAGCATTTCCATCGCCAGCCACGCAGACTCCTTGTTTGCATAAGCATAATCTCCCTCTCTGACAAGTCCTAAAGCGTTTGCGGCACATGTGTTTGTTATTGCGAATGTTTTCTCTCCTGATCGTATAGCTACGAAATCCTCTGAATCATTTTCCTTAGGTCTAACCAGAACCAGCTCACCTCTCCTTAGCTCTTCAGGGTCTGCAAAGCAAGAGTATGGCAGACCAGCTATGTGCGCACTTCTGGGTCCAACGTCTATTATCTTGTTTCCCTTGATTCTAACCATGCTACCTCCAGCAACACCAACGACCCTAACATCAAGGGATCGTATGCAGGTTGGATGGTCCATTATCGTAACATACTTCATCTCTGGCTTGCCATTTTTTATTATACAGACGTTTGTACTTGTACCTCCAACTTCGATGAAGACGCCGTCAATAATTTTCAAATATAACAATGCGCCAGCAACACTTGCTGCTGGCCCTGACAGCAGAGTAAGAATTGGTTTTGTACGAAACGTTTTCACATCGGTAACCCCACCATCACCTTTCATTATCATTAGAGGAACAAGCATACGTTCTTCGTTCAAAGCATCTTCAACAAAGTTTGCAGTGCTTATCGTCTTTGGAAGTATGCTGGCATTTATCGCAGCTGTAAGAGTTCTTATCTCGAGTCCATAGATCCCAGTTAACTCATGTCCAGCAGTTGATGGAATCCCCATTTTTCTTGCTCGCTTCATTACAAAGGCCTCATTTGATGGATCGTCAACACCATAGGCTTCGCTTACAACAATAACCTCCGCTCCCTCGTTCCTCAGCCCTTGGATTACACGATCTACTTCTTCCTCAGTCAAGAAATGAGAAGTGTCCAGAAACCTGTAGAATGTCTGTACGTTCCTGCCTGCAAGTTTTATTTCCTTCACGTTTGTTCTCTTCATGACATCGGATCTTTCCAGACCAACACCCATTCCGATTATTCCAACTTTTGCAACGTCGCCCTCAAGCAGCGCATTAACTGCCTGAGTCGTGCTATGGGCAATGAGCTCCACCTCTTCCTTCCTTACCTTTGCGTCTTCAATGATCTTCTGTAGAACGTGCAGCACACCAGCTGAGACGCCATGTTCTGCAAAGTGAGTTGTTGGTACTGTTGCCTTTCCTACAATCTTCCTGGTTTCAAGATCGATGGCAACAGCCTTTGTGAAAGTGCCTCCAACATCAATTCCTATTCTAATGTGCTCATACTGCATCATCGATATCAGCCCTTGACTTCCTTGCCTGCAGTATTGCTTGCTCCTTCCTTGATCTCCATACTAGAACATAAAACATGCCAACAACATACACTGACAATAACGCAACCTGCGCGACTATGGTTTCCAACGTTGGATGTATTCCAGTCATAGTTGCAAGGTTGATGTCAAGCCTTGGAACTACTCCGATCAGTGGAGTTGTTTTGACGTACATAGCTTCCTGCAACTCTCTTACACCGTTGCCTATGAATGCAATCGAAAGATATGCACCCACTCCCATGGTAAGTGCGAAGAGAACTTTCAAAGGAAGTTTCTTCCCCATACGTCTTATGAAGTAAAATATGACCAGCAAAGAACCCAAACCTAATACAAATCCAAGAGCGACATAACTCTCCATATATTTGGCGAATGAAAACATTGCCTGATAGAAGAGCACGGTTTCAAAACCTTCTCTATAAACTGTGAAGAATGACAATAGTACAAAGACCATTACACTTCCAGTAGTCGTTGCCTGCCACACCTTTGCCTTCACAAACTCGATCCACTTCTTTGTTTCAATTCTATTCAGTATCCAGAAACTTACATAGAATAACACTCCAGTTGCCGAAAGAGCTGCAATGGCTTCGATGAGCTCCCTGTTGGCACCTGATATCGTAATTACGAACGAAGCAACGAACCATGTGACCGCGCTTGCCGCTAGCGCCAGAACTATACCGTGGTAAACATGTTTCTTGAATTTTTCATTTCTGGAAGCTTCCAAGTACGTTATTATCGCTCCTATTATCAGCGCCGATTCTAGACCTTCTCTGAATATGATTGAAAATGATGAAGAAAATGCGATTGAAGGTGCAACCAGACCTGGACCAGTTACTAGCCTTTCAGATTCATCAAGACCTTTTCGCAGCTCGACTACTTTTGCTTGAACCTGTTCATATGGCGCTCGGTCCTGTATGAGGTTCCTTAGCTCCGCGAACTTAATTTCCATTTCAAGCGTAAAGTTGGGATCTATTGGACTCAATGGAATCTCAATGTATTCATAACTGTCAAGGTAAGCAGAGCGGGCGTTCTCGAAAGCAGAATCATAATCGCCTCTCTCGTAAGCATTGAGTACTGCAATAAGCTTCAGTCTTATTGCATCGACTTGGTTCATCACTTCAGTCTTGGCCTCTCCTCCGGCAGAGCCAATAGATTTTGTTTCTTCAGTGGTCGAAGTCGTAGCCGTACCATCAACATGACCATCTGTCAGAACACTTCCATATGAGAGAGTTCTTACACTCGGTATGTTTTCCGCATCGTTTAACTTTTCAAATATAGCTTGCACATGGGCTTCGATTTTCTCCACTGATTCGCGGTCTTTGATCATCTCTCTTAATTCTACTCGCATCATCCCTTCTATTGTTAGCATCAGATCTTTATCATGTTCAGCAATTACCGGCTCTAGATACTCGAAGTTATCAAGGTATGCTTCAATTGCAAACTCATCAGCTGCTGCATAATTTCCTGCTTTGTACTCTTTAACCACTTGCTGCAGAAGAGTCCTTATCGCATCAAAGTATTTGCTGTACTCAGAATTTGTTCCTACACTTGCCCATGCAAGTACCACTCTTTGTGGTTCGCTTATTGCTGATGTGACAGTATTGAAATCTGCTCTTGCACGCATCTTTTCAATAATGTTTACAAATGATTGTCCGAAACTGTCCAAGTCAGGATCACCACCTACTGATGTGTCTTTACCAATGTGCTCTCGAAATATTGTGTGACTTCTATCAACATATGCAATTGCACTGTTATAGCCATCGTCACTAGCTTTTTCATATTCTTGATCAGCATTTGTAAGTAAAACGAAGATAATTTGTGCATAGAAGCTAGAGTCACTTCTTAACGCGTTTGGAACAACTGCAATCGTTGCTTTATCAAGCAAGAGTTCACCTTCAGAAATGTGCGAAAGTAGAACATCTTGTTTGGTGCCAGACTTTACCAATGCAGGAAGGTCGATCATATTTAGATAAAGATCATCTGCGAGAGCTCTATTGCTTTCTCTAAGCGGCTTTTCTATCTGTGATGCTAACTTGCCAACAACAGATGAATGTGCAAATGCTACCTGACTGTTAGAATTAAGATTTTGCTTAACAATTTCTAGTTGTGCTTTTATTTTTTCAACACTGGAAACAAAGACCACATATTCTTCCGTAGTTAATGCATCAGCTTTGCCAACAAATGATGAAATGGACAGCAATAGGAGACCTCCAAGAGACAGTGATAGTATCTTATGCCCAGTAGAATACATTAGGTACGCCTAATTAGGCACTCCTAATTTATGCTATTTAAACCCTTTTAGATCAGCAGGTTAGTGTTAACCAATAAAAAGAAAGTTGAGGTTAGTATCTGCCCAGACCGAATCTTTTCATCCTCGTCAAAGCCACCACAGCACCTATTACTGATGCCAACGCAATTGTCAGACCGACAGGAAACTCTGGTACGATAGCGTATGCTTGTTCCAGCTTTTCATTAATTGCATTTATGTGGGAGTCAAGTTCATCTTGGGACACCTTATTTTTGATCATATCCCTTAATTCTACTCGCATCATCTGTTCAATTTCTTCCATCAAGTCTTCTGCACCTAGATTTTCTAGGTCTGATTCCACAAACTCGAAGTTCTCAAGATACGCAAGCACTGCAAGTTTGTCAGCATCTGCAAAATTGCCTTTCTTATATTCGGCTGATACCTGCTCGAGAAGTTCCTTTGCATTTTCGATGTACTGTTGAGCTGTGGTTTCCTCTGAGGTTTCTTGCTCTTCAATTCCCACAACATCTTTGAACTCGCGAACTATCCCATCGATCAGTGTCTCGATCTGTGCTGGTTCTTGCACATTCTCCATACCATTCTTCAAATCGGTAAAGAACTCTTCAATTTCTTCCTGCTCATGCTCGTCGATCTTGCTAGCTATGTTCATGAATATCGCATCTGCACGTGCAACAAAACCCTGTGCGTCCTGATACTCAATCATTTCCTGTACTTTGCCATCGGACACACCTTCGTGGTATTCCTGCACAGCCGTTTCCAGCAGTTTTATCGTAACCTTGATCCAGAATACATGATCATCTCTTTTTGACTGTGGCACTACGACCTTCAAAGCATCGTCAAGCATAGCCTCGATCTTTGTAACTTCCGTTGCAAATTGCGTTGCGGGCAGCGATTCTACCTGTTCTGGTAACTGCTCAAGCGCACCATTCAGCGAAGAATTTAGTTCCTTGTCTTGCTCCTCAAGTTCACCTTCAATGAGCGCATAAAGTTCTGAGATCGGATGTCCAGCGTGCGCTTTGGCTAATACAAGTTCGTTCTGTTGCTTGTCTGCAATTGCCCATATGAAGTGTCCCCTCATGAATTCTATATTAGCTGCAAATTCCATATGCTTATCTTCGCTTTGCTCCATCTCTACTGCATACACATTGCTAGGTACCATGAGGATAAGTAGCGCGGTCAAAACCATTACAGCTAATTTTTTTGTGCTCTTTATTCTCACCATGTTCACCCAGTTAGGCTTTCCTAATTAGGCTAACCTAACATTATTTAAACAGTTTGATCAGGTGCTGTTTCCCTTTCGAGTGTTGCAAAGTGAGTGTTGAAAGTTGGGTGGCGTGATTCTTACATTAAATATTCGTACTCTATATCGAAGTTATTGGCGAAAAGACCATCACTCTTTTGGATTAGTATTAGTGCCTTCATCGGCTCAATTGTTACACTCATTGTTACTGAAGGATGGAGCGCGTTTAAAGAATTGATTCTTCTTCCTGATATTCCTGCCCATTGGGTTCTTGCTATGATTCTCTATGGCGTTGGTATAACACTCATGTTGATAGATCGTTATAATCTCAAGAAATCTATAGTTGAAGCTGGTTCTAGAACTGATGTGGAAGAATTCTCCGAATATTTGGCAGCTTGTAAGGTAAGTCTGGATGCCATAGGAACAACATTGGGATCTACTAGAACCCACTCAACAATCATCGAGGAATTATTAAAAAAAGATATTCGTATACGATTGTTGATTCTTGATCCCAATTCTAATTATATATCAGATTTTGAAAAATCAATAGAGACATCTGCAATAAAAGATGCAATAACGAACTCATTGGGATTTTTATGCAATATACGAAAGAGAGTGCCAGAAAAATCAGCAAATTTAGAGATTAGAACTTACAACTATTTTCCGAACATGACCATGTTTATTCGGGATAGTAACACAAAGAACGGTTTAATCAGATACGAACCATATCGTTATGCGGGTTCACATGAACACATACTCTACATAATTACTAAGAAGCAGAAGAAACTATGGCGAATATATACAGAGAATTTTGAGGGAATGTGGAATAAAGGCACACCGTATACTTGTTCCTAATCATCTATCCATCCCATCTTCTTCCATTGATCCTTAAGCTGTTGCAACCCTTTGTTGTCATAGATGTTTTTCTCAACCTTCCTTTGAGCTTTCCTAATCAATCCTAGCCACTTATCTTGACCTAATCCAAAGACAGCTAGTAATGGCATACTGCAGACTGTACAGCCAGATGTATCTGGAATCATTCCTTGATTGATATGCTTCCCTTCTAGTAAGCATCTTTAAATAGCAAAAAGTATAAAATAATGAGCATATGCCCGAAAAATTAGACTTTATTACGCCAACACTTATGACCGTACTGGAGCTTTTTCTAGGCGACCCTATGCAAGAGTATCACGAGAGGGAAGTTATAAGGAAAACTCGTGTCAGCAAGGGCTCGGCCAATCGTATACTGAGACTGCTTGCGAAGTTGCACTTTTTGATCAGAAAGAAGAGAGGCAGGATGGTATTCTATACACTTGACACAAAAGAGCCTGCGGTAAGGCAGTTCAAGGTGTTGTTCAATGTTTATGGGCTGAAGAAGTTGTTGGATCAGATAAAGGAACACTGCAGAAGAATTATTTTATTTGGTAGCTGCGCGCAGGGCGTTGATGTCAGGGAAAGTGATATCGACCTGTTCCTTCTTACTTCTGAAAAAGATTTTGTGCGGAGAAAGGTAAGCGAGTTCAACAGAACAAATACAAGGCAGATTGCGCCAATAGTAGTGAATTCAAACGAACTCGTCAAACTCAAAAGAGAGGATAAACCACTTTACGAGAACATAGAGAGAGGTATAATATTGTGGCAGACAGAATGAGTTCCACGCTCAGGCATCTGATAAAGGAAAGGAAGTTGCTCAGGATAGTGCCGAAGAGGGAAATGGTTCTGAAAGAGGTTGAGGGGGCACAGTCAGACCTGAGAGATGCGCAGGATTCGCTTGAACACAAGAAATTCAAATGGGCTACGATACAGGGCTACTATTCGATGTTCCACAGCGCCAGGGCATTGCTTTATCACAAAGGTTTCAGAGAAAAAAGCCACTATGCTCTGTCCTTAGCAATCAGAGAGCTTTTCATAAATGAACTTGGAAGAAATCTGATCAATCAGTTCGAGGATGGCATGGAACTGAGGCAGGAGGCAGATTATGGTCTGAAGTTCTCTGAAGCAGGAGCTACAGAAACAATTGAAGGTGCTGAAAGATTTCTGAAAAGGGCAAAAGAAATTCTTGTGATAAAATGAATGTCAGTTAATTTTTCTATCCGAATTGCTCACACCGAAAATAGTTTATTCCACTAAAGAAAATTCCCGTGTTCTGGTATTGTTCCCGAATCTGATAGACACGGATGCCGTTTCTAAGATTTTCTCTTGATTTCTTGACTTGTTGATATGTCCTTTATAAAGACCCCCCCTCTAGTAGCTTTTACACGCGTGCGTTTTTCAAAGCATTAGGGAAAATCTGTTCTACACCTTACTGAATGCGAACTCGTACTGAAATCAGTAAAGCATTCAGGATGTCCAAAACACAAGAAATAATATCGTAATGTTAGGTGCAACACTGAATGGTCAATTCAATCAACTTCGTTGTTCTCGGAGATTACAGCATTGCCGAAGAATTAGGAAAGAAGGGTACCACGTCAGATATTGCCATCTATGACAGAAAGACGCAGGATACCATTTATTCTTGGACAGCACCTATCACTTTCCCAGACAAAATACAATCCCTAATGCAGGCAGTGAACATGGCCGAATATGCTATTCTGAATGTTACCAAACTAGACAAGTATCTTGGTGAACAAATAATAGCTCTTGATTCGGTTGAATTCAAGGACGGATTTATTCTTCATTCGTATGATATAGATGAAACAAAACTGAAGACGTTAATTGAAAATACTTCACTTTCAAATTTCAAGTTTCTTGACGGTCTTGATCAGCTGAAACAATCCTTGACCAACATTAGACCGAAATCCAGTGCAGGATCTTTAATCATAAACGTTGATCATGCTTTTGACGTCAAAGGTGTTGGAACCGTCATACTCGGTGTAATAAAGCAAGGAAGAGTAAACATATACGATGAACTGACGCTGCTACCAACAGGAAAAAGTATACTTGTCAAGTCAATCCAAATGCACGATGATTCTGTACACGGATCTGAAAGCCCAGCAAGAGTTGGACTTGCGATCAAGGGAGCTGCAGCTGACGAGATCTCTCGCGGTGATATAATTTGTCCACCAGACACCATAAGTGTTTCATCAGACTCTCTCTCGGTAAAATTTACGAAGAGTTCGTTTTTCAAAGCGGATCTGGCTGAAAATCAAACCTACATGCTTTCAATTGGGTTACAGATCAAACCAGCAAAAATAAAACAAACAGGTGATTCTTTGGAAATCACACCGGAGAAACCAATGGCATATAGACCTGGTGAGATATGTGTGCTGCTAAAACCCGATAGCCAGGGAACTAGGATAGTTGGAAAGGGCATAATTCAATAATAAAAAATGATAAGGTGATGCAACAACAGTTACATCAGTTGAAAGGGATTATGAACCCGCCTTTCTCCTCAATCTGCTTTACTAGGCTCGGTTCCGCAACAGGCTCGACGTGACAGAACTGGCATTCACTAGATGTAACCTTTCCGCTCTCGCCTCTGCTCTTGAGATACTCTTCTGCCAGCTTCAATGCAATATTTTCTGCATCTGTAGCATCAGCGCTTACGCAAACATCGAAGTGCAGTGTATCGTTTTTGCCTTCTACCCATGTGTCAAAGACTTTTACTTGCTTCACGCCAGCGTGTTATGCAGAGGATCATTTAAACGGTTCGCCAAATATTTTGCGCAAAAATAAAAATAAGTTTGTCAATACAATGAAATAAACAATATTTACATTATTTGCATGGCCCAGCAGGCAGAGCCGTTTTGCTCCGCCTACCTAATATGCGTGCTCTTCCAGCAAGTGCAGTTTATACGCCTTACCTGAACGACAAACTATGTTATGCTTAACACAGATTCTGCAGTTCCAGAACTGTTTTCTTACCTGTCTAAAATCTGAAACAGCCAACATACCAACATTACCCTGCGCATCCATCAGTCGCATCACTGTTCCCTGCGATTCACCTTGTACATATGTTTCTGCTTGCATACGGTACGAAGCAAGGGATCAATTTATCTAAATCTTTGTAAGCCTGTATGTCTAGCTACAAGTAAGAAATTAGATATAGTGTTGCCATGAATTCCCCATTTAGGAGAAAAAATTATTGAAACAGTATCAGTCAACATGTAACTCAAAGTTCATTCGTTTATTTTCAGCAAATATATGTGGAGTGGGCAGTATGCATCAATAATAAGACACAAGTTTAAGTAGGACAGATTCTATGCTGAAATTTCTCTTCTTGGCGAGTATATCATGGACACTATATGCTCACGCAGTTCCTTCTTCTCGAACTCGCCCCTGTATGCAATGGTCATTATCTTGCTGTTGTTCTTCACGCCTCGCATCCTCATGCACATATGATCTCCTTCTGCCAGCACAAGAGCACCTCTCACACCCATTCGCTGTAGTTCATCAGCGACCTGCTTCGTCATGCGTTCCTGTATCTGGAGCCTCTTGGAATACTTTTCTACAAGCCTAACGAGTTTTGATATTCCAAAGACCTTGCCGCTCGGCAGATACGCTACATGAACCTTACCGAAGAACGGTAGCATATGATGCTCGCACATGCTGTAGAATTGAATCTCTCTAACCACAACAACATCACTCTCTTCGCTGAAAGCAACATCTAACTCTGAATCCATTTTGTAGCCTTCAAGTATTTCTTCGTACAGCTCCGCAATCCTTTCAGGAGTCTCTCTTAATCCTTCTCGCTCTGGGTTCTCTCCCAGCTCAATTAATAACTCTCTAACGAGTTTCTTTATTCTCTCCTTATTCATGGAATTCCCATCACCTTATGCAGCTGCGGCACAATCCTAACCTGCTCATAATATGGATAAACGGTATCGTAGAACTTGAACAGATGATCCATAATTGGCTCGCTTGAACCATATGAAGGCTGTATTATGAAACCCTTGATGTCATCAGCCACAATTCTTTCAAATATCATCTTGGTCAATTCCTCAAACTCTTTCTCGTTGCTTAACTTGCTAACGACCACCTTTATGTAGGTTGTCTTTTTGCTTTTAACAGCCTCTTCCAAGCACTTTAACTCGTTTTCTAGTAACTCGCCATAATGTTCCTGATCAACAACTTCAGAATCGCTCAACTTGAATTCAATTTTGCATATATCGATCAAGGGCAAAATTTCCTTGAACCGCTCAACACTGAAGCATGACGATTCAAGGTACGTTCGCAAGCCCCTGCTCCTAAGATACTTGGCCATTTCATACACAGCTTTATGTTGCAGCAAAGGCTCACCCCCAGTAAAGTTCACCTTGAATGTATTTTGCACCAAATTTTTGTCGATGAGTCTTATTGCATCGCTGATTTCATACTCCCTTCCATCTTGCATAGATAATGCATAAGGAGTGTCACACCAGAAGCATTTCAAATGACAACCAGCTAGTCTCACAAATAGCGTTTTTGTACCAAAGTATATTCCCTCTCCTTCAACACTTGTGAAGATCTCGCTTAGACTTACTTTCAACTCGGTTTGCATTCTCGGTTCACCTTATTTAAATGCGTCTAGGAATAACAATGGTTTATTATCATTCTGCATACTTCGTTTTATCTTCTATCCCTGCAGCAACAAACGCATTCTTGCGATTGACGCAAGACTCACACTTACCGCAATGAATGAACTCATTCTTATGCTTCACACCGTCTGTATAGCAGCTCCACGTTTCAAACAATTTATCACCAAGAACCTTGTACCCTATTCTTAGAAGATCAGGCTTCTCAATTCCGTCCACTGCTGGAGACCAGATCTTGATCTCTCTTCTAATGCCTTGTTTGATACCATCGATCTCAGCAAGGTTTACCATTCCGTTAATTGCATTAACAAACTCTGGTCTGCAGTCAGGGTAGTTTGTATCGCCCTTGTGTGCACCATAGGCAACCATCTCTGCATTTATGCTGAACGCCCATCCTGATGCAATGCTTAGGAAGATAGCATTTCTAACGGGTACAACAATACTGTAATCGAATTTGCCAGGCATTTTCGAATGATCATCTGTAAGAACATTACTCTTAGCGTAAAGATCTTTCATGAAACTAATATCAACTATTTTATGCTCTTCTGCTTGCAAATATTTTGCAATTATCTTTGCTCTTTCTAATTCTCTCCTGCTTCGCTGTCCATAATCAAACGTAAGCAGATACAGCTGATGACCATTGCTCTTTAGATGAGCTGCAGTGCATGCTGAATCTATCCCACCACTTGAAATGCATACAACAATTGCCAAACTGTTAACGATTGATAATACATACTAATAAACTAAAATTACATGCAAGCTGATTTGCGAAAATTAGAACCCAGGTATGAAAAGTATCATAGCTATCAAAAGCATTGATGCTACAGCAGTCGTTACCAGCATGAGAGGAAAACCAACTTTGAAAAATGCGTTGAAGGTTATGGGATAACCCATTTTCTCGCTCAAACCTGCAGAAACCAAGTTTGCACTAGCGCCTACCAATGTTCCATTGCCTCCAAGACCTGCTCCTATTGCCAGAGCCCACCAAAGAGGATTTGTTGCGAACTGGCTTAGCTGCGACGAGACGACAGGATCCATGCTTACATTTTCTATCAAAGGAATCATTGTGGCAGCGTAAGGAATGTTGTCGATGAACGCACTAGCGAACGCAGACATCCATACTACTAACAGAACAGTTGGAACCATCTCGCCTCCAGTTATCTTTATAGCTTCTTGAGCAAGAAATTCCATCACACCGGCTTGCTCCACACCGCTTACTATGATGAAGAGTCCAACAAAGAATATGAGCGTACTCCATGCCACATGCCCGAGTGCTATTTCAGGAGATATTCTTGTTATGACAAGCAGAAAGCCCGCTCCTGCAAGCGCGATTACAGAAGGCTCGATATTTAGTGCACCGTGAAACACAAACAGTATGATAACGCCGCCAAGCACGCCCAATGATTTCTTGATAAGAGAACGATCCCGCAGCTCAGCATTTTCGTCTAACTGCAACAACTGTTCCACATTTGCCGGTTTTTGTTTAATGTAGTTTCTGAAGAGCAGTTTCATTACCACTAGCGATACTAGAAATGTGACAATTATTTCTGGCGCCAAATAAATTATGAAGTCATTGAATGTCAAACCAGCTGCAGAGCCGATCATTATGTTAGGAGGGTCACCTATGAGCGTGGCAGTCCCTCCAACATTTGATGCCAGCGCTTCGGCAATTATCATCGGTATTGGATTGATGGACAAAACTCTAGCTATCGATATTGTTACTGGAACCATAAGCAGAACCGTAGTTACATTGTCAAGAAAACCAGATACAAAAGCTGTCAGTATGGAAAACATCAACATGATCTTCCAGATGTCACCCTTAGCTCTCTTTGCAGCCTTGATTCCAGCGTACTGAAATATCCCGGTTTCTGCAATCACACCTACAATTATCATCATCCCGAGCAGCAGTCCTATTGTGTTGAAATCAATGGCTTGAACAGCAAAGTGAACAGTTTCTTGAGGTGGAAAGAGACCTACCGTAACACCAACTATGATTGTGATGGCTGCACCAAAAAGCGCAAGTGTCATTCTATGCAAAACTTCGGTAACAAGGATGGCATAGATACCCAAGAGAATCAACGAAGTTAAAATCATTGCTAGCGAAAACTCAAAACCAACAACCGGAAATACAAAGACCATTACTGCAGCTGCAGCTGCTATGAATGCAAGTCCAATTACTAGACCTATTCTACTTGAGGCCAACCCAACTTACAAAATAATTGTGTTCTTATGTTCGTTTACTTTACTATATCTGACTTTGAGCTAAAGTTTAGTTAGATTGGAGCACTGTAGCACCTTCACTTGTGCTACAATGCAAAGTTTTGCACTGGATGTTTGCACTTCTAAAACCATCTTCCATTGCCTTGCAGATCTTTTTCTGGTCTTGCTTGCCTTCCTTCATGAAGGCAATCATTGAAGGGCCCGCACCGCTTATTGTTACAGCAAGTGCACCTGCATTCAACGCATTCTTCTTCACTTCATCATATCCTGGAATAAGATGGGCCCTTGCCGGTTCGACTATAACGTCGTTTATTGCACTTGTTATTAGATCGACATCCTTGCGCATGAACCCAGCCACAATAATTCCAGCATTTGCGACATTGCTTACAACATGTTTCAGTGAAACATTTTCCGGCAGAACACTTCTTGCAACTTCTGTCTTCTTCTTGGGAACATCCATCTTTGGAATTGCTATACATAGCGTAAGATCTTTTGGCGGTTCTATACTTACAACGTTCAGCGGGTTTGTTCGTACGATAACAAATCCTCCCATCAACGAAGCTGACACATTATCATAATGCATAGATCCTGCAGATGCAACTTCACCCATCGCTGCAAACTTTACCAATGAGTTGTTGTCAAGGTTCAGACCATACAAAGCATCAAATGCCTTTACAGCTGCAGCTGCTGACGCTGCACTGCTGCCAAGTCCAAATCCTGCAGGTACTTCTTTATGCACCTTCACCTTCAAACCATCAGCAACATTATACTCTTCACGCATCTTGCTTATAGCTAGCCCAGCTGAATTTGCTTCCGGCTGCAAGGGTATTGTATTACCGTACTCGCCATCAACCTCGATCTGTAGCGAACGTGTTTCTGTAATTTCCAACTCTACCTTGTCATAAAACGCATTTAACGCAAGTCCGAAGACATCGAAACCGGGACCTAGGTTTGCTGTTGATGATGGCGCACTTGCAACTATGCTTTTGTGTTTAGCATTCATGCTAGTCTTCAATCGCTTCTCCCATCTTAAATATTCGTCCCAGTGCTGCTTCTAGGTTGATCATTCCGTCCATGCTCTCACTCGATACTGGAAGCAGACCAAGAGAAACTCCGCCCTTAACGGCAGTTTTCAAAAGTTCCATGCTGAGCAGATAAGTTTCGTTGTCTTTTTCTCCTGCAATTGCTTGCTCGAGCAACGCAATGTTTGATGACCATGATAATACTGTCTTTACCTTTTCCTGCATCAGATCAGTTTTCGAAAGAACATTCACCAGTGGAGCTTTCAATCTCATACGGATTGATGTGGATAGCAATGCAATTGAGATAAAATTAGAGGGGGATGATACGAGCGTTCCATCAAATAGAAACAATATAGCCCTTTCCTCGCAATTGAAGTTGGATATAAAAAACGGCCCACTAGCGCGGTACGCAAAAAGTTCCAGCTGTCCAGGTGTGTCAACTATAACATAATCAGGGTTTATGGAATCTACTTCGTTCTGTATTTCGTCCAGCTTCGTAGCTATCATATCACTAGCCATGATCAGAGCACCGTTTGGGCCAAGGGCATAGGACTCCATTATGGTGTTGATGTCGATGTAGTCTCTAACATCAACTCCCGGTTCGTAAGGTAAGTTTACTGCTCCGGGATCGAGGTTAAGAGCAATCGCATACACATTGTTATTTTTGTACCATTCAAGCAATCTTGAAGTTAGAAGCGATTTTCCAGAGCCCGCTGTGCCAGTTACAAATATCGCGTACACTTTGCATCTGATACATCGGAATTATTTAACTATGTTTACATGTGCTAGAAACAGGTTATGTAAACACGGGGATTAAATAATGTAAATATAGACAATTACGAAGTTTGATCCATAGCTTCTTAAGAAGCCGATTTTGCTAAGTATGCGCACTTGGCTATGGCTGTCCAGAAATGTTCTGTAGCAATTATTGGTATAGTGCTACTGCTGTCTGGAATTATCTTGTCTAACGCGAATTTTGATCCAAGTTTCATTAATAATGTGTTTGCAGAGGAGCTGGACATTCCAGATACTAAACAGTTGAAGCACGCAAAGATAGCTTCAACGCTGCTTCAAATGAGCAATGGAGAACAAAGCGAAGATGCTGTAGCAGTCACTTCGGATCAAGACAAGATTAGAGTTGTGATGGAACTGGACGCGTTGTCTTCTGAAAATCTCGCGGAGCTTGAAGAATATGGAGCAGAGATCGAGGTAACACATGGAACCAGAGTGCAGGCTTTGGTGCCTTCGTACGAACTTGAAAAGATGGCAGAATATGACTTCGTCAAATATATAGATCAGCCGATCGAATTAAAGCCCAACGTTGTTAGCCAAGGTGTAAGAGTAATAGGTGCAGATCATCTTCATGAGGCGGGCAACACTGGTCAAGGTGTGAAAGTTGCAGTTATAGATCTAGGTTTTGATATTAATAATCCGGAGATTGCCGCAAATATTGTGGAAGCCATTCCGTTTAGATCAGACGGAGATATTACTGGAGGTGGGAACAGTGCGCATGGTACAGCTGTAGCGGAAATAGTGGTCGATGTTGCGCCCGATGTACAACTGTTTCTCTATAATATTAGATTTGAGCTGGAGTTGCTCAACGCAATAGATTTCATAATCAATAACGGAGATATCGATATCATCTCGATGTCTCTGGGTACCAATGTGGGACCCGAGGATGGAACTAGTGACATTGCACAAGCTGTTAACAACGCGCGAAATAACGGTATCCTTTTCGTTGTCTCTGCAGGAAACGGAGCCGATAGTCACTGGCAAGGAAACTTTTTTGATCCTGATGCAAACAACAATCATAATTTTGCTATTGACGATGAAACGATCGAGTTTAGAGCTCAAGCTGGCGATGTTGTGACGGTTACCTTGAACTGGGATGATTGGCCAATTTCCGTGCAGGATTATGATCTCGTAATTTTAGACAAGAATTTCAACTTGGTGGGATTTTCCGTAAATCCACAATGCTTTGAAGATGATGGCGATGGCGGTATGATTATTTGTCCTGGCGCACCTCCTACAGAATCTGCTACATTTGTAGCACCAGTTACTGGAATTTATCATGTAGTCATAGTTGAATTTCATGCAACCGAGTCAGTGTTATTTGATCTATACACATCGCATCCATTGAGGGAGTACAATGTTCCATCAAGCAGTTTGTCGATACCTGCTGACGCAAGCGGAGCTTTCTCGGTAGGAGCCACCGCTAGGGGAAATGATAGATTGGAAGACTTTAGTTCCCGCGGTCCGACAAATGATGGAAGAATAAAACCTGACATAGTAGCACCCAATGGTGTTTCAACCTCAACTATCAATCAATTGTTCGGTACGTCAGCATCAACTCCACACGTGGCAGGTGCAGCCGCTCTTGTCAAGGCGGAAGTTCTGGGAGCATCTGCAGATACACTGCAATCTCTCCTTGAACAGAACACAGCAAACAATCATCCAAAAAATAATGATGATGGTACAGGCAGAGTAGACGTAACATTTCTTCTGACCTTGAATTTGCCTCCAGTTGCTAACGATCAGACGGTTTCGATAGACGAAGATACACCTGTTACTATAATTCTAACAGGTAGTGATCCCGATGGAGATTCAATAACATTCTCCATAGCTGCAGATCCAACAAACGGCTTGCTAGGTTCGATAGTACCAATCGACGCTACTTCAGCTAGTGTTACCTATACACCAGACACTGACTTTGTTGGTGATGATAGTTTTACATTCGAGGTAAACGATGGTTCACTTGTTGACAATGGAACCGTGAACATCAATGTAAATCCAGGTGAACCCGTGATACTTTCTGTCGAGACTTCTACTGGAACTGGAACCGCAACCTTCGTTACTGATACTGGAGAAATTACAAATCTAACTAGTATCGATCCAGCCAGTCTTCCACCAGCACCTGTAGAATTTCCACATGGCTTGTTTGACTTCACAATGGCAGTGAATCCTGGCGATACAGCTATCATAACCATAACTTTTCCATCAGATATTCCAGCGGGTTCTCAGTACTGGAAATTCCAAAACGATGCCTACTTCCAGCTGCCAGATGAGTTGGTAGGTAGTAACGATGGCGACAGTGTGCTAACTTTAACGTTGACTGATGGAGAATTGGGAGATGCTGATGGTCTAGCAAACGGAGTCATTGCCGATCCTGGAGGACCTGTTATTTCTGGCGGTGGAGGTATTGGCAGCATAGGAACTGGTGGAGGAAGTGACGGAGGCGTTTTCCGCGGCAGGACGTTTGCATTTGGCGATCCGAGTCGCTCGGGCTATGATGATAAACCGCCAATCATTGCTGAGGTTATAACACAGGAGGGTAGCATGAAGATACTTGCAAAGATACTTGATGAGATCGGAGTCAAGGACGCCAGAATTATTGTAGCCAAGAAAACGATCGCGATGCAGCACCAGAGTGGTACCACCAACTGGTGGACAGGCACAATTCCTTCAGATCTTCTTTCTGGCGAGACAGTATTCTTCAAGATAGTTGCAAGGGATTACAATAATAACCTTGGAGAGTATTCCGGTTCAGCAGAGGTACCTTTTGGAGTTTTGGCTTCTAATGAAGGCGCGTCATTTATGATAAAACCCTTATCCTCTATTAGCAAAAAACAAGATCAAGCCTATTCTATACTAGCAAGCGGTGTAAAACCTAACACTCAAACAATCAATCCGCAAATAACGATAAAGAATACGAGCACTGAACCGTTGCAAAACATAAGGCTGGTGTTATCGCCTGAATTGAAGGGTAAGTTTTTGCTGAGCGATTATGCAATAAAGAACATTGCTCCTCAATCCGAAGCTATGGTTTCGCTTACACTGATCGGAAGACCTAACGTAGATGTCATGAACAACCCCATACCATACAAAGGACAGATAATAATTTCCATAGACAATGGCAGTCCATACATACTGGAACTGTCTGGAGAAGTTCCAAATCAATCATCTTCATTGCAGAGCATTTTCATGAAGATGATTGCCAGCAAGGCAGAGGATAGATACAAGACTTTCGAAAAACCAGATCTTAGAATTTCACAAGACCTCAATTACGAAGTTACTTTGGGAAGCGGTGAGGAAGAGATAAAGAACACTTCTGACGAGCTGATAATTAGGAATACCGGCAACGAGCCGTTGAAGAATCTGCATATAATGACATCAACAGCCGCCGATCATTTTCTGGCCGATCAGAAGAACATAGCACTAGTGCCATCTGGAAGTTTCGTCAAGATCAAACTAACGTCCATGATTGATGATACCGACTTGACGAGAGATTTGTCTGGTGAGCTCGTTATCGTGCCAGAGAATTCAAAACCAATAACTATTCCGATCAATATTGCCAAGAAATTGGTTGAAGATAAAAACACGATGTATGAAGTAACTACATTATCTGGAAACGGAGTAATATCAAACACTGCTGACGGCATAATATTACGAAATAACAGTAACGAGGCTATAGAGAACGTGCGCTTGATAATTCCACGAGAATTGTTACGGGTATTTTCAGTTACCGAGGATTCGTTCACATCGATAGAACCAGACTCTGAGAAGATAATCTATCTAGAGCAGAGAGGTACCCTTGATAGCAATGTCAGGCAAATACTGGATGACTACAAAGGCGAAATTATTGTCGTTTCCTCTAACGGAATGAAGAAAATAGTTCCCGTGAATATTGTATGGAAGAACATCTCCAGTGAACACTTTGTAGTTTATGCAAGGGATAATGCTGATGAGCTCAATAAGGCAACGCAAATGATAAACTTCCTGGAGCGAGGTCATGCCGATGCAGCAAAGATGATTGGTGAAAGTGGAAGCAAGACCGTCGTATACATGACAAATTCGCTCGATGAGCTGAAGATGCTTAATGGTGCGCTTGAACCATCTGCATTCGCTCATAACGAGAATGTGGGATTTGTCTGGAGCAATTCTGAAGATGTTAACATGCTGGCATTAAGGGAATTTGCACATAGAACTATAGTAGATGATTATGCTGCATACTGGACAAAGCAGAAGATATCGCTTGATAGAGGTAACTGGCTTGTTGACGGTATCTCTAATTATGTAACTGCAAAAATGGTTGGCGAGCGCGGCATGATCAAGGATCAGCTGAACGCATTTGTTGCAGAACCCGCGTCATTCGAATGGTATGGCGTTGCTACAGATGCTCAGTATGGCTCTTCATACGCGCTGTTCAAGTTCCTTGTTGAGCGATATGGAGACGCTGTAATAGACAAGACACTGAGTTACTTGGATTCTACTAAAATAAGTGATCATAGCTGTGAAACATTCGAGCAGTGCACCCTTATGATGGCTGTATATAATGTGAATGTATCTAACGTAAATGACAGCAAACATGATTTGAGCTTTGCTTCAATAGTGCAAGAATGGAAAGATTATGTGCTGGAAAATTACGGTATTGAGATAACCAATTGATCTGTTCGATGGACTTTAGAAAATGATTTAAGGTCACACAACGATGACTGATCGATGTCTGACTTGGAAGAATTAGCCGCACTATTGAACCAGAAGGCTGAGATTAATCTTGCACTAATTGTTTCTGCAAATGAGATTCATCTAAATTCGAAAAATCAGCAAAACAGGATTTATGTTCTAGAGGTCGATGCTGGCGGTCATGCTGCAGGAGGTAGGGGCGGAGGCTTTGGTCAAAGAAAATTCAAGAAGGTTTACGGGTTTGAGTACGAAAATGGAAGCTGTAGCAAATTTTTAGAAACTGGCGAGAATCTGGAAGATCTGGATTCTGGGTATGTTGTAAGATTGCCCATAACTTTACCAGATGGGAAAGAGATAATGGCTTCATGTTCAGTCGATTCACAGCTTGTGCAGGAATACAACAGAAAGTTTAACAGATAATTGATTATAATAAACTATCAACATAGCTAAAGAATTAAATCTTCCCGATCAATCTTCTTCAGGTGATCCCATGAGAATACTCACCAGTCTAACGGACGAGTTTTCCCTACAACTGAACAAAATACACAATGGCATATCCGAGGCAGCATTCAGGTTCTTCAAGCCTGTAATGCAGGGAATAGAAACAAGTTTGGTAAAACCGCAGTATGGTCCAATTGAAGTTGAGAAAGTAAATCTGTTTTCCATAGAAGACGTTCAGAAACACTGTAAGAAACTTCAGGCATTACTAAAAGGCTGGGATATGGAGAATGCACCATCAATAGCTCCGTTGGGAGGTGCCACGTTAGGTGCTACGAAGCGACTTTCTGCTGTATTTTCTGCGGAACTTAATAGCATAAAGATATCATGCACGTTCAACATACAATATTCCAGCAAGAATTACTACAGGTTGGATAGAAAGATCATGTCACTGCAGGAAGAGTTGGCAAAGATCGAAAGTGAAATAAATTCTACAAAAGCGGACGCGGAAAAAAGAATATGGTCAGCAATAAAGGAAGAGTTAAGGAAGAAAGGAGTACCTGTGGATGATGAGAACTATATTACGCAGGTATCCCGCAACGAGAACTATTTATCGGAACTGCTTTCAGATTTTATGGATCTTAGTAGCAAATACGAATCGCTTCTCAGCGAGAAAGATCCTAAGATAGACGAATTAGAGAATAAGAGAACAAACATAGTAGACGCGTTGGGAACATTCTTGATTGAAGCTAATGTAACCGAATCGGTACTACTGGATGAACTAGGAATTTCAACTAGGAAACCAGGTTTGTTTGTGTATCTGGATATCAAGAATACAGTAAATGGCAAGGATCTGCCCCGCGACGATATTTCGGAAGGAGTCGAATCAAAAATAATAATTAGATTCAAGGAAGTTGAAGATGGTCTTAACAGACTATCTGCAACGCACAGACCTGATTGATGCAGACGAACAATTAGCCAAAAAACCATAACACAAGTACTATAAGATAATGTAAGCTACACCAGAAACATCTCCTACATAATTCTTTTATGAGATCCAATCTGAAATAGGAATCAAATGGATAGAATTCACATTAGATGGAAGTATGGAAAGAAAGTTCTCAGTATTCTAACGATAGCAGTGCTTGCAGTGGGAATAATTGCATTCATGCCAGAAGAGAATGTAAGCGCTATTCACAAAGGTAAGTCTAAGTCAGGGTGGCATCCGTCCGATCCTGCAGTTGTCGGCGGTGACGGACACTATCCTCTTGGTAAATCAGATCCTTGTGCTACTGATGAGGATTTAGAGGATGACCCGACAGGTGCGACAGCGACTGGAAAATGGTGGCATAAACACAAAGAAACTAAGAAAGGAAAAATCATAGACAAGTACGCATGCAAAGGTCATCCTACCACACCAATTACAACCACAACCACTGACACTACAACTACTGAAACCACAACTGAAATTATCGAAACTACAACCACAACTGAAATTATCGAAACTACAACCACAACTGAAATTATCGAAACTACAACCACTTAAACCATATCGGAAGCAATCCTTACTTCATATTCTATGATGCTTAGCTACTGCCCTTTGATTGGAGATACCTTACAAATTTTTATAGCTGAGTCTGAAAGATCATGCAATGAAGGCACTTACACTCATAACAACGTACGCTGGAAAAGTAGACAATGTTGCAAAGGCATTGCGGAATATCAAGGCTGGAATTGACGAGGTATTGATTGTAACAGGAAGAGCTGATGTGGCGGTATTCTCTGAGGGATCGATCAAAGATATTAATAACACAATTATCAAAATTGGCAAGATCAAGGGAGTCTTAACCACTGAAACCATGTTTGAGGTTGAGGTGAGCTAGATGGTAAAGGCAGTCATACTCGTCAAAGCCCCGAGAAGCCTCGTCGCATCGAAGTTAAAAGAAATAAAAGCAGTAAAGGAAGCTTTCAGCATAAGCGGAAGATTTGATGCAGTGGCATTGGTGCAGGTCAAATCATTGTCAGAACTAAAAACCTTAACAACAAAGATCCAGAAGATACCTAACGTCCAGAGGACCGAAACTCTTGTGCAGGTAGAGTAAGCATCATTTTCTTGCAAGAAAGGGATTTTCTGTTAACAATCAAATTCCGTAGACCTTGCACCATGTTTTTTATAATGGATATCTTTACCTTATCGGGTTGGTAAATCCTAGGGCTTGGCTCGCAGAGGCTATAGCTACATTTGCACTGGTATTGTTCGGTCCAATGTCAGTTACAGTATCCGTAGTCATGCTAGAGCATGAATTGTCATTGCTTTCTGTGCTGGCTATTTCTTTTGCACATGGAGCGGTCATTGCTATCATGGTGTACGTGTTTGGACATATTTCTGGTGCTCACATCAATCCAGCAATTACAATACCCATGATGATTACCAGAAGAATTGGTCTTGCTGATGGTTCTGCATACATTGCATTTCAGATAATTGGTTCCATACTAGGCACTTTGGTTCACAAGGCGATCCTTCCCCAGGGGGCAGCAATAGGTTGGGGACTCCACAAACCTAGAGAGGCATTGGGTTACGATCCAGTTGCAACATTACTGGTTGAGATGGTATTAACGTTCTTCCTAGTTATGACGGTCTTTGCCGTTGTAGTTCATAAGAAGGCACCAGCTGGATGGGCTGGATTTGCAATTGGCGGGATCATATTTTTGGATCATATAGTTGGTGTCCCACTTACTGGCGCAGGTATGAACCCAGCCAGATCCTTCGGCCCAGCACTTGTGACAATGGACTTTGCCTTCCATTGGATATTCTGGGTCGGTCCTATTATAGGAGGTATAATCGGCGGTGTGATGTATTACTATGCATTCATATATTCTAGAAACAAAGATCTAACAGCATAGTTGCAGAGTTTTGCAGCGGAAACATATTATCTATATAGATACCATATTTCATTTGTGCAAGACTTATTGATGCACTTCTAGGAAGGCGTAATGTGAATAAGAAACAGATGACGATGCTAGCTTCAATAGCTGCTGTGACAATGGTCGGGGCAATGCTTGTGATTTCCGGCGTTTTCGGTAAAGCAGTTGCCTTTAACCCAACTGGAGCACCAGACTACACGACTGCACCCCAAGGTACTACCAACGATCTTGCAGGCCAAGTTACGAAGATAATAGTTGAAATCGACAGTCCATTTGGTTTTGAAAGGATAAGTTCTTTCAAATTATTCCAGACGGACAACTTGATGAAGCAGACTGGATATCAAACGCTGAGACTAATGGGTCCAATCATGAATGACAAGCGAACATTAATGAACTGGATTGAGAACGATTTGGGAAAGCTGCCTGACGGATTGACAACAACATTGCCAATTACCACAGGCGGAGGAAAACCTGCAGTGATGACTAAGACAAAGGAAGGTGTAACAATAACAACTGTACCCCTGAGTGGAAAGGTAAAATTAATGCTGATGGAGAACAGGGTGGATATGTACTCGCAAGACCATGAGTACACTCGTGCATTTGAATTCTCGGGCTGCCATGTGGCTGGATACAATCTGGGTTCAAATTATGATGACGAAAAGCAATTTTTCAGGGACGGATTGCAGCATTTTGAAGAAATCGTCTTTGCATGCACCAAGACAATATCACTGACAGGTCAGAGCATGAATAGCAGAGGAATTATAGTTGATACGGCGATCAACAACGATAACAGAGAGATAATGAACGAAAAGGGCGAGCTGATAATTGACTCTAGAGAATACAGACAGCCAATAGTGATGGAGAACCAGCAGGAAGAAGTAGAGCAATCACTAAAGCTGGAAATAGCAACAAATGTGGTAGCTGACAAGGAATACTATGAAATAGGCGAATCGGCAACATTCACGGTAACATTCACAGATCTTGAAGGAAATCCAATCAATCCAGACACAATAAGGGCATACTATGACGGCAAAATAGTACAGCTGGAACAGCTAAACCTTGGGTTGTATACATATGTAACACTTGGTCTGACGAAAGAGAATCACCAGCTAATTGTAAGTGCCGAGAAGGAAGACTTTGCAACAGACACAACATACCTGTCAATACCAATACACCGCGTAAGCTAAACATACATCCTTTTCTTTATTTTAATTAGAATACTGTAAAGTCTATCGAGTGATAACTATTCACCATGGTGAGCCAGTCCCCATTTTGACCTCACTCTTTCTTCTAGTTTAAGAAGTAACAATCTATCAAATAGCAGACCAATAGCAAAAACTGTAATCATGGTTGCAATTACCTGTCCCATGTCTATTAATTCTCTTCCCATCATCAAAACGAAACCCAGACCCACTACAGACATCAGTATTTCTGCTCCTATTATTGCGTGCCAAGCAAACGACCAAGCCTGTCTTATACCTATAATCAATGACGGTGTGGCGGCAGGCAACATTACATGCCAAAAAAGACGTAACCCTTTTGCACCCATGTTTCTGGCCGCACGCAAGTATAACGGAGGAATGTTTCGCACACTGCTATAGGTTGATATCGTTACGGAAAAGATCGAGCTCATAACTACTACGAACAAAATCCCCAAGTCATTATATCCGATAAGCAGAATCGCAAACGGCACCCATGCTATGCTGGGAAATGCTAGTAGACCTGCAGAGAAGGAATTTAGTGTCCTTCCGAATCCTCTGAATTTCACCATCGCAAGTCCAATAGCTAATCCCAGACCAATAGAAATCGAAAATGCAGCACCAAGTCTAGCCAAAGTTATACCAATACCTTTGATCAGCAAAGAGTTCGCGATTAGCCTCACAAAGGTCTCTGCAACTGTTAGCGGTGATGGTAATGACACTTTAGGCCATATGCCCAGCATGAATACTAGCTGCCAGATTCCCAGGAATATTGCAAGAAATAATGCGATATTGGCCGCATCGTCAAGGTCGATCTTGCGTTTACCAATAGGCTTCTGCTCTAACTCTATCTCTTGCTGCAAGTCTCACTTCCTCCTTTAGTTCCTCCAATATTGCTCTTGCGACTATTTGAAGGTCTGGATCATCAACTCTCCTTTCTCTTGGCAGATCAACAATGAACTCCTTCTTTATCCTAGCTGGTCTGTATGACAGAACGATAACTCTGTCACCCAAGCATGCAGCTTCACGGATATCGTGGGTTATGAACAGAATAGTCTTCTTGGTATTTTGGTGAATTTGTTGCAACTGGCTGTATAGTTTAGTTCTAGTTAGAGCATCAAGTGAAGCAAAAGGCTCATCCATCAGCAATATTTTCGGCTCGAGAGCCAAGGCACGGGCTATAGCTGCCCTCTGCTTCATTCCTCCTGACAGCTGATAGATGTAAGCATCGGCGAATTTTGTTAGCTGCACCATGTCAATATAATACAATGCAGTTTCTCTGCGTTTGTCTTTTGGAATCTTTGCGACTCTCAGTCCGAATTCAACGTTTTCCAAAACTGTAAGCCACGGAAATAGAGCACCTTCTTGGAAAATGACTATTCTGTCAGGTCCAGTAGATTCTACAGGTTGACCGTTAACAAGGATATTACCTGTGTAGGACTTGTCAAGACCTGCTACAATGTTTAGCAAAGTACTTTTTCCGCATCCTGACGGTCCGACTATCGTCAGGAATTCACCATCGTCTACGTCTATACTGATATTGTTCAATGTATGAAGGTCGCTATAGCGCTTCGAAACTTCTTTGATTTGAAGCGTTCTCTTCATTTGTAGTTGCTGAGTTGACATTACGAGGCATTAACTAACCCACACAATATAACAGATCTCAAATACGCAATATGTGCAAGATATGTGTGCTTTTAGCATATTTCGGCTATGTGTAACTTGGTTTAGTATTCAACTAATTCATGAAGACAGGGGTACATCCCTATCAGCCTTATATAAGCAAGACTCAAAAAGGAAGAGATTTCCGTCTGTCACTTGAATGTCAATTGCCATTATCAGGTTATTGGTGCAAGTCCCTTTTCTTTAAGAACTTCATTCAACAGCGTCAGATCATATATTTCCGATAGGTCTGGCCGTTTCTCGCCCAAAAAGCCCAAGTTAAACGCATCGTTTGCCGATTCGATAAGCGAGTCGCTAATTGGGTCATACGTTATATCTAGTCTTGAGAACGCATCTTTTAGCTCATCTTCAGGAACCTTTGCACCTGTAAGTTTTTCAATTTCGGCATTCAAAACCCTAAGAGCTTCTTCTTTATGGTTATTCATCCATATAGTCTCGTCAACATTTGCTTCAATCAGTTTCTTTATGACATCAGGATTGTCTTTGAGATAATTTGTGCGAACGACCAAGTGAACCGTTACAAATTTCCCCTCTGGCCACAAGTCTCTCTCATCTAGAAACAGTTTCGTATTACCTTCTTTCAGAAAAAGGGCACCCCACGGTTCTGGCACCCATGCGCCATCGATTTCTTTCTTGAGCAATAAGGTCAATATGTCAGGATTCTTTACTGGCAATACCTCAACATTTCCACCTTTGTCTGTGGTTTTGTATCCATGATCTAGTAGATATGCTCTGAGAGCCACATCTTGAGTATTGCCTAGTTGCGGACTAGCAAATCTCTTTCCAGCAAAATCCTCAACTGAATTGATTCCTGCGTCTTTTCTGACTACAAAGACGGCGCCTCCACTTGATGCACCAGCGACAATTCTCAAATCTCCATTAGACTTGACGTATCCGTTGATTGCTGGATTCGGACCAACAAACGTAGCATCTATCTGGTTTGCGAATAATGCCTCTATTGCTGATGGACCCGCGTTAAATGTTTGCGTCTTCACTTCAATGTCACTGAGTGCCTTTTGGAAATCTCCTCTCCCTAATCCTATTACTGCTGGGGCATGATTAACGTTAGGAAAATACCCGATTCTCAAGACCTCGGTAGCTATTCTGTCTTGATCTACAGGCGTAGCACCATTATCTTGCGCTACCGATGAGCCCAGAAGTGCCGCATAGCTCGCTATAGCAACAAGGGCAATTATCCCCGCAGCTATTCCTAGCTTTATTTTGGGATCCATTTGATCACATGCATTGTAAGGATTGAGATATAATTGCATTCAAATGTGCAGGATGTGCATGTTATATGCAGAAAAGTAGTACAAATGTAAAAATATATGCGAAACACACACAAGGTGATTCCGAATTGTTAGATGATCTGGTCAAGAGCAGAGTGGATTTAAAGAAGCCACGAAAGGAAGGACTTACCTACGTTAGCGACAGGTTGCAGAGCATAGATAACGAGAATTTTGAGCTCGTGGCCCCTTTCATAGATGTGGTCAAAATCGATGGCGCGCTTCCGTTGTTAACGTCACAGAACAGCCTGATGAAGAAGATTAAATTTTATCACAGTTTTAATGTACGGGCATCAACTGGAAGTACCGTTACAGAATTTGCAATCCTACAAAATGCATTCGACAGGTTTGTAAGCGAAGCTGCGAAAGAAGGATTCGACATCATTGAGATCGGTGAAAATATGATCGATCTGAATCCAGAACAGAAACAAAAGATTACTGAAACGGTAACATCGGCGGGTCTTGATTTTCAGTGGAAGGTAGGCAAAAGAGATCCTAGGCATCAGCTTAGTGTCGAGGAAACGTTGGTCAAGGTTGAAGAGGTCATAAAGCTTGGTTCTAAGAAGGTAGTACTCGAGGCAAATCAGGGATTTAGCGTAGGAATTTACGATGAAAAAGGATTCGTGAACTGGAGCTCTGTAGGTGCGCTTACTAACAAATATCCGCCAAGTAGTTTTATCTTCGAGGCTCCACTTGAATCTCAGCAATCTGCGTTGATGGCAGAATTCGGAGAGCGTGTGAATTTGGCTGAAATAGGTATTGATGATGTTGTATCCGTAGAATCGCAACGGAGAGGAATTTTATCAAAAGCTTCCTTTGGTGTCTCATACCTGCGCAAAGATCCTGATGGTGGCCCTGCTGCGAAATTTATCTTCTATATTATCAAGACTAAGTCGCCGATTGAGCAGGGAGAGCTGATTCGGTTGACCCGTCTCCCTAGGAGAACAGTACAGAGTGCAGTAGACGACTTGAAGCATCAAGGATTAGTAATTGAAAGGAGCAGTCTTGACGATACTAGAAAGAAAGTGTATCATCTTGTTCATTCAGACTGGCTCTAGATTTAAGATAACCATTCTTTGTGTAAATCTGTACAACTGATTACAGCTAAACTATGCTAAAGGCACACATATCTTGCACATATTGCACATTTGATATCTGTTATATTATGAGGTTAATCTTTGTGCAGTAATGATTAGAATGAACAGAAGAGAGACGGCGTTCGCATCAATAGCCGCGGTCACACTGGTAGGGGCCATGCTCTTGCTTTCCGGCGTCTTCGGGAAGGCAATTGCATACAACCCAACTGGTGCCCCTGACTACACGCTACAACCTGTAGTGCCAAACGGGCCAACTGATATAGCACAGAAGATAATAGTTGAGATAGACAGCCCATACGGATCTGAGAAGATAACAACATTCGATGTAATGCAGACAAGCAATCTGATGCAGAAAGGAGGTTACTACACACTCAAGCTTCAGGGTTTTATCCATGCTGACAAGAGAACCTTGCTGAACTGGATTGCACAGGATATTGGAAAGCTTCCAGATGGATTATCTATAGACGGGACCCCTGCAAGGGCCGGTGATCGTTCGATAATGACCAAACCAAAACCAAACGCAACAATAAATGTGGTACCAGTGACTGGAACGGTCAAACTGCAACTGTTGGAAAGTAGAGCTGATCTATATGCTGACGATCATGAAAAACTTCGGCAATATGAGTTCTCTGGATGCCATGTTGCAGGATACGATCTATTCACTCACAATGATGAAAGGAGAGCGTATCTTACCGTTGGTACCATACACGTAGAACAGGTCACATTCGCATGCACTGGTATAGCTCTGGCTGGCCAAACCATGAATAGCAGAGGGATAACAGTCGATACAGCAATCAACAACGATGGAAGAGAGATCACAAACGAGAAAGGTGAACTAATAATCGACTCAAGAGAGTACAGACAGCCAATAGTGATGGATAACGTGCAGGAAGAAGCAGCTAATTCACTCAAGCAGGAAATCGTGACTGCAATAGTATCGGATGAAGTATATTACGCGCAAAACGAAGTAGCAACATTCATAGCAACATTCACAGACTCGCAAGGAAACGCAATAGATCCCGACCAAATAAAGGCGTACTATGATGGCATGATGATACAGCTGGATCGGCAGAATACAGGTGTGTATACATATACTACACCAAGTCTGACCAAGTCACATCACCAGATCATTGTAAGCGCTGAAAAAGCGGACTTTGCTACTGACACAACATACCTGTCAATACCAATCGACCGCATAAACTAGAGATGCATACATCATTGTTTTATTGTATAACAGCTTAGCGTTAAGCGAGTCTCTGCATTAACTACAAGAAAGGTAAATCATTTTTTAACAAAAATTCTCTACTAGAAGTTTGTGTTCTCTACCAGAACGCATATGAAAGTTTATACAACATTTGCATTCTGTTTCTACACATTCTTTCATTGAACTATGTTCACACATTCCACATTCACAGTGTATCATTTCAAGAATATTATGCAAATAGGAATGTTAAGGGTTGCCAATGCGAATACCTTTCACTATATAGAATCTATGCGAACTATTTAGTAGGGAACAAAGATACCTTCGTTCAACGGCGTCGGATCTTCCAAGCTAGTCCACGCGAATATATGCATGAACGAATCAGGAATAGCTTTACCACTTGGTGTGTACCCACTTATGTTTGGAGAGATCGGTGTTCTCTCAAACTTGTCTTGAAAAGCAGGTAGGTTGATCTGCTTTACAATAACATCCTGCGTAACTCTATCCTTGTCAAACGTTGCCATGACCAACACAAAGTTTGCATCCAATGGTGTGTTATTCTTTATGTAAACCGTTTGAGATCCAGGTTCATAATCTAGCAGTATAGGATAATCATTATTCTTATGATAAAAGTCAGAGACTAATCTCGCGTTCAAATTTTCAACCTTACCTGCAGACAGTAAGCCACTATCAAGGCCGTTGGATAGCCTGAACTTCTGCAAAGCTGTTGCGCTTCCCCAATCTGCTGAAACAGTCATCTCACCATCAATCCCACAGTATTTACCTTTCAAAACTATCGGATCGGCCTCAAAACTAGTGTTTTGTTTGTCGCTCATATCTATCTGCATGAATTGGCAGACTCCGCCTTTTGGATTTATTACTTTTATCAACACAGGATAACCGTTTGGAATTGCGTGTATCTGTCCTTCTATATTCACGGTTTCTCCATAGTTGAAATCATACTTCAAAGGAACCAGACTGATCAATGTACCATAATGTCCAGAAACATGTGAAGAGTAAGCTGCAGAAACTGGGAACAACAATAGCGAAGAAAGTAAACCAATTAAGACCTTCATATTACTCACTTATTAGTTTGTGAATATTCTTTCATTCTACTTGACACCAACTGAAGCTGCTAGTTCCTTTCTGCAGGAAGGTTTCAAAACCTCCGCAGCATGCTCCGGACTTACGTTGTTCATATAAACCCCGAAAGCACGTTCGAATCCAGACCAGTTAGTTGTTTGCGGATAAACTTCAATGTGCCAGTGTATCATCACATTGTTCTTCCTTTCTGGCGAGAGATGGAAAGCCATATTGAAGTATGTATCTTTCAGCGAATTAGCTAGACCACCAAGCGTTGATCGTATCATCAGTGCGAGATCATTGATCTCCATTTGCGTTACGGATGAAAAGTTTGGTGAATGTCTTTTTGGAACTATCCAAAATTCGTAAGGAGCTGTAGGTGCCCATGGACATACGGCAACAAAGTTCTGCGTTGACAAAATTTCTCTTGGTCCGCTTGCTTCCACTCTAGCAATATCGCACATTGGACACGAGCCGCTATCATCTGCGAACCTTTCGGAAGCCTCTGCTTCCTGCATTATCGTTGGCGGTATCGTCGGAAACGTTACCAAGTTTATCTGTGAATGCTCGTCATTTGATCCAGCACTCTTACCATAGCCGGCAAAGATTGAAACATAGTTTACACGTTTCTGCGCGTAGAGCCATTTCACCCTGTCTTGTATTACCAGCAATACGTTTGCCCACTGTTCAATAGGCATGTCAGACAGTTTCTGCTTATGATCTGGAGCAGCAACTAACACATAATGAAAACCATATGCCGGTTCGCGGTATAATGGCTGCTCTCCATAAGCAACGTTGGGCGCTGTGCTTACAGCGGGATCGTTGCTCGGAAATACCCTAACACACCAGTCCTTGACACAATTGCCCTCATCGTCGCTCAGCATCTGGTACATACCATCTTTCTGCACCATGGCCAATACGGCAGGAGAGGTCAGATGCTCATTACCTGGGCAATAAAGGCATCTGCCGTGCCTCCTGTGCGCGCCGTTTCCATTACCGTTGCCATGACTGTGACCATTACCGTTTCCATTGCCGTTACCATGGCCATTGCCATTTTCAGTAGGCACGACAACGAACCTGTCAACCAGGTAGTCCCTCCGCAATTCGCTCAGCGCCATTTTCGCTCGTAATAGTATAGCTGTGCGGTTTACTTTAGGAATCCCGCGAAACAAATAGGAACGAAGATTCCAAACCGTTCCACTAGGGCATAGGCTACTCTAATCTGATCCCCTTGATCAATTTCGTCCTAAATGCTGCAGTAGAAGTTGTTTATCTTGAGCTTATCCAGTCGTTTTATGACTTCGTTGGCATACGAATTAGCTGTATCTCTAGAGACACTGAACCTCTTCTGGGCTTCGTCAGCTATTTTGGTAAAATTCGAAACATCGTTCTCCATGGTCCACTTTGTAAGCGTCATGATCCTAAGTGCTCTTGTGCGCTTGTAATCCTCCAGTAGAGACATGGCCATGTACTATATACGGTATATTACCATATTACTCTTGCGTTGTTTGTTAGCTGAATGTTCAGTTCAAGTTTTTAGCTGCAAATAACGTAAACCTAGGATCCGATCCTGATGTAATTTGAATAGACCACTGATACATATCGGTGATGGTTAGAACAACATAAAACTTGTCTTTCTTTATTAAGACCCCCCCCTCTAGTACTTTTACACGCGTGCGTGTTTCAAAGCATTAGGGAAAAACCTGTTCTAGACCTTACTGAATAGCTCCTTCTGCGAGCAAAAGTGGTCCTTAGCTTGGAGAGTTCATCAATAACAAGATCAGCTCTCTTGTTGGCATTGTCGTAAAACTCCTTCATGTGTATGAGATGTTTGCTCTTATCCCTAGCTTTAGCTGCATATTCTAATGCTAGCATGACCTCAAAGTTCTGTGAGTCTTTCGACTTGTTGATTTTCGCTCTCCAAAGATAATCCTCCGCTGTCTTGAGCAACTCTTCAATCTGTCTCCATCTCTTTCTCGGATGTTTTTTCAGGCATTTTGTTTCTGCTTTTCTATATTTGAAAATTGATCGGTACTTATTAAACCCCTCCAGCGCTTGCGTGACGATCTTAATCTAATATTATGCAATAATCATATGCAGAGCGGAATAAGCATTGTGTAACAATTAAAATTACAATACTTCAGCTGCTTTCCTTAGATGAGCAGGCAGTTCTGATGATTTTATTCTTATCTGCTGCATGGTGTCTCTTTCCCTAACTGTAACAGTATCATCTTCCAATGTTTGTCTGTCAACAGTCACAGCGAAAGGCACTCCGCTTTCGTCCAATCTTCTATATCTTCTGCCTATGGAGCCAGATTCGTCATGTATTGCAACAAAGTCCTTCTTTACGGTTTCAAAGATCTGCGATGCTTTTTCAGCCAGACCATCCTTCGTAACCAAAGGAAAGATGCCGACCAGTATTGGAGCAAGATATGGTTTGAGTTTCAGCAAAAGTCTATCGTTTGATTTGTCATCAACCAACGAATGTTCTAGTATGCAGTAAAGACTTCTATCGATACCCATAGACAGCTCGAATACATGTGGTAGCACTTTGCCATCAATGTCAAGCACTTCCATATTCTCCTTGCTCACCTTCATATGACCACTCAAATCATAATCCGACCTATAGTTACAGGCAACAAGCTCTAACCATCCTGTCGTGGTTTCGACCTCAAAATCAAATGCTGCAGTTGCATAGAATGCTTTTTCATCATCCCCAAGCTTTCTGAATCTAGATCTTTGCATATCTATTCCAGTCTTTGCATAAAACTCGCTCAACAATGCCAGATAGTAAGCGATCAACTTGTTTGGTATGATTCCTTTGCTAACTGCTTGCTCACACGTAAACTCTTGTATATCTTTACCATCAAAGATTCTTAGCACAGTATTTTTTACTGCATCGAACTTTGTTAAATCATTCAACCTTCTAGGGTTGCAAAAGACTTCGATCTCTGCCTGATAAAATTCCCGCAGTCTTAAAAGACTCTGCCTTGGAGCTATTTCGTTTCTGAAGCTCTTGCCTACCTGTGCTATTCCTAGCGGCAGCTTACCGCGCATCGTTTTGAATATTCTCGCAAAATCAACGAAGATCGTTTGGCATGTTTCTGGTCTCAGATAAGCTTCCTCTCCGCCAGGACCTATCGAAACCCCGAACATCATATTGAACCTGCTCACCTTGCCTAACTCTCCCTTACACTTGGCACACTTTAGTGCATGTTTGGCAATCAGCACGTCAATATCAGCATCGCTCATCCTCTCTGGAACATTTTCGCCTATCCTCTCACCAACGAATCTGTCCGCTCTGAATATAGAGCCGCATTTGCCGCACTTCACAATCGGGTCGTTGAAACTGTCAAGGTGCCCGGAAGCAACAAAAACGTTTTTACTCATTATCTGCGAGCCGTCGATCTCCAGCATGACGTCCCTTCTAACGAGTTCTCTTCTCCAGAGTTCAACAAACTTGTTCTTGAAACCAACTCCCAGCGGGCCATACTCCCAGAAGCCCGCCTGTGCATCTGCATAGATCTCACAGCTGGGAAAGTAAAAACCTCGCTCGAGCGCGAGTTTCATAACATCGTCGTAATTCATGCTCATCAATTGCAGTGTGGGTTCTTAAATTTATTTGGCAAACGACGCCTGCTAGTAGCAGCTGAGCTTCAATATATTACAACAAATATAAAGTTGAAATCAATATTTGGATCGTTTAGACAAAGTCGTAGAAGATTTCTACAAAAAATTGCAATAGTTAGATTTATTAATACAACGAGCAGACAAACACACGCGCAACTTTGGTAAGTTTGGATTTTGAGGAAAGGAGGAAGTTCCTCGAGTTTGTTAAGAAAGAGGCAATTGATCTACCCGATTATGAGGTAGTTGAGGTAAAAGAGCCCAAGCTTTACAAGGACATATTTCCCTTCAAGGGCGCTCCCAAAGCGCTCTTTGACGGTGTTGTAATTAATACAAACATACCCGAGAAACTCTGGATAACCGATACAACGTTTAGGGATGGTCAGCAATCAAGGGAACCTTATTCAGTAGAGCAGATAACCAGCCTTTTCAAACTGCTGCACGACCTGGGTGGCAAGGAAGGCAAGATCAACTACACAGAATTCTTCCCGTACACAAAGAAGGACAGGGAAGCTATCAAGAAGTGCATGGATCTTGGCTACGAGTTCCCTAGGATCACTGGCTGGATAAGAGCAACGAAATCAGATCTGGAATATGTTAAAGAATTAAAATTGGAAGAAACTGGTTTGCTAACTTCGATAAGCGATTACCACATATTTTACAAGTTCCCGGGCAAGAGCAGATCGCAGATAGTGCAAAACTATCTTGATGTAGTCGAGGAAGCGTTAAAGAGCGGCATAACTGTTAGATTGCATATAGAAGACGTTACTAGGGCTGATATCTTTGGCGTTGTTGTCCCGCTTGTCAAGAAAGCCATGAAGTTATCGGAAAAGTACGGTCTTCCTGTTAAGATCAGGTGTCCCGACACGCTTGGCGTGGGCCTACCATGGCCGGAAGCGGCTTTACCCCGTGGAATACCCAAACTCTTCTGGTTGTTGAACAAAGCATTGGGCGTTCCGTCAGAATGGCTGGAGTTTCACGGACAGAACGATTTCCATCTCGGAGTAGCCAATGCAACATCTGCTTGGCTTTACGGCGCATCGCTTAACAACTGCACGCTGCTCGGAATAGGCGAGAGGGCAGGTAACATTCCGCTGGAAGCAATGATATTTGTATATTCAATGATCAAAGGAACATTTGATGGAATGAATACCAAAGTGATCAAGTACATAACTGAATACTATGAAAAGGAGCTTAATTACAAACTACCAAATTACTATCCCATAGTTGGAAAGAACTTCAACGTGACAAGGGCTGGCATACATGCAGACGGTCTGCTGAAGAATCCTGAAATGTATTTACCGTTTGATACTGAAGAGCTGCTGGACTCACCCCCGAGAGTTATGATATCGGAACACTCTGGACTCGCTGGGATCGCTTTCTGGATAAACACGTTCTTCAGACTAAAAGGCAAGGAGAAGGTTAGCAAGGACGATGCTACCTTGAAGAATATACAGGATGAGGTAGTGAAACAATATCAGGAGGGAAGGGTTACAGCTATGCTCGATGAAGAAGTTCTTGCACTGGTCAAGCGTTACATGTCCAACATATGGGACAAGTATAAAGATAGAATTGCAGATAGTTCGTTGCTAGGAAGCTAACTCTCTCACTTTTTGCAGGTTCTTGACATCAGCTCCCGGTTCGTCAAACGGCGTTTCCAATATTAATGGTAAATTCCTGAACTCTTTTTGAGCAAGTATGGCCTTGAATCCTTTTTCGCCTATCTGGCCTAGACCTATGTGCTCATGTCTGTCTTTACCGAAGCCAAGTTCAAACATAGAATCATTTAGGTGTACAATTCGCAGATTTGTCATTCCAACATACTTATCAAATTCTGCAATCACCTCCTGCACCTTGTCCTTGCTTCTCAAGTCGTAACCAGCAGCAAAGGCATGGCAAGTATCAAAACACACACCAAACCTTTTCCTAGGTTCCGACTGTTCCAAGATCTGCTTCAACTCTTCGAACTTAGAACCAATACTGTTCTTCTGTCCAGCCATATTTTCTAAAAGTATCATTACATCATTCTTAGCTTCAGCTGCTGCGGTATTGCATGCATTAACAAGGTTTTTCATACCGATTTCTATACCTGCACCCAAATGACTACCCAGATGGATAACAAGGAAAGGTATTCCAAGCACACCGCATCGCTTGACCTCGTTAACAAAAGTACCAAGAGATTTTTTGTAAAGATCTTTCTTTGACGAGGACAGGTTTGGGAGGTACGGCATGTGCACACATACAGCATTACGATCTATCCTACTGCTAGCAAGTTTTGCCTTGAAGTTCTCAACATCTTCCTTTACAAGGCTCCGTGCAGCCCAGCCTCTGGGATTTCTCGTAAATATCTGAAACGCAGTGCACTTTAGTTCCATTGCATTGTCAACAGCTTTATCAATAGAACCTGCTATTGATACATGAACTCCAAGCTGCATGGTCTATTCTTTATTGAGCACGAATTTAACCTTAGCCAACCTATTATAGTGCTACATTACACGTGCGATTTCTACACATAATACAAACTTTTATTGTGGTTGATGGATTCTTACAATATTTGAGCAGCATACAATTCGGCAAGGGCGATCTGGCAAAGTATCCTTTCCTTAGCGAAGCAGGAAACTATCTAAGAGAGCTTGATTACAGCCTTGACGAGTTCAATGATGCCTCTAGGAAGCGCGTTGTAGACAGGGCGATGGATCGCATAACCGTCACGCTCGATGGCCATGTGTTCAAGCAACTTGAGGATCTTGATACTGAAGTGGTCTCCTTCCTGATTGCGTTAATCATGGTGCGTGCTCTGGGAATGAGAAATGTCAGCAAGAAGTACTCGCTGGGAGAGGCCAGGAGGGCAGAGATGTTCCTTGAACATGATTTGAAGCATGAAAACAAGGCAGACGTAAGAAATGCTGTCCTGAAGAGAATCTTCAGCGATCTTTTTGCACTTAATGTAATGCAGGAAGACGGCAGGTTCAAGGTCAGGGTTTCAGATTATCTTAAGCGCGCAGCGTACTTTCATGACGATCACTGGAAATTAGTGAATAAAATAGTTCACAATGGTTACGTTTACCTCGACTCTGATGACACAGTAAGGCTGATCAGGGATGAACTTAGCATGCTGATCTACGACAGGATAAACAGGATGGAGGTAAGACAGTTACCAGATTCGATCAAGGCAAAGGTCGATGAACTTAGAAGCAAGGTTGCAAAACATGTAGAGTTCAGGGGATATATTGTTACAACAAAGTATCCACCATGCATACAACACATACTGCAGGCATTATCGAAGGGAGAGAATCCGCCGCACTCTGCAAGGTTCTTGCTTGCAACCTACATGCTTTCAATTGGGAGAAATGTAGATGAAGTGTGTGCGCTCTTTGAACCAGCACCAGATTACAACGAACGCGTAACAAGGTATCAGGTCGAACATCTTGCGGGTATCAGGGGAAGCAGAACAAAGTACTCATGTCCGTCATGTGAAAAGGCTGCAAGTGAAAATCTCTGCTACAAAACGGAAGAATGCAATGGAATAATTAACCCGGTGCATTTTGGAAGGAAAAGAGTGTGGAAGAATGAAGGAACCAAGTCTGAATCTTCTTAAGCAGGCCTTCAAGGAATTTTATTTTAAGAACGACAATTACATAGAAACCCCAGCAAGGATAGAGGAGAGAGAGTTTGGATACATGCAGTTTAACGATGGGATGATCAGGCACCTGTCATTCAAGAGCAAGAATGAACTGCAGGCACTTTTGTTGAAAGAAATTCCTTCAGATGTTTACTGTTCATGTGCATATTATGCCAGTCCAACGTTACCTATGCAGGAGAAAGGTTTCAGAGGGGCCGACCTGATATTTGATATTGATACCAAAGAGTTGAATCTATCATGCGTGAAGGAACATGAAGTATGGTTATGCAATGAGTGCAGGAACGTCATGCCAGAAAAACAGAATTGCACTAAATGCAATAGCACAAAAGTAGAACAATCATCACTTCCATGTGACAACTGCGTAAACGCTGGCAAGGAAGAGGTAAAGAAACTTGTAAAGATCCTGAGGGAAGATCTTGGAGTTGCAGAGCAGGAGATCAAGGTTTACTTTTCCGGCAACAATGGCTTTCATTTACATGTTTACAGCAAGGAGCTGGAGGAACTGGATTCGCCAAGCAGGGCAGACATTGCAGACTATGTAATAGGGAATAATATGTTGCCAGAGTCTTTCGGTGTAAAGAAAAACGTGAACAGTTCAGTCAATGATGTCATGAACAAATTCCCCAATGCAACAGATTTTGGCTGGCGTGGCAGGATAGCGAGCAAGTTGATCAAGAACGAGAAAGTAAGACCACGAGTTGTAAGAAGCATACTGAAGAACGGATATGTGCAGTTCAAGACTGAGCTAAATACAGTTGCAAAAGATATTGGCGCAAGGATAGATCCCAAGGTAACCATGGATGTTCATAGAGTATTCAGGCTGCAGGGAAGTCTGAACAGCAAGAGCGGGCTTGCAAAAGCACCATGCAACAATATC
>JBMCYV010000015.1:0-57123 GCA_049199595.1 Candidatus Nitrosomirales archaeon
GCAAAGAGTGGCTATAGCTCGTGCGTTAATGAACAATCCTTCAGTGATATTTGCTGATGAACCTACGGGTAACCTTGATACGAAGACTGGTCAAGAGGTTTTTGATCTGTTGAAGGATCTATCACATAAATACAACAGAACTATTTTGATGGTGACGCATAATCCTGAACTGTCGGAAGCTACTGACAGATCTATCTACATTAGAGATGGAATGATCGAAAAGGAGGTAGTAAATCAATGAGATTTGCAATTCTTATCGCTATAATGCTCTTTATTCCTCTTTTGACACCAATGGTATTTGCGCACTATCCACACACATCTGACGAATGTTCTTCAACAGAACAGCTAGGGACAAGGGAAGAATGTATCTTGGAACAAAGAGAATCTGGCAAGGAGGTGAAGTTTGTAGACATCTTCTTCAGTGAGGGTGCGCAGAATGTTGGCGGCAACGATGTTGGTGTTATACCTACAAAGCTTGAAGTTGAGCCGGGAGACGGTACAACTATACTTGTTGCTGTAATGGCCAATTCTGGGGCATTCGAGTTAACAGGAATGAAGGGATGGTTAGGCCTTCCATTAGGGTTTGAGGCAGCTGGTAGGGGTGCTGGTGAGCCAGCCTTTGATACCTATGATTTAGGTTTAGCACCAGGTGGCATGTTCGTGTTTGAGTTTCCAGTTGATGTAAAGGAAAATGCGCGTGTTGGTATGTACAATGCTACTTTACATGTGGAATACTTCAAAGCCAGAGATATTGGTCTGAACTTCAGGAACTTTCAGGTTGAGTTTCTCTTGCCAGGTAAGAGCGTGATGGATGCAATAGCAGTAAACTCGATCTTGTTACCAAGCACGAGAAACAATGCATTGATAGAGATAGTTAATGATGGTAGTGCGTCTGCCTCTGGTGTGATAGTGGATGTTGGACCTGCAGAGGGGGCAGCTGGTGTTGAAACGGAAGCACAGGCTCAACAGGTCAATCAGATAGTCAATGTGGGGAAAAAGGTGTTCAATATAGGTGTAATAAAACCGCACAGCAAAGCTGTAATTGATCCCATTCTGTATGTTAACCCAGCACTTGCTGACAGTAGACAGAATCTGATTGCAAAAATTACATACTTTGATGCCTATGGGCAGAGAAAGAGCGCTTCAACAGCTATAAACTTTCTTGTAGCGGGAACTACAACTGAAAGCATAGACTTTATGCTTTCCACAGATACACCTGTTATACGGACCATAACAGAAACACCATTCACAGTTACACTGCATAATTCTGGTACAGAGACAGCTAGTTCTGTTGAGGTTACCATTAGCACACCATCGACTGCAACTGTAGCTTTAAACCAAGAGGTGCCAGAAGCGTCGAAATCTCCAATAATGATAAGAGGAGGCGATGGTTATACCAGAATTGCTAGCATAAAACCTGGCGAGACAGTTGAGGCTAAGGTAGCACTCTTTGCTTCAGAAGAAGCGGTCAATACTGCATTTCAGTTGCCAGTTAGAATAACCTACCTAGATCAGACAGGAGGTGTGAAGCAGCTCCAGAGATTTGTCAGTGTCTATGTACAGGGGACTATTAGTTTACGTGTGTACGATTTGGGAATAACCTACATTGGAAACGAACCCAACGTATCTGGATATTTGCTTAACGAGGGAACCAATCTAGCGTTGTTCACAACAGTGGAACTTGTTGATAATCAAGATGTAGTGAAAGCGAAAGGTGTACCACAATACCTTGGAGATTTGACTGCAAACTCTCCCCTACCATTCAATATTCCAATAAGATTTGCCGAAGGAACCAGTGCAGGTAACTATCCTATAACGATAAAGGTATCGTACAAGGATGATCTTAGAATTCCATTCGAATTTGAAATTAATGGTACGGTGTCCTACACTCCTCGTGTGATAGAAAAACAAGAGAACCCAACCATGAATTCGGGTATAGGAATCTTGATAGGAGTAGGTGCGGCAGGTGCTGGCGCCTATTATTTGGTGCGCAAGAAGAAGATCAAAATACCTTCTTTGGTAAAGAAGGACAAGGGAAAAATCGATTCTGACGATGATATAGATTTTCTCAGCGATACCAAGCAGTAAGTGTTTGACATGCAAAGTAAAGATATAATTGAACTTGCGTTTAGTGCGTTGAAAGAACGTAAGACTAGATCCATACTGACTGTAGTAATGGTCGTCGTTGGTAGCAGCTTGATGATATCAATAAGTGGTCTGACGGGTGGGTTTACTCAGTTTACTGACAAACAGTTCAGCGCTCTTGCTCCTAACGTATTGTTTATTTCAAGTGCGCAACCGTTGGAACGAAGTAGCGGTGGCTTTGGCATAGGAGGAGGCGGTCCTCCTGCTTCGCCAAAAGTAATTCTAACTTCTGTAGTAGCAAATAATATCAAGAACTTGCCTAGTGTTGCAGATGCCGTGGCAAATTATCAGGGACAGCTCACACTTGAAAGCAAGGGAAAATCAATACCGATTAGGGTCTTTGCGTTTGATCCCCAGAAGATGTACGTTATCGTGCCAAATGCAGAGTTTGACGAAGGTTCTGTATTAGTAAGCAATGATCCATCATTTTTGTTGCTAGCGGAAAATATTGCTCGTCCACCAGGAGAAGATTTTGACTTTGCGGTTCTCGGTCAGGCCGTACAGGCAAAATACAGTTTCGTTGATGAAAGTGGAAAGCAGAAGGTCAATTCCAGAAGTTTTGTTGTCAAATCCATACTGAAGGTAACAGGAAATCCTACAGTAGATAGTGCTGGCATAATTACGCTCGATGCAGCGAATTCGCTGATGAACAAGGGAAACAGGTATGACGGTGTTGTTGTGACAGCTAAAAGCATTGATTTGGTGGACGAGGTTGAATCCGAAATAAGAACATTATACGGTAATGATATAGGTATAACATCTGCACAATTTATACTGAAGACGATCAAGGAATTCATAAGCGGGATAACTAGCTTTATGCTGAGCATAGCTGTAGTAGCACTGCTTGTTGGTGCTGTAGGAATAATTACAACACTTTACACGTCTGTCATGGAAAGAACGAGAGAGATAGGTACAATGAAGGCTATAGGTGCGCAGAGCAGAGATGTTCTCTCATTATTCTTGAGCGAAGCCATCATGATAGGCGTTATCGGTGCAACTGTTGGCATTGTGGTTGGCATTGCTGGTGGTTTTGTTCTAACCGCTGCTATGACAGGTGGTGGCGAGGGTCCTAGTATGACTGCAGTATTCTTTCCACAGGATCTGACGATGATATGGTTTCTGTCCGTTGGACTCAGCGCGCTTGCGGGTTTCTACCCTGCAGTGAAAGCATCAAGAATGCCACCAATAGTTGCTCTAAGGCGTGAGTAAGCTGTCCAGAACTAACCTGTAGGTTCGATCTTTACATATGCGCTGTCTGTGCAATCAGCTTCTGCTTCACTGCTAGGATTCTGTTTATCAAAAAGATTCCCGTAAACGCATACTCTCCCAGTATCTGTTGTCTTACCCTCAAATACTTGGATAACTATGAATCCTGATGCACCAGGACCTTTTACAAATGGTTCAGCTCTGAAAGTCACATGGTTTTCAGAAGCACTGATAAAGTCATCAGCCCGCCACCAAGATGATTCTAGCACTATACCAGGTTTTTCTTTATACTTTTCATAGCTGCCCTGTGCAGTTACCTCACTGAACTCATGGTTGTAATTCCCTCCACCCCAGATATCGAAACACTGCTCATATTTTTCGCTGCAGACATTATACGCAGCCAGTGCAAAAGTATGTGTAGGTTCATGCCATCTGACACGGGTTCTTTCATCAAGATCATATTCAGAAACTACTGTTGACACCTTGCCAGATAGTGCAGAAATACCAAAAGATATTGGTAAAATCATACTTACTAGTGAAAAACTGATAATGATTAGAGTGAGCTGTAATATCTTGCCCGCCAACCATATGATTTTCTTCTATCAGATAATTAAAGTTAAGGATAGCTATTATATTATAATAACCTGGGAACCTTTCCAGGATGCTGAAAGTGGCACAGGTTTGTTGAGATCGCTCCAAAAGAATACCTCTGCTTCATATTTTCCCTCTTGTTCGGGAATCCACAGCATGGAAACTTGCCTTGTTTCATTAGCTGGTAAGGATGCTTCTACCCAGTCGAGTAGTACTGTTGAACCAAAACCATCCCTTACCAGCACCAGATAGACAAAACTTTTTGCGACCGGAGTGTTATTTTTTGCCTCAGTTGCTATGAATACTTCATCTCCTACCGTCACGTACATTAGCGATGTGTGGGATATGAATAGGGGATCAGAAATAGTTATTGGATATTCGAATTTCTTCTCACCTACCAAAACATTGATCTCTAGTTTTGCAGCCCAGATAGCATAACCTATATTGATCGTCCACTTACCTGTAGGAAATAGTTTGTCGTAAGATGGTATCTGAAATGATACTTCAAACTTGCTCTCAGTAGTAGGTTTTACCCGTAGCTTTGTGAATGTCCCACCGTTAGCATCCTTAACTATGACGTTAACTTCATGACCATTTTCAAGTGTGGGAACAGTCCCACGAATCATAACAGTCTCTCCATTGAAGTAATCGCTTTTGTCAGTAGTTGCTTCTATGGGCGATTCTGGTCTTTCACCTTGCATTTCTGCTGAAGCATGATAATGTAATCCTACATTACTTAACAATGACAAAATACAGATCACGTTTGCTATGACCTTCATCATATTTACTGGTAATAAACTAGGAATAATAAATCTCAACAATATGCTCAAAAGTCACGGAACATACATTTAAACGAGATTCTTTAGTATATCACGATTCACGATGCACATGAAATATGTTTTTGCAATTGCGATAATATTCATGCTATTGTTTTCCGCCAGTATTCCGGTTTATGCTTCACATGTTAAAAGAACACAACCAACCGCCGATGAAAAACGTTTATTTGATAAGATATTTGAAAGGTTGGAAAAACATGATAAATTACTCGAGACAAAGATTAATGATGTTAAGGAAAGTCTATCAGAACCGATGCAAATTTTCTTTTCGTGCAGAGGTATCAGCGGCAAATCAGTAGAGTCTGTGACAATAGATATTTCGACACAGTTCGTTAGTTTTGACGAAAACGTTGCTTCACAACATGAAGAAGGAATGCTAGGAGGTATGTACGTATGGGACTGTAAGGCTGTGAAAAACAGCTACACGCTGACAATAGAATGCAAAAACCTGCTTATGCTCAATCCCAGCTTCATGGCTAGGGAAGAGACAGAAACCAATGAGAAGAAAGTCATATCCATGGCAGAGAACGAAGTAATGGCGTATCACGAATTTCTTCACGGACAGTTGTTGATAAATGCCATGAGGGATAATGGTGACCCTCTCGGCTGGAGAAAAGACGCCTGCAGGTTCTTTGCGGGAAATGGTAATGTGATAGACTATTCGCCATCTGATGCCGAACACAAAATCATTGGAGGTTTAGAGCTAAAAATGCTCTCAACGCTGATAGAGCAAAATGATGGCATACTTGTAGTAAAAACCATAGGCAAGGAGGCGGGAACTAGAAATTTCACGGAAGTAATAGCAAAGTTTGAAGAGTTAGGCGATCTTGCGGACCGAGGGTTCTTCGTATTTGCGAGAACAATAAACCTTGACGACGCTGAGGTATTAGTATCTACGGAAATGAAGACCGTCTCTGTTTCTGCAGTGCTACATGATCCAGAGAAAGACGGTGTTGTCAGAATGTTTATCATGCCAAAAGCAAGCGTTTCAAACGCACGTATCGAACTCGAAGTTGATGATGCAGTAAAGAGCATAGGATCGGAATTTGTATTCACGGCAAGAGTGCACAATATGCAGAAAACTGACATTGTGGGAAATGTGATGCTAATCATAGATGGTCTAAAGATTGGAGGCAAGGATTTGAGTGTGCCAGGAAATCAAGCTCTCACGGTTGCATTTACTTGGCGCAGCAGTGACAAAGAACCTTCCATGCACTCTGCAAAGGTCGATGGTTTTAGCAAGGTGAGCAACGAAGTTAGCATAATCACTTTTGACAGACTGGTTAGTGCTACTGTGCAAAGTGATGTAGTGATTGCCGCGCAGAGTGTAACTGATGCTAGAACTGGCGAAGAAGTGGTAGTAGCAAGGCCAGAAAGAATATCCGCAATTATTGCAGATGATGTTGAATATGGTGTTAGCCTGTTTGCTCCCGATGGTACTTTGATAATAGGCGAAGAAGGTCTTGTTCACCTAGGAGAAAATGAAAAGTTGATCGAGGTTGGAGGACAGACTCTTGCTATAATATATATCGATTTGAATGAAAAGTTGAGATTTGTGTCAGTGAAAAGCGTACAAGGTTTACCATTGTCTGAAGGCGAATGGGTTATGAAGTCAGTTGACATGTCCGGACAGGATGGAGATGCTAAGATTAAGTACTACGCCAGCTATAATGAGACAGGACAGGTAAATTTAGCCTAAATCCAGAAAATAAAAATACGGTGATCGTTAATTGTATTACGATGGAAGAACCAACTGATAACAAAAAGAAACGTCTTCGAGAAAAACTTACTGAAGAAGATCGCATTGTGCTGGAGCAAGAAGAAAGGGAGAAGGCCAGAAAGCGGACAAGAGGACCGTATAGAAAGTCTTCAAATGTTAAAGTTTAGGTTTGAGACTTAAGCTTATATTTTGCGAGAGCGTTTCTCAGGTCAATGCGGCTAATGGGGTTGTTGTTAGCGATGCTGACGCTTATGCTAGCATATAGTCCAGCTTTGTATGCTGAGCAGGCAGATGTAACAGTTGATACAGATCGAAGATTCTACAGGGAGGGCGATAGCATGCAGGTATATGGAGAGGTAAGTCAGTTAAGTGAAGATGTTTCCGTGAACATAAAGATCGTTGGTCCTAAAGGTATTTTGTTCAGTGTCAGTGTCTTGCCAGAGTATGATCAGCAGATAGGTGTTGCTAGGTACAGTTACAGCTTTCCAGTGGTCAGCGAAAATCTAGTTACAGGAAGTTACACGATAATTGTGGAATACCAAAAAACCCAAGCAAGTACGACAGTCGCGATACTCAGGTCATTTGATCTGAGTTATACGCAAAACTATGATAGTATGGATGTGGTGGTAAAGAATCACAGACTGAGCAAGGTAAGTCTTTCGTCTTTATCATTACTGCTTGAAAAGATTGCAAATCCTAGTTTTAGTTTCCCTGCAGAATGGCAGATCAGCATAAGCGGCAACGAAAATGCGGTACAGTTGGATACCAAGGGATTCAATCTAGGAGCAGGCGAAGAAACCCAGTTCAGCATAAAATCTGATTTATTGCTTAGCAACTTATACGATCTTTGCTGGTCTTCCTATGGTAGTAGCATGAGTATCTGGCTCTGCAATCCTGTCGCAATTGTACAAGATAATACTGCACCAGCACAGAATCCAACTCTTACTAATAATCAGAACGAACCAAGCAAGGAGGATATTGCAAAAAAGATCAAGTTGCCTGAACTTAAGACTCCGGGAATTGAAACTCTGATAATAGGTTATGCCTTTGACATGGATGTAAGCGAGATCAAGCCTCAGATAGAAGAGCTGTTGGAGAAGGATGAGAGTACATACTATACTATAGGCAGTATAGATCAAGTGTACTATGGGTCGAACATTACTGCATCAGACACAAACCTTAACCTGAAGTCGAACGATGGGAAACTTGATTTTACATTCTACATTGACGACCTGTCGATCGAGAATGAGTATATCAACGTCGATCTAGCCACAGTGCAACTTGATGGTTACGCTCTTTATAATGAAGAAGATGCCATGCTGAACGTGACTATCCCACCACAAGCAGCTCTTATTGAAATTGTGAAAGCTATCTTGCACCTGTAAGTTGTATCAATTTCTATTATAGGAGCATTTGTCACATTGTTGATACGTTTCGCCGTCAAGATGGTTGAAGTGTATGCCGCAACTTCTGCATGTATGATGAACATCAAAATCATCATTGTCTAATGGTATATTGAATGACTCCAAGTCGTTACTCTTGCAGTACATGCATCTGCAGCCACATCGCATAGATTGCAACAGGCATTGGTTGCAGTTTTAATGTTTTCTCGGCCTAGATCGAAGGCATCGTGTAAAAGTCTTGGGCATTGTAAAGACCACTAAGCGTAAGAGCCATGGATATAATTATCCCAGCTACTAACATTCCAATTCCTACATAAAGCAGCCTCTTTGCCAGAGTAGGATCGTCATGTCTTACCGCAAAGTAGCCAATTATGCCACCTATTATTCCTAATAATACGGGTAATAGATACCAAGCCGCACTTCGCTTTCGACGTTCCACGATACTCGGTCAACTCTGGTGTATATAAATACACTAACAACTCGAATAGAATGGGTAACCAACATTCCCTTCTAATTCGAGTATAACACGAGTTCAGTGAATCAAAAACTTGAACTAAATATGAATTTTGAATTCAGCAATGAAAGAAGTGAATCTGCGTTACACAAACTAAATCTAATTACAGTCTCAATCAACTTTGAGATGAAGTTAACGCTAAAACCCAGTTCAGGTATAGGAAATTTAGTGTTGACACTCGCTTTAGTACCATTTGGATTTAGTGGGCTCCAATCCTACGAACAGACCTCATTCTTCGACACAGAAAGTGAAGAGCGTGGTACGTTAGCTGTGTCAAATCCGCAACTCATCAATGAGTTTTGGGCTGGTATTACGGGAGCAAAATCGGGTAGCATGATTGGAATAGGATCTGATGTTATGAATTATTCGTCTGATGAAATGACTTTTACATTCATTGTTCAGATTAAAGACCAGGAAGGAATTACCGTACTTTTGATGTCGCTTCAGGATCTATCCGCGTCACCTAATCATCCGCTCAAACCAGCAGTATTCTGGCTACCTGAAGAAGATGGACATTATCAAGCAGAGATCTTCGTGTGGCAAAGTGTAAACAGTCCTGTTCCCTTGGCTCCAATCAGCACTGTAAGCTTTAATGTATACTAAGTGCTTGTTGTATTTGTCAAAGTCAATTTACTATAGGTAACTGTAGTTATTTACAACTTTACTGCTTTGGTTCTTGCAAAAACAGTTATCATGGAAACCGCAACTGCAAACGCCAATAATGCTGCAAGCGGAAATTCTGGAACAACGAAAGTGCTGGACTCGGTTTCACCCGCGTAGGTTGCTCTTGCCGTGTATGTGCCATCTATCCCCAGTTCACCTTCAACAGTCATTTGTGTCGAAAACGAACCGTCACTATCGGGAGTCACTAGTACAGTTTTGAATACCTGTCCTTCTGGGTTTATTACTTCTAGGACAACATTCTTGTCATCTAACCCCAGAGAGGTGCAACCCGAGATCGTGATTAGCTCAGCCTGCTTGTAGTTATCCTTGTCAGTAGAAATGTAAATCGAAGGAAATCCATCTTCGCTGTCCTCTTCATCTTCTTCTGGAACGAATGCTGTTACTCCGCTTACAAATATCTGTGTAGAACCTGCTGCAAGATCAAACGAAACCGTGCGGAAACACGGTGAAGCGTTTATTTCTTCACTCTTAACGTTCTCGCCGTTTACGGAAACTAGAAGATCTACATCAAAAAGACGACCGTCAACAAATATTTTTGAATCAACTAGATTTCTCGGAACTGTGAGTTCAACTTTACCATTATTTACAGGATCAGTCTGTACGTGTATGAGCAACATACCAAGTATTCGATCTCCGGTCATGTCCTTTACTTCTCCATTAGTAATCTTGTAAGGAATTTTGAAATCCCTTGAACCTTGATCATCTTCAGCAGTGATTTTGTAAACCTTCCATTCCTCTTCTGCAATCGCGACGCTATGAACAGTACTAAATACTGAAACTGCAAGTACCGCGAATAACGCTAAAGCTCTCCAATGCATACGACGCAATGAAACGTGTTCCTTATCTGCCTTTGTTTGTAACATTGCCGCATGAATGTTGTTGCCTTGCTTTAATCCTGACAAGTTGACCGTTATTACATTTCTCCACTACTTTATAGAGAAAATGTCTTGCGTGTTATAGAACTAGTTTTACATTTTTACTATCCGTATTGCTAACTAAGAAAATTACTGGCAAAGCTCCATGCTGTTTTATAATCATGCGATCACATTAATCATATTTACGATAAAAAAATTAGCAAGCGTAGGAATAAGCTATAAGAAAGCCAATTGCCAGAGGAATCCATTAACCGTGCTGTTCGAATCGCCTCTTTCTGCTTTTGAGCTTTATCTGATAGAGATTCCAAATGAAATTCGATGTGAAATAATGAATAGCCTAGATCTTGTACTATCAGAATATTATTTTGACGAGATTAAGTCAGAGAGATACGTATTTTATAAGTAAGACGCTGTTTGCGGTACAGCTAAAATTATTCTGTATTAGAATAAATGTCTGCAACCTTTACCCAGTATGAATGCCAGTTGAACCAGTATTGCATCATCATCCAGCAAAATTTAGCACATTCGTTAGCCTGATCTCCTAGGTAAGTCGTGTAGGGCTTCTTATCTATCTCCACTCTTCTACCGCCCAGCCTAGTAAGAGATCACTAATATAATAAAATAGTATGTGATTTCGCGGGAAATTTTCTATATTATGAAAATATATAACTGCACCTATAACCGCCAATACTCATCTGCTAATACTCAAGTCTTATTATTGCAATAATGTGCCTTTCATACAATCATTGGAAATCGAACTTGACCTAGCCAGCCTAGAGCGTGTAATAAGGCCCGATGTAGTATTCCGCGTAGTTCACAAGGAGTGTAATTGCACGTCTGACTATTTTTGGCCCGTATATTTCGGCATTGATAAATGCAACCAACTATACTCGGAGGGAATACTTGCTGGTGCGCTTTACCACGGTTTATGCCCAATGTGCAGCAGGCCTTACACGATACTGCATATAGTCAATGACCAAATTTCATTGGCTACAGTATAAGTCAAGCAAGCTTGCATTCTTGAATAGAATTTAATCAAGTTTTGAAATACCGAGTTTACAAATTAATCGCGTGTTTTAGTGGTAACTTGGATAGCTCGGCTGTGATAGGTTCTATGCATATGTAACGATTTACGGAAAGACTCTTGAAAGCCTTTTCCTTGATATGCTGATCGCAAACATACCAGATGGTGCGGGATGCATCATCCAAGTATGATACAATGTAACTTGGGTGCCTATCGCAGCAAGTAAAGACAGGCATTTTCTTGCCTGTAGATTTCTTATTCATGCCATACAACAGAGCCATACTGTTTCTAAGAGTTTGTAAGTATGAAACTTATGTGACGAGAATAATTGATGCCTAGAAAATATTACAGGCGCTGTAGAGAGACATATAGGCGCGTAGTATTACTCTCAAAACACAAAAAAAGTGTCAGAACAAAAAATAACTTGATTTCGATTATTTATACTAGTGAAATCTGCTATACCAGCACTCTTACAACCGTTGTACCATGAGGTTTGAGTCTTACAGCATCAAGTACTGTAGAATCACATGTTACCTCTACAATGAGAGTGCCTGCTGGTAGCAGAATCCTAGCTATTCCGCCAGGATTTGTTATAGCGGATGCTGGTCCCCCTACTGGATCAGTGGAGCATTCAATACCACGTAATGGCTTGCCCGTTGTTGCATCTCTTACCTGTATGAGAATCTTGACAGGCTTATGCATTGCAGATGCTGCTGGTATTAATCCGAAGGTTGCTGCTGAAAGCATCATTGCCATTATTACTGCCATAATTGTTAGTTTGTTCACTACTTATGCAGATCAATGAATTGTTACTTAGGTTTGTTGGATCTAGAATACGTGTTATAAATCAGTTTTCTATTTTTGATATCTGTGTTACTAACATGCAAAATCATTGGCAAAATCATTTTCTACTTGATTTTGGTAAGTGGATAGACTGATAAGAAGGTAGGAATAGGGTAATGGAGTGAGATATAGTTGGGATCGTTTTGGGTTTATCTTACACTGAGTGTGATAGTTTCCTTAATGGCATTAGGAGGAGTTGCTGTCAATAATGCCCTTGAAGCTGTCAAGTTTAAGCAACAGGATGAGGGTAAACCGTTGCTCATTCACATGCATGTTACACTCAAGCTAATAATTAATGATGAAAATGTGGTTATACCTAAACGAATTGGGATCGACCATGAACTCTACAAGACTCATGAACTGGACAAGTATGTACCCAAAAAACTTGGAGTTTATCCATTGCATACACATGATACCTCTGGCGTTATCCATATAGAATCTACGGTGATCAGGACTTTTACGCTGGGTCAGTTCTTCGATGTCTGGGGCGAGACATTTAACGAAAACTGCATAATGGACAAATGCAATGATCAGTTGAATAAAGTTAGAATGTATATTGATGGAAGCGAAAGTCTTGAGTTCGGAGATCATGTATTCAAAGATCATGAAATAATAACGATAGAATATGGTTCTCCTAGAGATCAACAGCAAGCTTAGAAAATTGTTAGATGTTATGGAACTGTTCACTGATGGGCATAGAATCAATTCCATGTGTTATAATCTGATAATCTTAATAGCGTACTCGATTAGTTGAGATACTTGGCGGGATTGGTCTAGCGGTCAGGATATTGGCTTCCCAAGCCAATTGCGCGGGTTCGAATCCCGCATCCCGCATACTTCGCCCAGTTCAGACCGATCCGATCGTCTCTCAGGCATGGAATTCTTCACATCAAGGTCAGCGTGGCAGATCGCTTCCAACTAGAAATCTGCACTAATCAGATTCTTGGAGTTGCTTCACCTTGATTGCAAGAATGAAAATATATGGTTCGAACTCGGTATGAATTGCATTCAGTAAGGTCTAGAACAGGTTTTCCCTAATGCGCCGAAAAACGCACGCGTGTAAAAGATACTAGAGGGGGGGTCTTTATAAAGGATATATGGAAAGCTGGAAATCAAGAAAATTTCGGAACGCTAATTATCTATCTCTGTATGCAGTGGAATACTTTCCACTCTTCTCATAAAGAATTTCCTTCAACGTCTTTGTCGAAATAATCCTAATGATCTACTGATTGAGATTTGCGTCAAGAACATCGCCACCGCTTAACAAGCATGTCATATCGGACCTCCAACCTAAAGATACTATAAGAGAGCCGAAACATGGAATAGTATAACTCCTATTCGGTGAATTAGCCAACTAAGCGAGTGAAACAATAGTTATGTGCTAGGTGTGATTGCTAAAATCACTGTCTGAATTTCAAGTACATATTATTACCATCAAAAAATTAATTAACCATGACCCGATCGAGTATTCAATGTCATACAGGCGAGGTATGATGATAGTATTGCTAGTAGGGATATTCGCCGCTATGTTCGGCTTCCATGATGTATATGCGCCAACTAAAATTGTACCAACGGAAGCTGCGGCGCCGCACCCCTTCACGATAATTGACGCCCCGGAGGGAAGGCTAGTAAGCGGTTCTGTAGCACTTTTCAAGATGGCTGAAAGTACAACGGAGATCAGCTTGCATACCAATCCATCGCACAAAACAGCTCAGGGTACATTGCCCGATACCATGGCTCCTGGACTCTACGAGGTATCAGTTCTTAGGCCAGATGCAGTAGAGTTTAGTGTTGGTTCGTTCATAGTGATTCCACCCTGACAAGAGAACCATAGACTAACTGTTTTACATAAGATTTGTAGTTATTTCAAACTTCGAATATGCATTCCTAAACCATTCCGCTCTTACGAGATTCATACTAATTAGAGCAACATTAATTGTCTATCTTCTGCTAACTATTGAGCCCGCGAAAGTAACATTTCTGTTCTTGTCCCCCACTAAATGCGCTGCGTAGCGCTTGAGACCGACAACACATTACTCGTAGATGATGGCCTCCAAGATGGTAGAGTAGAATCCTGCATATTCAGAACTCTCATCAACTAAACGCCACCGTAAACAATCCTTCTTTTTTTAAAACCCTTACCAACTATGATAGTAAGACGTAAAATCGGTCACATAACACCAGTACAACTCATTTCTTCTTCGATTAATATTAAAGATGTGGGTCAACTAATAGTTCAATCGTTAGAAAACTTGTTAACACGAACTACTATAAGCATGGTTTCGATAATATAATTAGTAGATTAACATGCAGATTAGCGTTAACGATAACCCCAGAATGCATGCATCGGACAAAATACGCTACGCCTACTACACAAAAGGTTTTGCATCTTTCTTCGCTGCTGCACCACAGGGAACTGGCAAGTCTAGATTCGAGTTGCACGTTCTGCACGATGTTTATCAGGATTGGGATAAAGTAAAGAAATTCTATTTCTTTGAGCGCTCACCAGAGGACTTTACCCTCAAGTTGCGCGAACTGAACGCAGTGTATGGAAGAGTGCCTGCTATTGCATTAGATGATATGGGCGCGTGGTTCATAAAATATGAATGGCACAACCGCACAAACATAATGCTCTACAAGATCTTCAACCTGATACGCAACAGAGTTTCAGGCGTGGTTGCCAGTGCACTAGACCAAGAGGACATTGTGAAGTTTCTGCGTGGCAAGTTCATGTACGAAGTATTCTTCACTCCAGAGTATGATACTAAGAACCCTTTACTTCCTCTTCAGGATCGTTGGGTAGCAGCTACCGTGTACAGACAACATAGACAGCCGGGCAATCGCTTTACGACAGTAAAGGAGTTCAGCGACAGCTTCACTTTAGAAGTTCCAAGGGATATTCAGGACTGGGAGTGGAATAGACGTCAGGAGGTCGTAGAGCTTTTGGAAAGAGATATGGAAAATAATAGATTCCAATTCAAGTTTGCCAGCAGACTAAATTCTGCAGAAAAGCATGTATCGACAGCCCAGGTAAGAGAGATCACCGAGTTGTTGCTGAGGTTGTATGATGGTAGATACTTCAAGAAGGAACGTAAAATAGATGAGATCATGGAGGAACTGCAGAAACATGGTGTACCATCATCAGCACCCCATCTCAAGGAAGTGTCAAGCACGTTGGAGGCTATGGTACGTATCAAGAAGTTGCATAGGAGAAATTCAGATGGATACGCATTCATTCAACGAAGTTGGAGACCATGGTAATGACAAAGATTCTCTAAATGATAAGAAATATTACCATTTGAGATGATGTCTTTGATGTGCGTATCAACACAAAGAAGACTATGTTTGACTTTGCTGATGCAAAAGAAGTAGAAGAATATTTGGAGGAATTGCGCACCAATGTTATACGGCAGTTAAGAAAAGGCAAAACCGTATCTGTGCCAGATATTCCTCTATACAACATTCCTAATAATTCGACCATTTTCATAGACTCCACTGATGTAGCCTACTCCTCTCATGGTATTCATGAGTTTCCGGCAAAATTTATTCCGCAAATCCCACGATGGGCTATTCTAAAATTCTGCAAAACTACCGATAGGGAAGAGAATGATAAATGGATTTTAGATCCATTTTGCGGATCGGGAACAACATTAGTGGAGGCAAAACTGCTGGGTGTTAACTCCTGCGGTATTGATATAGATCCCATGGCCAGACTTTTAACGAAAGTAAAAACTACGTATTATAAAAAAAGTGAACTAGAATCAGCTAGAAGCAAGCTTATTTCAACGTTGTATTCATCTGAAATAGACGACATTGAAGTACCGGACTTTCCTAACAGAGACCACTGGTTTGACGGAGAAATTTCAAGAAGTATCGCAATGGTGAAGAAAAGCATTGATAAGACCAGTTCCGACAAAGATATAAGCGATTTCTTCTATGTTTGCTTATCAGCAATAATACGTACCGTTTCCTTAGCTGATGCAGATCAGATATTCCCTGAAAAGACAGAATGGGGTTTGAAGAAAAAATCCAAAATGGATAAAACACTAGTTTTCAATAAATTTGAACAGAGCCTCAATAAGTTTATGCCAAGAATCTTGAAATTCTCTAATGATTGCTACAAAGATGTCAAAGCAAAATTAATACGACATGATGCTAGAAAAATAGACCTTGATAAGAGTTCCATCGATGTCAGCATTACATCCCCTCCTTACATAAATGCCATGGATTATCCAAGAGTAAATCAACTAGAGATGTATTGGTTAGGGCTCTTGGATGAGGAGAAGAAAATTGATTTGAAAAAGAGGTATGTTGGAACTGAGGCTGTTTCGTCGAAGGATTATTCGGACCTGCATCTGTTCAAAGGTACCAGATATCATAATTACAATACGATATTACAGAAGATCTATAAAGTCGATAAGTTCAGGGCGTATATAGCGTATAAGTTCTTTGAAGATATGAAGCAAAATTTTGAAGAAGTTTTTAGAGTGCTAAAGAAAAGTTATGGTGGAAAAAATGGGCGATATATTGTTGTAATTGGCGATGGTGTCATCAGAAAGATACCAGTTCCTACACACGAAATACTTGCAAGAATAGGCAAAGATGCAGGCTTTAGCATAGAAAATGTGTTTTCTTATGTAATTCGTCATAGAACTCTTCTAATTACTAGGGCTGCACATAGTGGAATCATAAGCAAGGATTGGATAACAGTTTTCAAAAAAGACTAGTTCACAACTCGCTTCCAGAAGATAGGACGCATACCGTGTTTTCTTACGATGTGTTTCCACTCTGTATCATGTTCCTGCCACTCTTCACTACTGTGTATGTTCTTGTACTGTCCGCACCAGTAGCATATCTTGCCGTAGTCAGTCATTTCGCTCATTGTTATAATGCTATCCTCTGAGCATATATCAGTAAACTAATATTGTTTCAGTATTGTTTTTAGTAAAATAATACTTTGTCAGCCTACTGCATATTATTTCTGCAGATCTCCTTGAGTTCATCCATTATTTTCAGCTTGTGTACGAAAGTGCAACAAATCTACTCATGTTGTCAATTAATAATGAAAATTCAATAAAGTAAATGATGTTTGTTAGAAACCTGCTCGCAAACATGATTTATAAAACTTGAAAGGTAGAACAGCGTTAAGACAGAACTCGCTTCCAGAAGATAGGGCGCGTTCCGTACTCTTTGACAACTCGCCTCCACTCGGTATCATGTTCCTGCCACTCTTCACTACTGTGTATGTTCTTGTACTGTCCGCACCAGTAGCATATCTTGCCGTAATCAGTCATTTCGCTCATTTTCTTATTGTTCTCCTTAAGGAGTTCTTAAATCCATATGGAAGATCAAACAACTTTTACAGTAACCCATTAAACATACTCAAGAATACAGATGCGAGATCCAGAACTCGAGGCAATTATACATTGCAATTAATGGCTTCTGTATTCAACTCTTCTCTATACAAAACACCAAAGCATGAAGGACACCTTTCAATCGAACTTGTAAGTTCGGATGCGCACCAGTAGCATGACTTGCATATAACAAATGCGGGTCTCCATTTAGTTCTCTTTGAATCGGTTAACGCCGAACGCGTTCCGCCTCTAGAATCTGGCTGCTTTAACATGGTTTTCATTCTGCAGATGGAATTAAGTGATTTATGTTTTAGTCACTAAGCGATCAGACAAATTTGTTGGGTAAAATTAAAATGAATTTAAATATTCAATCATATACTAGTCTTTCTAACAAGTTATTCAGTTCTAGCACAAGTATTATTGATCAGGATTCCAGCAATTTATGATGTCATTTGCAACTTATCTGTTTTGGCAGCCATGACGAAATCGTTGCGGTGCATACCTTTGATTTTGTGCGTCCACCACTGAACCGTAACTCTCCCCCATTCGACCAGCAACGCTGGATGATGCCCCTCAGCCTCAGCAAGTTCGCCGACCTTGTTTGCGAACGCTAATGCTTGCGCAAAATTTTCATACTTGAACACGCGTTCGAGGCGTTTGATACCATCCTTCTCCACAATCTGCCATTCAGGCACTTGAGGATGAAATTCTACAATCTCAGCATCCGTGACTGTAGGCTCGCCCCTGTGACAGGCAGTGCATTTCATTTGCGTAAGCTTGTCCGTATCTCCCATGAATGAAAAAGCACGCTGCCAAGGATTTATTCTTTTGTGGTTGGTATTGATTAATTATCATGCACTCGCATAAAATAAAAGGCTGGAAGCATCTTACTTTGTTCTGTTATACACAACATCGATTGGTTTTGTATTTAGCAACTCACCATTAGGCATCTTCATTGAACCTAAGGGTATCCTTGTTACAAATTTTGGTGATGCCGGATCTGTCGTATCAAACACGGTAACATCATTACTCTGTTCATGTCCAACGTATAATCGCGTACCTTCAGGATTGGCCCAGATTCCATGTGCTTCCTTTCCCTGACTTTCGATTATGCTAACTATTGCCTTTGCTTGTCTATCGATTATTACTATGTTGCTTGACTGCGTTGTTGCATTTACTTGTGCTAATGACACATACACATAATTTCCTACAAACTCAACATGGTTTGGTTTGCTACCTGTTGGTAACGATATTCTCTTCAAGTAATTGAACGGTTCTTTTGCACCTATCACTCCAACTGCATCAGACAGTTTATGGGTTACCCATAATTCACTGCCATCAGGACTGAGCTTTACAAAAGGTGTGAATCTAAGAGGATCGTGTTCTTGCAAGTCTACTACGGCTATAGATTTTCTCTTTGCAACATCCAACACCTGCAGTTTCGCCTCTTTCTGACTGGCAACGAATGCCAACTTACCATCATGTGAAAACTCAACCATCGATGGTCCTTCTAACGTTAGGATTCTCCACTGAAATCTATCTCTGTTATTCTTTATAGCAAAATCAACATCAATCACTGCAATGTAGTTGCTTCCTCGTACTGTAACCCATAATTTCTTGCCATCATTTGTAAATGTTGGAACGTGCGGTTCTCTTCCAACCATTATACCCTGTGGGTTGCCGATCTTTTCCAACTTGCCTGCATCGATTAAGTACACATTACCAGATCCTCTGGCTGTTACTGCGATCAGTTTTCCGTCTGGAGATGCATCTATTCCGTGCGGGTCTATTGCTCCATTGTAGAGTGGTCTATGGTGCATAGATGAGAGCGGTTTGTTTGGGTCAAAAGGCATTCTCGGATCAAAACCTGTTAAATCTATGGTTGCTTCAACCGTGTTTGTTTCGGGATCGATCACTGTTATCGTGTTAGAATCCTCGTTTGCTGTGAATACTCGGTCTTTAAAGACAGATACTTGTTTTCCAATAACTGAATCGACCGCTCCGTATGAACTACCTTCGTCTGTATCATCCATCAATAATGTTAGTGGCAAAATTATCGCTAAGAGTACCGAGATCGCTGTTATGCATAATATCCATGTCTTCATTGCTCGTTTTTCCTTCATGAACAATGTATTTAACATGTTTACTCTGCAATGATTTAGGATAAATTAGATACAATGCCATTTCCTAGCTCATTGCCAGCCTTGCTAAATGCAGACCATTGTAATGATGCGTTCTGATTATCCGAAATAAGTACAATTATGATGGACTCGCCAGCACCGATTGGTCTATCATCTGTGCTTAGCATCACAGTGCTCTGATCAATCCTGTCTCTATCCCATCCTCTTGCCTTGACAAATTTTATCGAGCCATCTTCCATATTCAGTTTAACGCCAAATAATGGTAGTTCATCATTGTTCTTCACGGAAACCAGGGTTACTTTATTCTTCTGCTTCACTGTTACTGAAATATCCAAGTTAATTGCTGGCTTTTCGGTCATCAATGAATCCAGTTCTCTTGCATCTTTCAACAATTGCTCGGAGGTCTTCAACGCTCTCAATGCATAATCAAGAGCATCATCCATCGGATTCATTATGCTTGAAGGGTCTCTGAAAGTTACCAACCTGAAATAGTTCATAGACTCAAAGTGTTTCTCAGCCTCTTCCACATCTGAATCAATTGCATTAAGGTTTGAAGTTATTTCTGAAGGTATGTTTGAGGAGTCATAACCTAGATCATCAAGCAAAAGCATAGCGTCATAAACATTAAACTGTGCTTCGTCTAGAATACTCAGTACCATGCCTCTGTCAATCGCGTCAAAGTTAAACTTGCCAAACTCGGCAATTACCATCCCGCACAGCTCATTCAGCCCGCAGCCATTGGCAGTAGGAGCGCCGTATGTTAGCGGCGTGTAAGACCAGTCAAAAAACCAATCAACGAAATTGCCTATATCTGGTCTGTATCCATCATGGGGATGTGCAAGACCCAGAACGTGTGCGGTCTCATGTATTGCTAGGACAGTTAATCCTTGTCCATTAAGAGAAACATCGTACTTACTGGTAGCAACTACGGTGCAACATGGAATGCTGGGATCCGTAGGATCGGGAGCTGCAAGACCAACAAGTCCATACTGATCAACATAAGCTTCATTGTCAAACACAAAAATGAACACCGGGATTATGACTGTTGTTTCAGCTTTTTCTTCTAATTCCTTCAATTCTTGTTCCGTAAGCTCACCAAGAGCCCACGTGTCTAATCCATCAATCAGTGTGGCACTGTCAACTATTACAACATCGGAACCATCAACCGACATAATTCCCATACTGTCTACAATAGTATCTCGCAGATCTTCAGGCAGGTCATCAACGCTCAAACCGAGTACACTGCTTGTCCAGTTAACATAAGGTAGCAGGTGTCTGAACTCGCGCTCAATCAGATCTCTGTTAATAAACTCCTCAGCAGCACCGTATAATTCTCGTTCCGCAGTAAAATCGATCAAAAAGATGGAAATATCGTGATTAAGCCTGTAGAAAGGAGCGTAAACGTAGCTTGGAGTATACAGCAAGGTAACTGCATTGTTCACATATTCTGAGATAATTCCATGGCTTTCTTCCGCCGAAGCTATGTCGTATATGTTTTTGTTTTCTGTGAAATTTACCTGATCGCACATAGCGCTTTGTGCGTCTTCACATGATACAAATGCTGGTGGATATATCCAAGGTCCTGCTGTAAGGTCTATGAAGTAAAATCTGTAGGTACCTCCAAATCCCATCATGCCTTCCTGCAGGAACTGCTGATCAGTATCAGGATCGTTTGTTAGCATGCCGTAAGTGTGCAGATAGTTCAATTCATCGTTATGAGGTAAGAAAAAAAAGATAGTATACCCATCAGCTAATTCCCAGTTATCCATTATCCATTCTTCAACGTCTTGTGCCTGAACTATTCTGTACGCGACAGAACGTACGTCTCCAAATTCTGGGTGTTCAGAGACAACCCATTGTGCTATTGGTTCAGGCATCTCGACCTCGAGTGTAGAATCTTCAATGAATGTATAGAGCCTAGTAGAAAAAAGGTCGTCAGCAGACAAAAAGGTGTAGTTGTACTTGTACTCTACGCCAATCGGTATGTTTTCCTCCAATAGTATGGGTTTGTATGATTTTATTAGCTTCGAAGAAATTGCTTCTTGATCCTCCGCACTCCATTGATCTCCAACTACTACTAGGTTTATCTGCATATTAGAAGTGAAAAGTGTCTCCTTTGGCTCGCGTAAAGGGCTTAGGTAACCCTGTGCCGAAGGAAGAGTTAACGATACGGAGATCAACATTATACTAAAAGCGATCGCAATTAGTAATCTTCGCACATGCAATGGTGGAAGTGCTAAACAATAAGTTTTGCTGACATTTCGCACTATTTAATAGAATCATTGCCGTTATTAATGAGTAATGCAAATCCCCTATGTTCTGCTGTTTACTCTGATTCCATGGATTTTCATGGGTGTTGTGCAGAATGTTGCAGCTCAAGAAGATCTGTATAATAATACAGGAGATTCCTTGAGTATTCGTGTTTACTTCGATAGAGATTTTTACAAGATTGGACAGAAAGCCGTTGTCACCATAGTTGACAAGAACCTGAACAAACACTATGATGCCATTGATTCTTACAGGCCAGCAGGAGGGTTCGTATCCCTTGAAATAGATGGAAAAGACGTATCTGACAGCTTTGCATCGAAGATTTTCAGAACATCGTTTAAAGAGACAGGACCACATACAGGTATCTTCAAGGCTCTGCTAAAGATACCCAGCACCGATGAGTCCGGGAAAAGTATCAAAGGCAACGAGGTTCGAATAAACTATGTCGACGTTCAGAATCATGTGATATGGCATGATACCGTGACTATAGTTTAGATTTAGCTTACTATCACACTTTCTTCCTGCTTTGACAATAACGGAACTGGTTTGAACAAATTTTGCCAAAGAAAGATCTCGATAGTGTATTCCCCAGATTTATCAGGCGTCCACGGTACCGCTACATTTGCGGATCGTTGTGCCTCAACATTCCCAGAAATCCATGACAGTGTAACTGTGAATCCATCAGAATCCTTTACCTGAACTATGTATGAATACTGCTGATTCGCACTCATGCGGTTCTGTATTACTGAACTGATCGTAACTCTTTGTTCTGCATTAATTTGTTGCAGAATTCTGCCAGTGTGATCCATAAAACGCGTATCTGTAATCTCAATCTTTTGTTGTGTAGGAATCTTTTCCCTTGTTGTAGGCGAAAGCTCGAAAGGATCATTGTATATCACACCAACTGATGAATTTGCTTCTATATCATTTGGAAGTTGAACTACAAACTCAAAAATCGATGTGTCTGGTCCGCTCTCTATAGCCTGTCTTACAGAATTGCCGTTGCTGTCCCTAATAGAACCGTCTACCGCACTGAGCGTAAACTTGCCTTGTGTCGGCTGCACAATCCTAACTTCTACAATGGGATCTCCGTCAACAATCTGCGTAAGATCTATGCTTTCTACAACATCGTCCTGAAGATTAAAATTGCGATCAAAAATGCTGACATAAACGATCGAACCTGGACCGTATGATGTTCTGTCCAGAAAGACCTTCGCGTTGGGTTCCATTGTTGATGCTTCGACGTGATTAAACCGCACACCTACCGCAGATGCAGACAAGAGAAGTAACACTGGTACTAAGTACAGAAACTTCATACTCGACATCGAGCCTTCCAATTTATCGCTTAACCAGAGCAGCTACAAATAATACCTAATTTTTATCTACCTGACACATGCGATCTCTTGAAGTCTTAAATGCAAGAATAATAACGTGCAAAAAATGTCCTCGGCTTGCAAAGTACATTGCAAACGTTGCTAAAGTGAAGGTCAGACGTTACAATGATTGGGATTACTGGGGCAGACCATTGCATGGCTTTGGCGATCCAGATGCCAAACTGTTGATCATAGGTCTCGCACCAGCCGCCCATGGAGGCAACAGGACTGGAAGGATGTTTACGGGGGATTCTTCCGGTGATTGGTTGATGAGAGCGCTTCATGAGAACGGTTTTGCGAATCAGCCAACCAGTGAAAGCAGAGACGATGGTTTGAAGTTAAAGTTAGCCTACATTACAGCGATAGTAAGGTGTGCCCCGCCGGAGAATAAACCGACTAGACAAGAGATCGCGAATTGTTCATGCTACCTTTCAGAAGAGTTTAAGATTCTAAAAAATGTCAAAGTAGTTTTAACTTTAGGATCACTAGCATTCAATACGTACACTTCTATGCAAAATGTCACTGGTCTGAAATTCAAGCATAATGTGTCATACCAACTTTCTGACAAAACGCTGATTGCATCATATCATCCTAGCAGGCAAAACACGCAAACAGGAAAATTAACCTGGAATGCGTGGATCGATGTCTTCAGGAAGGTAAGGAAGGTAATTGATAGCTAGAATACATCTATCGCAAAATCAAGAACAACATCTTCTACCTTTTCCTTTATCCCCAGTGCTCTGATAATGTTTTCGAACTGCTCCTTGTTCTTCGACACTAATATTTTCATGCTTCCCTTGCCTTTGCTCTCCATTTCCTGATGCTGCAAGTATGTTTTAACTTGCTTTACCGCATCAAGTGCTGGGTTTGCAAACTGTAGTTTTGGAAAAAGATCTGCTATACGTTCTTTTATCAAAGGTAAATGCGTACTCCCCAAAACGGCAACATCGATCTTTGGATCTGCCTTGACCTCCTGCATTGCCTTGGTTATAGTTTCCTTGACATTTGCATCTTGCAAAAATTTTCCTGATTCTACAAGATCTATTATTGATGATGCATTTACCATAAGTATCTTTGTGGTCGTAATGTAAGGCTTGACATATTCCTCCAGTTCACTGCTCCGTATAGTGCCTTCAGTGGCCATCAGTGCAATATGCTTTGTCTTTGACAGTGTTACTGCATTATCAAGTGCCGGATAAACACCAAAGACCGGAACCGTTGTATGCAGTCTAGATTCCCTTAACACCAGCATAGATGGCGTGATCGATGCTACGATGATACATTTCGGGTCAAATTTTTCCAGAAACTTCAAAGTCTGTATTACTATAGATCTTAGCTGCTCCCTAGTCTTTTTGCCATAAGGATAGTGAGCTCTATCAGCAAGGTAGACTATGGATTCGTTAGGAAGCTCTTCTCTAAGTGCTTGTATAACTGATAATGACCCCATACCAGAATCAAATACAGCTATTGGCCTGTCATCTGGCATGGCATGATAAACGCATACTTGCTAATAATTAGTTTCTCTGGAGGAGAGGTCTGTGCTATAATATTCGTTTGCGTAGAGCGAGATGTATATCATAATGACATCTATTTTGTTAGTTAGAAGCTAATTTTGCTACACACCTGAAATTAATAATAAAACGTAACAGGATCGACCAATGAGTAGCTTTAGCAAGAACTGGACAAGAAGCGACAATCGAGGAGTAGGCGAGAAGATCAAGGACTCAGTAAAACCTCAGGGACCATTGAGACCAAGATTAGATTCTGCAATGAATAGACTGCAGGCACAGACTCAAAAAATGGATACCATGCTCGCAAAGATGCGAGAGAAAGACGGTACACTGTTCAAGAAGATAGTCGATGCGATGCAGAGACATGACGTAGATGCTGGAAGAGTACTCTCAAACGAGTTAGCCGAGGTGCGCAAAGTAACCAAGATGCTGAGCCATGCAAGAATGGCGTTAGAGCAGGTACACTTGAGACTTGGCACAGTTCACGACGTGGGTGATGCTATGGTGGCACTAGTACCCGCAGTCGGTGCATTGAAGAGTGTGAAGATAGGGTTAGCGAAATTCATGCCTGATGCTGAGAGCGAGATAGGGGAGATGACAGGCATGTTAGGCAACTTGCTCGTCGATACACTGCAAGGAGGCAACTTCAGCTTCCAGAACGACGTGTCTAGCGAAGAAGTCGATAAGATCCTAGCAGAAGCATCTGCAGTTGCTGAGGGAAGCGTAGATAGCAGACTACCATCGGTGCCGGGCGCAGAAGAGTTACCGAGATTCACATAAAAGGTGCTTGCAATGGGAAGGTTTGCAGCACTCTCTGTTTTTTCTGCAATAGGATTCAGCATAGGCTTTCTCGGATATGTGGCATCTCCAACAATGAATAACTGGCTGTCAGGTGCGGTTCCGGGTTTCATATTGAACCAAGTGTTCTTGGGAGCCATAGTCGCTGGGATTGTAGCTTCATTGGCAAGCGCAGTAATGGTAAATCGCTGGAGCAAACGACCCTAATTTTTCTTCTCTTGTTGCAAGTTTATATTTTGACGGTTTCTGAATTCTTATTACGTTATAGAACAGTGAGTATATATTTCCAGCAATAGAAAATTTCTAAGCATCTTCCATAGCTTCTTAATGCTTACTTCTAGACATTAAAAGCTAATCATCCAGTAGTATCAATAGAATGAAAAAAATATCCATGATAGTATCGGTCGCATTCCTCGTTAGTACGATACCGTACGTTTCTTTTGCCAGTGCTGTTGCATCATGGGAAAGCGCTGAACAGCAAGGTTTCGAAGATCTCAGGAGCAAGAATGATGAATTTAGTGAGATGCTGAAGCGTGTATATGATGCTGGTGATGATGCTTTAATTGCCAGTGAAGAGATGCGTTGTTTTGGAAGCCTTGTGACTATAGAAGGTACCCCTGGTGATGATGAGATTGTAGGAACCCAAGGTGATGACGTAATAAATGGCTTGGGCGGTAACGATACAATAGACGGACTTCAGGGTAACGATTTGATATGTGGTGGTGAAGGTAATGATATCATCTATGGAGGAGAAGGCTACAATACGTTGGTTGGCGATGATATCATTGGTACTACCGCTGATGATATCATAATAGGAGGCAATGATACACTCATCGGCAGTGGTACTTCCGATCAATTGATTGGTGACGGTCTTGGTGGCCGAGCTGGTGATGACACTATACAGGGCGGCAACGACACGATCTTGCTAGTTGATGATACTGATGATTCGCCCCGAATCAGTTCATACAGTTACCGTTCCATGGTTGGTGATGGTATCAATGGAGGTGCTGGTGATGATGCGATAAGTGCTGGTGATGATATTATACAGGGTGGAACTAGCAACGATTGGATGTGGGGTGATGCCATTTCTACAGGTGGTGGCATAAATCAAGTAAGTGCTGGTGATGACCAGCTGGAAGGTGGGAAGAGTTACGATTACTTGTTTGGCGACGGTATCTTTGGAGATTCAGGTTGGAATACGATAAGTGCTGGTGATGATATTCTTGTAGGTGGGCCAAGTAACGATGCTCTGATTGGAGATTATATAGTGGCTGGTAACGGTAAAAATGAGGTAATAGCTGGTAAAGACTTCCTAAGGGGTGGAAACGGGACGGATAGTTTAGTTGGTGACCTTATTTATGGTGGTGCTGATGATGATACGATAACAGCAGGCAATGATAAGCTAGACGGTGGTGCTGATAAAGATTACATGTATGGAGACTATATCACTGAATTTGAAGGTAACAATATCATAAAATCTGGGAATGATACTATCATCGGTCGAACTGGCGGCGATATAATGTATGGCGACAGTATCTACGGTGGTTCTGATGATGATACTGTGACCCTTGGAAATGATAAGATGAGTGGAGGTAGTGGTAGGGACAGGTTCTACGGAGATGATGTATATAGCTCTGAGATCATTAATGAGGGAAATGACAATATCGTCGGAGGTGCTGGTGATGACAGACTCAACTGCCAGGAAGGCAATGACACAGCTGATGGGGGCGTGGGTACTGACACTCAAACAGACTGTGAAACCATTACGGACATACCATAGATCGCTTAATTTGTTGATAGACGATCGTTCTACTTTCTAGGTCTTGTATAGAATAACGCATTTCGCTTCGGGCGATGCTCCTTATAGTCAGCCTCCAAGATATTCTTGAAGCGTTTGCGGTATTCAGCTTCTGAAGATGCGTACACCTTCGAGTACTCGTAACTCTTTGGTCGTATCACATCTCCAACGATAACTACTGCGGTCTTGCTTATCCTAGAAGATCTTACCTTCTTTCCTATGTCTGCTAGTGTGCCAGTTATTACGCGTTCATCGTCCCAGCTGGCTCTATACACTACAGCGGCTGGAGTCTCTTCTGGATAACCTCCTGCCAGCAATTCCCTGACAAGATGATCTGTTAAATGCACACTAAGATAAAATGCAATTGTACTTTTGTGCTTTGCAAGTTCGGAGATCCTTTCCCTATCTGGAACAGGAGTTCTTAGTTCAGCCCTTGTTATTATCACAGTCTGTGTTACTCCTGGCAAGGTTAGCTCAAGGTTAAGCCTTGCAGCCGCTGCAAACAATGCACTTATCCCCGGAACAACTTCACACTTTATGCCCTCTTGTTCTAACTTGTCTATCTGCTCCCTTATCGCACTGAAGAGTGCTGGATCGCCATCATGTAGTCTGATAGCAAACTTGCCCTTCTTAGCAGCATCCCTTAAAGTTTCAAATATCTTTTCCCTGTCAATTTTGGCTGCATCATAAAGTGTCACGCTCTTCTTTGCGTACTTCAATAACTTCGGATTTAGCAGCGAGCCAGAATAGATTATTGTATCTGCGGTTTCAATCATTCTCTTTGCTTTAAGCGTAATCAGCTCAGGATCTCCTGGCCCTGCGCCTACAAAACATACCTTATGCTTATTCACGCTTTACCACCATTATCGAAAAATATTTTTCTGCAGGGTTGCTGTCAGATACTTCCTTCAGCTTTGCGACCTTTATAACTTCGCCCTCTGCAGAAACATCTTGTGCAATCGCAATTAACGAATCCTCTGAAAAGCCTGACTGTTTTAGCATCTCGATAACGCTGCTGAAGTATCTACCATCTTTCAAGAAAATTACCGTGTCACAAGAACTTGCAGTTGTTTTTACTCTATTCAAATCGTAACATGCAGGAACAATTGCGAGAGTCTCATCTCCTTCAGCTAGACTGATCTTTGCCTGCGATGCAAATGCAAACATGGACGCGACACCAGGTACTATTTCAATACCTACATCAGGGTGTTGCTTCTTCAGTTCTCTGTGTATGTAAGTGAAGGTGCTGTATAGCGACGGATCGCCTACACATAGATACGCAACTTTCTTTCCTGCAACGCATTTCTTTGCAATCTGATTCGCGTTATTCTTCCATGTCTCACTAAGCGTTTCCTTATCCTTCACCATGGGGAAGATCAGGTCAATTATCTCTGGTTTCTCGTTCCTCTGGTGTAAGATGGGTTTGACAATTGCTAGTGCTTTGCTCTCCTTTCCAGCTCTAGAAGTTGGGCAGAAGATTATATCTGCTGATTTTAAGATGTCCGCGGCCTTCAGTGTCAGCAACTCTGGATCCCCTGGACCGCAGCCAATGCAGAAAAGTTTGCCAGACATGTGCTAGCGTTATAATTTCTGTTATATTTAAACGCAATAATCTTACGGCTTCTGTGCGGATATTATTATCACTGGATTTCTTGCGAGCATCATTGTTCCAGTACTGACCTTTTTGCTCTTTGATATGGTGATCTGTGTAACATCAACGTTCTCCAACTTTATTTCTTCTAAGGCTTTCAATGAATGATACACAGTTTCTATAAGTATAGTGTCTATGACTATCCGAGCGTTCTTCTTCAGCTTGCTGTATGCAAGTTTGATTATATCGTAAGTGTCGCCTCCAGTTCCTCCAATGAATATGGCGTCAGCAGCTGGCAATTTGCTCATTACATCCTGCGCTTTTGAGTGTATGACTTCGATATTCGTAACGTTGAACTTCTTTGCATTTTCTCTTGTAAGTTTGATCGCATTTTCATCCTGATCTACCGCATACACCTTGCCGCTAGGTGCTACCTGCATTGCTGCCTCTATAGTTATGCTGCCACTGCCGCACCCAATATCTATCACAACGTTTCCTTCCTTCAGTCTTGCTTTGCTTAGCGCGATCACCCTTACCTCTTCTTTCGTTATGGGCACTGGTTCGATCCTTTCGAACATTTCGTCAGGAATGCCTGGAGTTCTGTAATTCCACATTTCAGTATTATTTGAGAAAAACTATATTTAACCTGTCTGCTGTCCTAGCGAAAATGTGTTGTACAGTATCCATACAAACATGAATATGAACACGTAACCGGCCATACCAGTCGTGATCATCTTCTTATAATCAGTCGGAGGCAGAATCTTTTGAAACTGAAATCTTGCTACAACGTAGGAAACAAAGTAGATCATGAACCCAACTCCTACACCCCTGAAGGCCAATGGGTTAATGCTAAGGTACCCTAGCGCGCCTGCAACTATACCAGCCACCACGCCAAACCCTATTCTCATCCAGAAGATCTTGTCTATTGGCCCCAACGCTTTTCTTGCTTCTCTCTGTATGGACTTGGTTTAATTCCTTTTGGTCAGCGCAACAGTATAATTTCAGCACCTGCAAGTATCGCGCATGGAGCTCTCTGGCATAGAGTTGAGGTATCTGATCAATGAAATAAAGAAGAAAGTTTCTAATGGATATTATGTAAGTAATGTTTACGCTGTAACGAGAAATTCTATTGTGCTAAAGTTGCATCATCCAACAGAACCTGACATTATGCTGGCAATATCTGACAAGGGCATCTGGATCACCAAATACAAGTTTGATACTATGGAGGAGAGTGAGCTTACTGATGTTTTGCGAAGAGAAATTGTTAGAGCGAAGGTAGATGATATCCAGCAGTTTGGAAGTGAAAGAATAGTTTCGATCAAGTTTTCAGTTGATGGCAGTGTAAGAAATTTAGTTGCGGAATTTTTTGCGGGTGGTAACATAATTCTGTGCGATGAATCGATGAAGATACTGGCAGTACTGAACCCAATTGATGTTAGACATAGGGTGCTCAAGGTGAATGCAAACTATGCTTATCCCCCAACAAGAGCAGTTGATGTTCTGGAGCTCAAACCAGAGCATATGAAACCTATACGCTCATCAGATCTCGATGTAGCACGTTGGACAGGCAGGAACATTGCGTTAGGAAAGAAATTCGTCGAGTACATAGTGAAAAAATCTAATCTTGAATTGAATACTAAATGCAGTGATCTGAAAGAAGAGGATGTAAACAGGCTATACAGGAACATCATGGATCTGGTTTCTGATGTTTGCAATGGGAAGCACGAACCCATAATGGTTATGCAGGATAAAGTTGCAATTGATGCTTCGCCGTTGTCGTTGCAGGAAAATCAAGGAACTATTGAACATGTTGGCAGTTACATGGAAGCTGTTGATGCTGTTCTCACCAATTACCTGAAAGGTGTAGGGGAGAGCGTAAAGTCAAGCGAGTTTGCTGGCAAGATAGCAGAGCTAGAAAGAGCGATAAATGAACAGGACAAGGCAAAAGCCGCATTAATCGATAAATCTGCTTTCGTACGAAATTTTGCGGATGCATTGATGACACTTACAAAACGCGGTGTAAGTAGTGTTGATGATTCATCCGTAGAACAACTTCTCAAAGAAAATAATGCCAAAATGTATGAAGAAAGAGGATCTACTGTGTTGAGCATTAAAGATGAAAAGTTCAGCTTCAAAAATGCAAAGATACCTTCGGTTGCATCGCTGCTGTATAGTAGGGCAAAGGAACTTGAGAAAGGAACAAAATCGATCGATAGCGCCAAGAACAAGATACTGAAAGAGCTTGACAGTCTGAAAAGGCGTTCAGAAGTTGCAAAGAAAAAAATCAGTGTTAAACAGCTTGCAAGCAAAGAATGGTACGAACGCTATAGATGGTTTGTAACTCTCGATGGATTGTTCGCCGTAGGTGGCAGGGACACATCTTCCAACTCTGCACTTATTAGAAGACATCTGACAGACAACGATATTGTATTTCATGCAGAAGTGCATGGCTCGCCTTTTTTCATACTAAATAACGCAAAGGGCGATGAAGAGCGGAGCATAAACCAAGTTGCACAGGCTACGGCAAGTTTCAGCAGGGCATGGAGGGAGGGATTGTTTACGGTAGATGCCTACTGGGTCCGTGCGGATCAAATAAAGAAAGCGGCTCCCAGTGGTCAGTACCTGCCCAAGGGAGCATTCGTTATAGAAGGTAAACGCAACTACATCAAGGGTTTAGAGTTAAGACTGGCAGTTGGGCTAGTGAAAATAAAGGAGAAACTTACGCTGATGTGTGGAGCTCCTGATTCCGTAAAACGAAATTCATTGTTCTATATTTTGATAGCGCCAAATGGTGCAGAAGTATCCGAAATTGCTAAGAAGATCAAAGCCGAATTTGTGAAGATTGTGGGAGACGAGCTTTCTGACTTTGCCAAGAGTTTGAGTGTTGACGAAATTATTCGTGCCATGCCCTCAGGTATGAGCAAGATAGTTTACTCGGCTAAAGGAGAAGCTGGAGCTAGCATCAATGTACAACACAATGATTAAGAGTGGGTTTGGAGAAGGATAGTCATTGACGCGCAGAGAGGAAACTGACCCACACATGACTACACGTGTAATGGTCAAGGATGTAATGAACAGCCCAGTGATAACTGCAGCTCCTAATTCAAGTGTGAAAGAACTTGCAGATAAGATGAGTAAAGCGAAGGTTGGAAGCGTGATAGTAATGGAAAACGGCAAACCCCTCGGAATAGTTAGCGACTGGGATATAGTGTCCAGAGCAACTATCAATGATGAACTGCCGAGCAAGATACTTGCAAGAGACATAATGCAACCGTTACAGACAATAGAGAGCGAGCAAGGCATTACACAGGCAGCAAGGCTTTTGCGAAAACACAACATAAAGAGGCTTGGTGTAACTTACAAAAACGAACTAGTCGGTGTGATATCGTCTTCAGATGTTATTGCTGTTACGCCAGAACTTGTGGATGTTGTATCTGAAAAAGCGAATATCCTTAGAGGCGAAACTGGAAGAAGTCCAGCTTTCATAGCAGGCTACTGCGATGAATGCAACGAATGGTCGGATTACCTGCAGTATAATGACGGGAAGTTCATATGCGAAGAGTGCAGGGGAGAGGTCCGTCCTGGAGAAGTTCCTCCTGAAGCTCGATGAACGTGATGCAACCAGTTTTTGTTGTTGACGGAATGTTAGGTAGTCTTGCCAGAAAGCTACGTATGTTTGGTTTTGATACGTTATACTACAATGATGCTGAAGACAAAAAACTGATCGAAATAGGCTTGAAAGAGAGCAGGGTATTGCTTACAGGAGATAGAGTGCTGTTCCAGAGGGCAATGAAGGTTGGACTGAATAGTATCTTGCTGAATGGTGTAGATGAAGTAGATGATCTAGCGCATATCCTCGAAAATCTTAACATTGCCAGCATCAAGATTGTGTCGGAAAAATCAAGATGTCCAATGTGCAATGAATCGCTTGAAACAAGTGATGGAAACTCTATAAAGAATTACGTTCCTGCCGGCGTGCTTGACAAGCATTCAAAATTTTATTTTTGTAAAAAGTGTAGTAAAGTCTATTGGGAGGGAAGCCATTTCAGGAAATTGGAAGAGTTCGAGCATAGCGTTAACGGGAGGTTGAAAAAGATTGAATCTTAGCGATGAGGATGGTGTAGAACTTATAAAACTGGCTAGGAGTGCCCTAGAGAATCATGTTGCCAAGAATGTGAAGATAACCGTACCAAACAATATTGCCAGCAAATACAATGAGAAAGCTGGTGTATTTGTAACCCTAAACTCCTACCGAAGACAAGTTGAGGAGTTGCGAGGTTGTATAGGCTTCCCTATGCCAGAGAGAGTTCTTTACGATGCTGTTGTTAACGCAGCAATTGCCTCTGCAAGCAGCGACCCTAGATTCCATCCAGTTACAAAAGACGAGCTGGATCAGATAGCAGTTGAGCTCAGTGTATTAACAAACCCAGAGTTGATCAAGGTAGAAAATCCTAAACAATATACGGATAAGATAAAGGTTGGAAGGGATGGTTTGATCGTGCACTGGCGTTACGGCTCTGGATTGTTGTTACCGCAAGTACCTGTGGAACATAAATGGGATGAAGAAAGATTTTTGTGCGAAACTTGCACAAAAGCAGGTGCGATGCCCGACGCGTGGCTAGATGATGATACAAAAGTGTACAGATTTGAAGCTATAGTGTTCAAGGAAGTCGAACCGAAGGGAAACGTTGTTAGGATGAGTTTGGCTACCTGACTTATTGACGTGACAGTGGTTGATTTCAAATGACAACTATATTGGCGTGGTTAAACAGAGATGGAAAGTTGCTGCTAGCTGCAAATATAGCTAGAATGTTTGGTTTTGGTTTTGTTAGTATAATACTTGCAATCTATCTTAAGAGTGCAGGGTATGATGCACTTTCCTCTGGCATAATAATCACAGCAACTCTGGTTAGCAGCTCCTTCTTTACATTTTTCGCAAGTTTATACGCGGATCGGATTGGAAGAAGAAAAATACTGATGCTGTTCTCTGGACTGATGGTAATCGCAGGTCTGATATTTGCACTCACAACTGATTATTACTTGCTTTTAGTTGCAGCACTAATAGGCTTGATAAATGCAACTGGCGTGAATTTTGGTCCATTCATATCTATAGAACAAGCAATATTACCACAAACAAGCTCTGATAAGAAAAGAAATTACACGTTTGCGTTATACCAAACAACAGGAACCTTTGCCATGGCCGCTGGGACGCTGTTTGCAAAGATTCCTGAAATATTGCAGCAGCAATACGGTTTCGACACAATCTCTTCATTCAAACCCTTGTTTTTTGTCTATATGCTGATCGGACTTGCTACGATAGCAATTTACTATTCATTGTCAAAGCTGTCTGAGGTTCAGAGCGAAGATAATAGAAAGAAAATTGTTCTGAGCCTGGAAACAAAATCCATTGTTAGAAAACTTTCATTGCTATTTGGCATGGACTCGTTTGCTGGAGGATTCGTTATACCGACTTGGGTAGCGTTTTGGTTCTTTACCAGATTTGATGCTCCTTTGGGAGAAGTCTCAGAGATAATGTTCTATGCAATCATGCTTACTGCAATATCATACCTAGTTGCTGCAAGACTTGCAGGAAAGATTGGTTTGGTAAACACTATGGTCTTTACACACATACCGTCTAACATTCTGCTGATCTTGCTTGCGATTGCTCCTACGCTGCAGATTGCAATCATAGTTTACCTTATTCGGATGTCGTTATCACAGATGGATGTCCCTACTAGGCAATCATACATAGTGGCGATAGTGAAACCAGAGGAGAGAACGGCTGTGGCAGGAATAACAAATCTATCACGCAATATACCGTTTTCTGTGAGTCCAACGCTTGTAGGTTACAGCTTTCAGTTCGTGTCTCTTGCATTTCCGTTCTTCTTTGCAGGAGCATTAAAGACAGCATACGATCTGCTACTATACAAGAATTTCAGGAAAATCAAGCCTCCAGAAGAGAAATGATAATCAAGTTTTATATTATAATGAATCTACGGTGAGCATAATGAGCAGAGTCTATGTTTCGCTCTATGGAGTTGGACTGGGTCATGCGAGCAGAATGCTTCTTGTTGCAAACAGTTTAGCAGAGGAAGGTATGGATATCAAGTTCTCTTCGTTTGGTGATGCTGTAAACTATGTAAACATGCATGGGTTCGAGTGCTTTGATGTACCTCCCGTTGAGTTTGCTTGGAGCCCTGATAAAGGATTTTCAATAAAGAGTAGCATAACAAAACTTCCAGAAAATCTTGTACATTTGATAGGCCAGTGTGGTTGTGAAGGCAGCAATATTACAAAATTCAATCCAGCCGTAGTTGTATCGGACACTAGGCTGTCATCACTTCTTGTCGCAAAGACATTGAGCCTGCCAACTATTACGATACTGAACCAGATAAGGTTGCTATTGTCGCCCAGGTTGCGAGAATTTCGTGCCGCTCGCCTCTTTGAACGTTGCATAGGAGAATTTCTTGGAGGACTTTGGGCAATGAGCGATTCCGTGTTAATACCGGATCTGCCTCCGCCATACACACTCTCGGAAGAAAATCTCTGGCAGGTAGGAAGCGTGTCCAACAAATTGGAGTACATAGGATTCATGGCACCCAAGTCAGTCGTTAATGAAGAGTATATTGACAAGGTTGCTAAATTGCTGGGGTTTGATCGCAGGAAGCCTACAGTGTTTGCGCACATAAGTGGACCAAGTGTAACGAAGATAGTGGTTTTGAAAAAAATTATTGAAGCGATGCAGAATGTGGAGAACATTCAGCTGGTGGTCTCTGAGGGCAAACCCAAGGGAGATACTGTACCGAGAAAGATTCGCAACGGCTGGTATTTTGAATGGTGTCCTGTCAAAGACGAGATATTTGCAATGAGTAACCTGCTAATAATGCGAGGCGGTCACTCAACTCTTGCACAAGCAATACAATATGGAAAACCAGTTGTTACTATTCCGATAGAGAATCACGGTGAGCAGCTGGGAAATGCAAGGAAAGCAGAAAAGATAGGTCTGGGATTAATGCTTGCACAAAAAGATCTCAAACCAGAAAATATTTCTAATGCTGTTCAGCAGGTGCTCAATGATTCTAGCTTTGAAAGTAAAACCAAGATTCTAATGGAAATAGCAAACAAAATGGATGGAACAAATGCCATAGCACAGAAAGTACGATCCTATTTGTAACAATCTATGAAAATGAAAACTACGAAGTTTACATCTGGCTTGAATTGTTACGTCTATCAAGTTTTCAATGCGTAATTGTAAATTATCCGTAATGATCAAACTGTCATAGAATCGATTATATCGTGCAAACAGTTTGGTCCGATCTCAAGATCAACTGTCTTCATGGACTTTATCGATCTATCAACGATCTCACGCAAATTGATCGCTTTCATAAACTGTGCATACTCGTCAGCATCAAAATTTGTTCTATTGATACTTTGTATTGCATTTATTGCAGAATCCTTCATTCCCAGCGCACCTGCAGTCGTGTAAAGTTCATCACTCATGAACATCAGTGGAAGCCATGGCACCGCTACTTTTGAAATATCACCGACAATTTCAGAGACAAACCAAGATGGGAAGATTGCTGTGCTCAATGGCAGTGCTATGTTCTTGATATTACAATTTGCAGAAAGTTTTGCAAGTATCAGTGAGGAAAGTTTCTCTATCACAAGTGGTAGTGAACCATTGCCTGAAATATCAAAACTTGTAATATCTAACTTGATGTGCTTTTTACCAAGCCGTTTTGCGATCAATTCCAGATGTTCTGCACATTCTTTAACATTATGGTTGTTTGTTTTTAGCACAACAATTGTTGGAACAAATCCGCATTTTATGGCCATCAGACATGAAAGTGTTGATAAGCTGTCGTGCAGGCTGCACAGTAGCTGATCCGTTTGTGATCCAGCAGGAAGTCCGTTCAATCCTTTGTCGATAAACATGCAGACATATGCAGAGTTCTGTGTTGCATGGGCATAAATCAGTTTATCGCAGAGCTGTTGAGCTACCGCTTTAACATTCAAACGTGATAATTCTCCTATAAGAGCAGCTGTTGCGGCAAACTCTGCGTCTCTTCCAACATATTCAGTTTTATCAGCATGAACTGTAACCGCAAATGTCTCTCCACTGTTTATGATCTTCTTTCCTACGTTTACTATTGCAGCTACAATGTCATTGAACTTGTTACCTGTTCGATCGGCAACCGCCACCTTGTCCACACCTAACAGATCAGCTACTATAGGTGCTACTGTGACAGGATCATCAACCTCTACAATTATCAGTGAGCCATCAAGAAATATTTCCCCATGTTCGATATTGTTTGCTTCAATGGCATTCTTAATTGCTGATTGCAAATTCGAGAGCTTTTTAATAGAAAATGTTGATGGAAAAACCACCAGTACGTGATCCTTCATTTGATCACACTCGCGTGCTCCACATATAACTTTAATCAGAAATTTCTTAGGATCGATTGATCCTGCGCCTTTCATTCTTGTATAATGATTGTGGATGAATGATCGCTTGCAACCTAGAATTTGTATAATAAGTTGAATTGATAGAAATCACAATAAGTATAAATACCTACTATATAAATATGCATAATAATATCTGAAACAGCATTATTTTTGTAATTTTTTATGCCGATGCAGAGTGAAATATATGCAATAATTTGAGTAAACAGCGGTGTGATCGAACGTTGCGAAGTTTTTCATAAGACACATTTCAACTTTTGATTCAATTCTAATATTAAAAATAGTTTTAGCAATTCTAACAAGAATGAAAAGACAGTGTCCCTGTAACTGTTACGCTTTCCAACAAATCGTCAATTATTTCGCAACTTTGAAGAACTTATCCTGAATTAGTTGAGAGAGCAACTTTGAAGAACTTATCCTGAATTAGTTGAGAGATGATCAATACAGTAACAAAATAAGTCATTAATATTTTTCAAGGATAACATAGATAGGTATGAATGCTCCTTAGTAATATTCAACAAATAACGGTCACTTAGTAGATCAGCATTATGATCACTTGTAATAGATCGTAGTTCGATGATGGTACAATATCACCCCCCAGATGCCAGATATCACGAGATGAGAATGTGTGTTAAGCAATCCTTTGCAGTGCCGCACGCTCTTCTGCTGAAGATACTGGTATACGAAATATTACCATGGAAGTAGAAACATCAAAATCAATTTTTTCTTTAACAAGGCCCTCAAGTACAGCTTCAATCAATGTCTTGACATATATCGACCACTTCCAACCAAGATCATGTTGTATAATGCAAGTGAGTCGATCGTTCTGGTAGAATTTCTTTTCACTAAACCCCGACGCCTTGCAACGCGTCTCGAACCAATGCAGTACGGTCCAGAGCTCGTAACGTTTTTCCATGAAAATAATTTGTGCTTTGATGATATTTTTTGTTTGGTTGACAATTTCCACAATATCTTTATCATCTAGTTTCTGCAAAAGCGCGCTTAGCAGATCTTTGCTTATCGGTATAAATCCAGCTTGTTTGGCATCTTTTTCCCACTTGACATAATTATGTAAAACATTATTTGCAAGAACGTTCAGGCTTACATGATCAAACCTTGCTTCTTCTTTCAAAGCTTCTGCAACATCATGGTTGATCCTCAATGATATAACGTCACTACCCTTGCCATTAATTCCATTTTTTTGCTCATTTGCCATTTTTTACCATTCGCTAGCACAAACTAACTATACAATCATTTTCATTGCAAATATATAAAGAGTATCATTTGTAATTTTCACTAACAGCTAGAGATCCATTTTTTTAGATAATTAAATTACGATTAACTTGCAAAAAATAAGTAGCGTTCTAGCTAGTTCACATCTACCGTGAGTGATCTTCCGATTTAATAGCAGGGGCTAATCTAAACTACAGAAGCATTATCTCATCAAATATATAAAGAGTATCATTCAAGATTTTCATTAGTAGCTTACAACTGTTTACCTGATAAGTATTTAGATCGCGAAGAACAAATTCTTTACGTAAGAAAAAAAGAAAAAGGTTAGTCTTCTACGTCTACCGTGAACGCTATGCTCTGCGATGTAACATCTGGTTCGATCTTCTTCTGCAGTTTGCCGAAGATCATCTCGAATACCATCTTGAAGTACATGGAACACTTCAGGCCAAGATCGTGTTGGACTATGAACGTGTGCAGCGAGTTGTTCGTCACATGCTTCTTCGCAAAGCCCGATACCTTGCAAAGTTCGTCAAGCCACTGCAGGACTCCCTGCAGGTCGAATCTCTTCTGCATGTAGATGACGATGTCTGATATGTTCTTGACTGCATCCTTTGCTATCTGCTCTACTTGGGCATCATCTAACTTTTCCATCAGCGACGTGAAGAGTTCCTTCGTGACCGGTATGAAACCGAGTTTGCCAGCATCCCTGTCCCATTCAACATATCTTCTGAAGATGTGGTTGACCAGGACATTAAGAGAGATGTTGACATACTCTGCCTCATTTCTGAGCTCTGCGGCCAGAGTATGATCAACTCTTATGCACATCACTTCGGTCTGCTTTATTTTTGCGGCTTGCATAGACCCCCTCTCTCCTCCCGTTTAGTGAAGGAATGAGAATAATCCCTTCTTCTTTGCCGGTTCTTGTACTACTACTTGTTGTGGTTGCGGTTGTGGTTGCTCTTCTTCCTCTCCGAATGTACTTTCTACACCTGTCAACACTACCATAACTCTTGCGTGTCCGTTCATGGTATTGTCAACTCTTGCTCCCCAAACTATTCTGACTTTGTGTGGCAATGATCGTGTTACTAATTCTCCAGCTCTTGTGACTTCTTCCAGTGTTATGTCGTCGCCACCAGTTACGTGCACTAGTGCACCCTTGGCGCATGACATGTCCTTTATGTCCAATAGCTGTGTGTCCAATGCCATTCTAACTGACTTTTCGATTCTGTCAACTCCGTCTCTAACTCCAACGCCTATTGCTGCCAGTCCTTGGTTTTCCATTATGGCTGTTAGATCTGCAAAGTCGATGTTGATCAGGCTTGCTGTGGTTATTGTTTCTGTGATTCCTCTGATGAACTCGCCGACAAGCTCGTTTGCAACGCCTAATGCTTGCTGTAAAGGCAAGTTGCCAGCAACTTTGGTCAGTCTGTTGTTGTCTATTACTACTACTGTGTCGCAAACTGTTTTCAGCTTGTCAAGAGCCTCTTTTGCTAGGTCGTATCTGAACCTTTCAACATTGAATGGTACTGTAACGACCGATACGACGAGTGCTCCTGTAAGCTTCTTGAGCTCCTCTGCAAGTACCTGGATTGAGCCTGTTCCTGTTCCGCCTCCCAAGCCTGCACAAAGGAAGATTATGTTAGAACCCTCTACTTCACGTTCGATCTCCTGCAAGGTTTCGTAGGTTGCCTGTTTGCCCTTCTCTGGATAACCTCCGCAGCCCCTACCCATGCAGAGTTTTGAACCTATGAGGATCCTCCTGTCAGCCTTTGTGATGCTAAGGTGCGCGGCGTCTGTGTTAACGGCAATAAGTTTTCCTCCAGATATTCCACGCTCCTTTATCCACGATAGTATGTTGCTACCAGCCCCACCAGCGCCTATGACTGTAACGCTTGGTTTGGCCAATTCCATCGCAGCTCGTATGGTTTCCTGTTCCATTAGTGATTCCGGTGCTATTTTGTTCGATTGCAATTTTTCACCCCCAAACAATTATTACAAGCATTTTCTGATAAGCAGTAGGTTTACACAGCGATCTAAAGTAAGAAACTGATCTTCGGTAATTACTTGTGTTGTAGTTTTATTTTTCTTGCACTGCTATGCTGTATGTTGCTAAAGATATGGATCTTGAATTGATCATCCTTCCATCATCATGTTGTATGTTGCTAAAGATATGTTTCAAAGAGTTTCATTAGCTTACAAATGAAACACCATAGAAATTGTGTTTGATTGCTTGAATCAGATAATCATTGTGAAATTATAACCTTATAATAGGATATTTGAAATAGAATCTAGAACTTGAGCCAGAGTATCAAGGAATCTCTTACGCTTGCGCAGGGTAGCTCTGTCGAGCTGAATGGTTGGGTAGTTACGAAGAGCGCCATGGGAGGCCTGCTGTTCCTGCTGATACGTGATGGTACTGGCTATATCCAGATAGTAGGAAAGAAAGGGGCCACCGATGAAGTTTTCATAGACAAGATGAAAGACGTAGCTATAGAATCTGCCGTTAAAGTAAAGGGACAGTTGCGCGATGACCCCCGAGCGCCTAGCGGGAAGGAATTAACAGTACAACACTTTGAAATTATAGCGCCATCAGAAAAATGGCCTATAACAAAAAGTGCTGTAAAATCATCTGCGTTTCTTTACGATAACAGACACTTGTCTATACGAGGAAAGAAGAGCAGTTCAATAATGAAGATAAGATCTGAATTAATCAACGCTGCTTTTGATTTTTTCACAGAACGTGATTTTACTTACATCAACGCGCCGTCGATTGTGGGGTCTGCAGTTGAAGGTGGTTCTACATTATTTACCATAGACTACTTTGGAAAGAAGGCTTATCTCACTCAAAGTGCACAACTGTATGAAGAAGCAGCTATCTGCGCATTCGGCAAGGTTTTCATAATGCAGCCAGCCTTCAGAGCTGAAAAATCAAAAACTGCAAAGCATCTTACAGAATTTGTGATGATAGAGGCTGAAGTTGCGTTTAATACTCAAGCAGAAAACATGAAGTTGCAAGAAGATCTTGTTAACTACATTTGCAACAGAATTGCAGAAAAGAGAAGTAAGGAACTAGAAATTCTTGGTAGAACGTTTGCTGTCCCGGAAAAACCGTTTCCACGGATAACTTATGATGAGGTCAGAGAAACTGCTGGAAAGAATGGTATCAACTTTGAGTGGGGTGACGATATACCCACAGAAGCCGAGAGATCTGTTTCGAAAATGTTTGACAAACCGTTTTTTGTTACTGATTATCCGTTAAGTGCAAGAAGTTTCTACCATATGACAAAACCTGATAATGATAAGGTAACTTTGTCAGCTGATCTGATTGCACCGGAAGGTTTTGGAGAGATAGCAACAGGAGGGCAAAGGATCCATGATTATACTTTGCTGGTTGAAAGACTAAAGCAGCAAGAACTGCCTGCAGAATCATTTCAGTGGTACGTTGATCTTAGAAAATATGGAATGCCTCCGCATGCCGGTTTTGGCATCGGCGTAGAACGATCCGTAAGATGGATCTGCAACATTAAGCATATCAGGGCCACATCGTTATTTCCAAGAACTATTACGCGAGTCTATCCCTGATCTTGTGATCTTATCTCCTGCTTCCAAGTATGTGTCAATGCTACGTTAACCTTCTTCATTTTATCAGAATATCGGTTATTCAATATGAACACATATGAATCACTTGCTGAAGGAATGAAAACATCATTTATGTCTCTGTCCTTGTTCCGGTAAACACTTTGCCCAGCATCATTATTCTTCCATCGTTGAAAGTCCTTCCTTGTTACTATCAACACTTCAATATCATCGCCTTCCATAACATTTGCATCAAACGACAGCCTGTATTCGAGCATCAGTATGAGGTTAACACCAAAGTACATTGCCTCATAACCATAATCCTTTCCAGATGGAATGTTGAACTCGTTGCTGTTTCTCAACACCCTGCTTTCCAGCATATCAATCAGGTATCTGCAACCCTGATAAACCTTCAATAAGGGCAATAATTATAAGCCCAATTCGAGTTGGGATACATATGCTTAAGATAACTACTGAAGAGGTGCAAAAGATTTCTGATGGTATGGAGGGCAAGAGTGCGCAGGAAGTTCTAAAGTGGGCACTGGAAACTTTCCATCCAAGAATTGCTCTAGCATCGAGTTTCGGTGCAGAGGACGTTGTTTTGATAGACATGCTTGCCAAGCTAAGAAAGGATGCCAAAGTCTTCACTCTAGAGACTGGTCGCTTGAATCAGGAAACCTATGATGTTATGGATGCAATACGTGACAAGTACGATATGACAATCGAGGCTTACTTCCCAGATCAGAAGGAAGTCGAGGAGATGGTTAAAGAACGTGGTCTGAACCTTTTTTATCACAGCGTTGAAAACAGGAAACTATGCTGCGAGATCAGGAAGGTGCATCCCTTGAACAGAGCCTTGAGCAAGTTGGACGCATGGATAACTGGTCTTAGAAGGGATCAGGTAGCTACCAGAGCCGTAGCAAAGAAGGTCGAGATCGACTCTGGACATAACAATATGGTAAAGTTGAATCCACTTGCGGATTGGAGCTGGGAGAATGTTTGGGAGTACATAAAGAAGAACGATGTTCCATACAACAAGTTGCATGACAAAGGTTATCCGAGTATTGGCTGCGAGCCTTGCACGAGGGCGATAAAACCCGGAGAGGATCTGAGGGCTGGAAGATGGTGGTGGGAGCAAGACGCCCACAAAGAATGCGGCTTGCACTTCAGCCCACTGAAGAAAAAGTGATCTATTTTGAGCGAGAGCAGTGGTATTCCTGCTCCACACGGTGGTGTGCTGATAAACAGAGTATTATCTGGAAAAGCATTGGAAAGAGCGCGTGATGATGCGAAACATTTGATGAGCATTACAGTAGATAGCGACCTTGTTAACGATATAGAGAATATCGCTGACGGTATATTCAGTCCATTAGAAGGATTCATGCTTAGCCATGATTTTGCAGATGTACTTAAGCGCGGAAGGCTTTCAAACGGCATTGCATGGACTGTTCCAATAGTACTTGATGTTGATGAGCAAACTGCAAAGGATATGAAAGATTCTCATGATGTTGTCATAAAGGATGAAAGAGGAAGAATATTTGCTATGATTCATGTAGAAGATATTTTCAAGTTTGACAAACTTCAGATGGCCAAATCGGTTTATCAAACCGACGATATGAAGCATCCTGGTGTTGCCAAAACATTAGAGATGAAGGATATGCTTGTTGGGGGAAGAATTGATCTGATGGACAGAATAGATGGCAGTGATCTTAGGAAGCACAGAATTTCACCTGCGCTTACAAGAGATGAATTCAGGATGCGTGGGTGGAAGACCGTAGTTGGATTTCAGACAAGAAACATACCGCATCTTGCCCATGAAATGCTGCAGAAAGCTGCGCTGAACATCTTCGACGGTCTGCTTGTAAATCCGTTGATAGGAAGAAAGAAGAGCGGAGATTTCAAGGACGAAGTTATCATAAAAGCGTATGAAACACTGATTGATGGTTATTATCCTAAACAAAGCGTGATGTTCGTAACACTGCACACTGAAATGCGATATGCTGGACCGAAGGAAGCTATTCTGCATGCAATAATGCGCAAGAACTTTGGCTGCTCTCACTTCATAGTTGGCAGGGATCATGCTGGCGTTGGGAATTACTATCACCCATTTGCCGCGCAGGAGATCTTCAAGGATTATCCAGACCTTGAAATAAAGCCTGTGTTCTTCCCTGCGTTCTTTTATTGCAAGGTATGCATGGGCACTACAAGTGAGAAAACCTGTCCACATGACGCCCAGCATAGGTTGGAGCTGAGCGGAACAAAGTTAAGGCAGATGGTAACTAGTGGAGAAAGACCTCCTGAACTTTTGATGCGACCCGAAATAGCTGACCTGATAATAAACTGGAAGGATCCATTTGTAAGTTAATTAGGTACCTTGCTTGACATCTTCGGCGAATCTACCTGATCGTTTGCAACAGCCAACCATACTTCGAGTAGTTGTGAGAGATCTCCCTATGTTACATAATAGATACATTCTAATCCTACGTGTAGGAGGAAGAGAATATGTTGCAAAATCAGACTCGATGCGATAAATGCAATTTAGTTATCCATCAGGACTTCGTGGGCCATCATCAATGTGGTTTGGGAAACTGTCCCGTTTGCAAGAACGCAATTGCAAATTCAGAATACTGGAACCATATCAGAACCCATCCAGGACATGAGAATGATAGTCCTCCGCCAAGGAAGACCTTCGATAACAGAGAAAACAGAGAGCGTCCTCGTCATCGTTACTAGACAATCATTTAATTAGAATCGTGTGAAACTACGTTTGGTATATGAAGAGGCACCAAAATTTTTTCTGTCATTCAAAACTGTATTTTCATTCCAATGCCTTGATTGTGTCTGCACTAACTATTAGCCCTGATCTGAGAGAACGGCAATTACAAGCATTCGTATGTGCAATATGACATAATTGAACATGCCAGGCTGTCTGAATCTTTTCTCCTTGTCAACTTACGTTATCGTCAGCTTTACATTGGTTTAAATGTCGGACAGATCCCCAACCAGCATGAACAATTTTCCCTTAAGAGAGTGGCACATCAATCATGCGGAGATGGTAATTACAGAGTACATAAGGGGAATGAGGAAAAAAGAAACGTTGAGCATGGCTGCGCGATATATTAATTATGACAAGATGCATGGTGTGACTGATGAGGATATTTCTAACATAATGGAAAGAATAAGATACGGTAAATCCTATTCCGCGCTTCAAACACAGGATAAACTTGCGAAGTTAGATTTAATCAAGCAAAAACTTGGAATACTGACAATTGAAGGAATTAAGCCATATGTGCCGCCGGTGTGACCTATGCTTAGGCAAAATTGAGTGTGTTCTCCACTTCAACATCAGTTACGATTCTTCAAATTAGGTTTTTATTACTGATTCTAAATGTGTCTTTTAGATGAAGTTTATAGCTTTTGTAATGTTAAGTGTGTTGCTAGCATCTTTTGTCAACGTTGCTTATGCACAGCAGGAAACGCGAAAGGTTGAGAGTATAACAATACCATACACTGCAGCAAATGCTGATAGACAGAATCCTGCTCATTTCTCTTTTCCATCGCAACACATAGGGGATTGGATATTAACCTTACGCAACGAACTCACGTACAATTCAGAGAATCCAGAAGCGAAAGTTGTTGTTCGCCTCAAGGAAGAAGCAGCAAGCGAAAGTTATGTTGAAGTCGCGATGTTCAGTGCAGCGACGCACAAATTCTGGCTGGCACTAGCAAATAAGGAGATAGGATACTCTGTACTTTATGAAAACGATAACTCTTGGGTTGAAGATAGGCCCGTAATGGTATCATACATCCAGAACGAGAGGTTGAGCGTAAGCGATGGAATTAGAAATGTTGCAGATCGCCTACAGATAGGACCATTCATTCTTAACACAGTAGAAGTTTATGGTAAGGATTCAGCAGATGCGCCTGCTAACACCTTTGGAGGACAGCTTGTGTTTGATGTTATTTCAGGAAACCCACTTGAGAACCCGATAATGATGATACCGGCCATTTTGGCTGCTGCGGCAGGTGGCATAATTTTAACACTGATCAAGCTCAAGAAGAGGACTTGAGCTGCCTGTAATACTTGCAGCTTCGTTTAAGCAAGCAGGGTTCGCAAAGTGGTCCTACTGGCCTGCAGATATTCTGCCCGAACATGACGAAGGTATCGTTGATCTGCGTCCAATATTTTTTGTCTATCTTGGATGTTAGTTTCAGTTCAGTCTGTTCAGGCGTCTTCGTTTCTACTAGACCCAAACGGTTTGAAATCCTATGAACATGCGTGTCAACTGGCACCGCGGGTTTGTTAAATGCATAGACAAGAACGCAGTTAGCAGTTTTTCTTCCAACGCCTGGTAGCGAGAGCAGCTCATCGATATTGTCAGGCACTCTTCCGGCATACTCTTCTATGAGCATATTTGCAACATCCTTGATCCTTTTCGCCTTGACGTGATAGAAGCCTGTAGATTTGATCAATTTTTCAATCTGCTTTGTATTGGCATTTGCCAGCTGCTCAGCGGTCTTGTATTTCGTGAAGAGGTTATGGACGGCTACGGTTGTATTTTCATCTCTCGTTCTTGCTGAGAGTATTGTACCTATCAGTATCTGCAACGGATCTCCGCTCTCTTCCTCCTGCAACTCTTTCAATGCAGTCAACCTAGGCGGCTTTACCTTGTTTATCGTCTCAATCATTGTGTAAAGCATCTTCTGAATGTCCATCTTGGTAACAAAGCAGAGCGATTGTTATTATTCTTTGCACCCTTCTGAAAGATTATTATTGTGAAAATGGCAAGTGTGACCGTTGCAATTAACAACCGATGAAGAGAAGGCGTTAAAAGGTGAACGCGGAGAGGCGCTAGCCACTGCGTACAGGATCTTGCTTGCCATAGGCGAGGCCACAGAGGCCAAGGAACTTGTGCCAATAAAGTGGGCTCATGTTTCTGGGGTTAACTATAATACTATCGGAGATTCTGGTGTTGAATTTCTTGAAAAGTTGAGCAAGGATGGCAAGGTGGTTGTTAAAACAACAATTAATCCAATGGGTTTCGATCCCGTCAAGGTTAATTCGTTAAAGTTGAACAAGGAGTTTATTGCCAAACAGAACAGAATCGTTAGTGCTTACGAACGAATAGGTGTGACAAGATCCTTCACATGCATTCCATACGAAGTCTTTGATCTTCCAAGTAAGGGAACGGATGTTAGTTTTGCGGAAAGCAATGCTGCTGTTTATGCAAATTCAGTAGCAGGCTTGAGGACCAACAAGGAGAGCGGTTTGAGTGCTCTTGCAAGTTCGCTAACTGGCAAAGCACCTTATTCGGAGTTAAGGATTGAAGAATTGAGGAAGCCGAACATAGGCATTAAGGTCAATTACGAATTGGACAATGAAGTGGATTATGGTCTTTTGGGATACTTTGCTGGCAAGGTAGCTAACAATTCTGTCGCATTTTCTGGTATCGAGAATTTGAGCAAGAGAAACGCAAAATCACTTTCTGCTGCTCTGGGCACTTCTGGTTCGTGCGGAATGTTTACTCATGGAAACGCTGGCGAAACGATCGAGTTTGGAAAGGAGGAAGCCGGAAAGATAAGGGATGAATTACATACTAGCGAGAAGGGAGATGTTATAACGCTTGGCAGTCCACAGCTTGGAGTTGAAGATCTATCGTTGCTAGCAGATATGGTGCAGGGCAAGAAGTTCAGGAAGAGATGCCTGATATTTTGCGCCAGAGCTGCGTATGAGGGCGCTAGGAAGCTAGGTTATTCTGAAAAAATCGAAAAGGCTGGAGGCGAGATGTTGTGCGACTGTTGCACATGTCTAACGCCATTGATAGATCGAAATGAAGTTGACGGTGTCATTACTAACAGCATCAAGGCTGCCTACTACCTCAACAATTCTAACAAGGTCGGTGTATGCTTGAAGAGTTTGAAGGACATAGTGAGGGAAGAATGCGAATAAGATGTAGGGCGATAGTAAAGGGTAATGATGAAGGGGAAGCTTTGGTTACAAAACAACCAATAAACTTTCTTACTATGATTGATCTGAAAAGTGGTATTGTTAAAGATGAAAAGCATGAGCTCTACAAGAAAAATATTGCAAATAAGGTACTTGTTTTCCCAAATGCTGTTGGGAGCAGTGTTGGTGCATACTCTATCTATGCGTTGAAGGGTAGCCATGTAGCTCCCAAAGCTATTGTGTGCAACAAGGCAGACATAACTACGGCATCGGGATGTGCTATTGCGAATATACCGCTTGTAGACAGTCCAGAGAGTGATGTATTTGCTATAAAATCTGGCACTACAGTTAAGGTTGATGCAGTAATTGGTTTGATAGAAATGGGAGAAAAGCAATTTTGTTAATCTTGCGGTTGCCCTTATATGCATCTCGGCCTTGCTGTGCTTGATCTCAATCCGAATGCTTTTAATTGCAATTTGGCTAAATTAGCTTGTTCTGGTGCACGGCAGTTTCGATGGGCGAACGGACCAAAACGGGATGATGATAAAAGTCCGTGCGCCAGATCAACTCATTATTGAGAAATAATGGTAGAACTCAGAACCAGTATTAGAAATCCATGTCATAAATAAACGATGACTCCCAAATATATACAATCAAAATTAATCATGATCATAGATTAGAGATGTGAGGAAGTTGGAAAAACACGTGGATGCATGTATTGTGCTATTTGCTCTAGCATTATCTGTTCTCTTACCTACGCAAGTTGTGATTAGAGAGGCTAATGGAGAGGGAAGCCCTGTAACCTGTGTTGTATTAACTAATCCATCCGTTTCTGCAGTAGCATCAAACTATACTGTTAGTGTAGACCCTGCAAGTGCAAAGGTGATTCCTGGCGAAACAGCTACTTTTGGTGTTTCTGTTATGTCTAAAGATAAAGAGCCGGAGATTATATCATTGGATGTGACGGGCTTGCCAGAGGGGATAAGTGCCGTATTTGATCCTGAAAGAGGAACCACGAATTTTGAATCAAAGCTGACAATAAGCGTAGATGAAATGATCTGCCCAGGTGTTTATGCACCAAGCATAGTTGCAAGAGATACGAATCTGCAATTAGCGGAATTTAAGCTCGAAGTAGCTGGTGCTGGTTCTATACGTGAGGCGCTCGAGGATGAAATTGCAGAGCTGAATATCAAGATAGACGAATTGAATACAAAAATCGATGATCTTGAAAGCAAGATGAAGAATGGTCAGTTTGATATTTCTGGAGGATATCTTGCCATTATACTAGTAGCGATAATTGGTAGTTTCTTGTTAGCGGCATTTGCGTTATTTGTGTTGCTACGCTATTCGAAATCAAAGAATTCACCAGCACCGACGCCGGGGCCATCCCCGCCCCAAGCGTCAGCAAGTAACAATGGAAAACTTCAAGAAATAATATTTCTGCTTAGACAGTTGATAGAAACGTCGAGAAGGTTGCCACAGATCATATATGAGCCGAAACAAAAAACTAGAAGCGAAGGTGAGAAGGTTGTCAAGAAAGAACCTGTTACGGAAGAACCTGTTTCGGAACCAAAGGTAGGTGATGTCTGGTATGCTTACTGTCAGATTTGCGGGCTTCAAACAGAACATGGAAGGGATTATCAAGGAGAGTTTTGTGCCAGATGTGGTAACCGTTCAACATGAGTTATTTACTATGGACGTGCGAACGATTTTATATAGTTCCAAAGGAGGTTCCCTGAAGTGACAACTACTTCCTGTCCAGAATGCGGTGGAGAGTTACATTACGAACCAGATACGAAGAAATTTGCGTGCAAAAAGTGCGGTCTTTATGTTACTAGAGAGCAGATAGACGATATCAAGGACAAATTAAGACCGCAGAAGAAGAAGAGCCGAGAGGACGAGTATCTTGAGTGGTGGCAATCTAGCAAGAAATCTCCGCAGAAAGGCTAACTCCTTTTCAATCTTTTTGTGTTTATTTTGCTTTGAATGTATTTTAGAACTATAGCTTCCCTCAGTAACAGCTGATATCTAGTATGTAACTAGATTGTAAGCACATAAAAACTAGATCTTCATGCTTTATACAATAATCGCAGTATCAAGATGTAACAAACCAAAATTAAAAATATATAAGTAGTCAAATTTTCATAGGCAGACTGTTGAGCACCGAACTTCCAAAATGGGCAGAGGACGAGATAAACTCGATAACTGCTTCCTCATTCAAGCACGCAGAAAGTTATGAGGGAACTGGCTACTTTCTTGAGTTGGATGAAGAGAACAGAAAAGCCGATATACAGTTTTATGAAAAACTACCAGTTGGGAAGCACATTGTAACAGTGAGCTTACCGAAGAGCATGAAGATGGGCGATTTAATGAAGGGCTTCGTTTACGGCTACAAGGTAAAAATACTAAAGGCGCCTTTGAGCGACAAACTCGTTAAATTTCTTAAAGAGAATCTGAACATGGATATGGATGGCATCTATCAGTTTGAACTAGAATCCTTGCAGTTGCTAGATGTCGAATCTGATCTTGCTCCTACAGTAGCCGAAGATGATTCCGAAGAATAGTGTGTTTTGCTTTTCTAACTATGCGTCTTTCAGCTTATGTTAGATAACTTTCAATATACATCCTAAAGCAAATAGAATTCATTAGATTGCTACAGGTGGTTTATCGACCTTGCTACCTGCGAGTTTCATCAAAACTATCCAGCTCAACACTAAGGGTACGTGATATGATGCTATCCTCCATGCAATTATAATGCTTCCAAATGTTGTTGCATCGATCCCAAACGTAGCCAGATAAAGACCTATGCCTGCTTCGCTAAGACCAGAACCGCCTGGACTTATAGGTAACGTGCTTATCGCTACAGAGGCAGCAACGGACATCAACGATTCGAAAAATCCTATGTTCGATGCTGTATTTGCGACAACCATGAATGTTAAAGCATGTAATGATGCGCCTACAAATGTCAGCATAAGCCCTATGGCAAATACCTTCATCGATGACGAACTTAGATTTTCTCTAGCCATCTCGCAAAGTCCTTTCAATATATCGTTCGTACTACTGGTCCATTGTTCTGCCTTTGCTGGTCCAAAGACTTTTGCTAACAGTGGTCGAGTAAACCTTGGCATCTGCAAGATTCTCTTGGACGACAGAACTAGCAGGGCCATGTAAGCTGCGAATATAGGAGCAGTAATAGCAATAATACCAAATGCGATAAGATAGCTCTGGGCCATGAATGCAAGTAATGCTGCTATAAACGCTAAAACACTGCCAACAAGTACATCACTGATAACTTCTGTAGTTATTATCCACATACCCTTGCCTGGATGAACTCCTTTTTTGTTCAGCCAAGCAACTCGCACAAACTCTCCTCCTATGTAAGCTGGTGTTGTTAGCGTTACAAATTCACTTCCGATTCTAACTTCAGTATTTTGACGGATAGTTGCAACAGGACCGACAAAACTGTTGACGTAGTAATGGTATCTTACGCATTGAATCAGCAGTTTTGCGATCGCAATGCCACTTGCCAAAACAAAAGGCACTATACCAACGGCCAGAATATCCTCAGGTCCGACATCAAGTAAGGCACCTATAATGAATAACGGAACTATACTTGCCACTATAGCAATTATTCTCCATTTCAACGCGGTTAAAAGATCACCTCATAGTAATAAGCGCTATGATTACAAAAGTAACAATCAAGGATTTGAACAATTATACTTCTACGAACTATATAGACATGGCATATGAGATGATGAATGATCACGCGTTATAGCGTTCTGCATTATTTACCAGTAGATGCCTATATTGATTCACTAAACACTACATGATTATCTTAAGAACACAAGAAGATAGAAGCATATTCGTATTAGGCAGATTCAGAACGTATATTCCGAACAACAAGAGTGATTATTCTACTTGAATATCAGGCAGGAGGTAGGGGTTTTACCAGATCCACAACGTCAATCCAGCACCTGGCAATCTTATCCATTGCATAAATTATATTCAGTACATTAGCAGGAGCGTTCTGCTTCGCAGAATCGAGCAAGTCGCTGAATTTTGCATACTGTTTTATGGCTTTTATAGAATCTGCTCTATTCTTTTTTGCAAATGCCGTGACTGCAGTGTCCTGTATTGACTCTATCAACTCTCCAGCATGCTGCAAGTAACCAGATTTTTTCAACTGTCCTGAATTCATAATAGCCTTTGCAAGTTCAACTGTAGCATCGCCAGCAGCTTCGTACAGGTTTGCAGCAATTCTGTAGTCAAGAATATCTATGTTGCTTAGATTCAACTTGCTCGCAAGTTTCTGATCCATCATTGCACTTCTGATGAGCCTTACGAGCAAGAAGTACTGGCGATCTACTTCGTCATCTCTTCTTGCAATTATCTTCAATATATTGGAATCTCTGTTTGTTAAAGATGCCAATGTGTCTTTGTACATGCCAGAAACGATCGAGCTCATTCTATGCAAGATTTTTTCTGGGTCAAGCGTAGTTGCATCAAGCAGGAACTGCGCAGTTATGTTTGATGCGTCTTCATCAACAATCTCCATGCCAACCATCTTTCCTATAACTTCCTTGATCATTTCTCCATAATCGTACGATATGCTAGATTTGGCTTTGATTTTGATAAGATCATAGCCTAGCAAGTATGCGCCAGTAATTTCATTCACTATAGCTTCAGCATATGGTGATGGATATGGAATGACAACTTCTTTTACTTCCTCTTGTTCAGTGCCAGATGGATAGATCGCTATCGCGTTATCCTTGCCAACTTCTACAACAACAGTGTTACCCTTGTCAAGTTTGTTGTGTTTGATCCAGTCTTTTGGAAGCGAGACAAGAATGCTACTCCCGATCTTTTGCAATCTTCGAGCATATCTGGTCATGTTTATACTAGTTTATACATTTTATACATCATTTATATATATTTGGGAATACATTAGATTTCCAAATGGAGTCTGCTGTTGCATTTTCTCCCGGACATATCACAGGATTTGTAGAATTTCCTACTGCGCCAAAGGATCCTATTCTGACCGGATCTAGAGGCGCGGGTTTCTGCATCACCAAAGGCGTCAAGACGATAGTTCATACAGAAAGAGCTGCCAGAAATGATTTTTCCATTTTTATCGATAGAAAGTTTGTGGAAGACGCAGAGGTATCTAGGTATGTGGTTGAAGAGTATCTTAAGATTGTAAGACAGCCATTTAGCATTAGAGTCGAACATTATCTGGAAATTCCAGTTGGTTATGGCTTAGGTTCGAGTGGTGCGGCTGCATTAAGTTTGTCATTGGCATTAAACAAAGCTCTTAACACTGATTTAAGCGATGTCGAGGCTGGACAGATTGCACATAAGGCGGACCTTGCGTGCCGGTGTGGTGTTGGAACGGTCTTGGCAGAATATCATGGTGGTTTTGAAATGCGGTTGAATGCAGGAGCACCTGGAGTTGGTGTAGTAGAAAATATTCCGTTACCAGATCAAAAAGCAGTAATACTCTGCATTGCACCTATGTTGACGAAGGAATTTCTTACTAACAAGATATCGCTGATAAACGGGCTAGGTGGTAAGATGCTAAGCAAACTTGTAAAAACGAAAAGTGTTAATGATTTTCTAGATATGTCACTTCAGTTCGCGGGGTCGATAGGTTTTGTAAGTGATAGGTGCCAGCAAGTTATTGATGAAATGCTTGCAAATGGATACAAGTGTTCCACTGCTATGTTTGGTGAAACTGTGTTTTCTATAGTAAGGAATGATTCTGTTAAAGATGTAGAAAGAATTCTTGGCGGACACAATGGCGAACTGTTGATATGTGATATTGATTATCAGGGAGCTAGGATACTCTGATGCTAAGAAATATTCCTGAAAATCACCCGCGAGCAAGATCGCTTCAGATACGGGAATTGCTTGTAGAAGGCTTCAGAAACGGCATTGTTGTTGAGGAGGGTCTGATTGCGCATGGCAGGGGTGAGGCATTTGACTATTTGATTGGAGAGAGAACAACGGAACCAGCGCTCAAGGCGATGAGGTCTGCTGTTGCTCTCATGACGTTGGCAGAAAGACCGGTCATTTCCGTCAACGGTAACACAGCATGCCTGTGTGCGGGGGAAGTTGTAAAACTTGCAGAACTTACTAGGGCGAAAGTTGAGGTTAACCTGTTCTATCGAACGTACGAAAGGGAGGTGGCCATTGAAAAACTGCTCAAGGCACATGGTGCTGGCGACGTTTACGGTGTTGGTAGTAGGGCAACAGCAACCATACCTGAGTTGATGAGTGACCGAAGGCGTGTCGATCCTGATGGTATCTACGCCGCAGATGTTGTTTTAGTGCCATTGGAAGATGGTGACAGAACAGAAGCGTTGGCAAAAATGGGCAAGAAAGTCATTGCAATCGATCTGAATCCGTTATCAAGAACTTCGCAGAAAGCAAGTGTAACCATAGTCGATAATGTTGTAAGAGCAATGCCCAAGATGGTCGAGCTTACAAAACAGTTTACTAATTTGCAAAATGGCAAACTGAAAAAGTTGGCAGATGATTTTGATAACGAGAAAACTCTGAAGAAGAGTTTGCAGCATATTTTGCAGGGATTGAAATCAAGGGATTAAAATGCAGAACGGCAAGGCAAAAGTTACAGTCGATGAGATATTATCGATGAAGAAGAAGAGAAAGATAACTGTGCTTACTGCATACGATTTTACTACTGCAAATATCTGCGACAAAGCTGGCATAGATGTTTTGCTTGTAGGAGATAGTGCCGGCATGGTCATGCTCGGTTACGAAACGACTACGCCAGTGACAATGGAAGAGATGTTGTTGTTTTGCAAGGCAGTCTCTCGAGGGAGTAAAAGAGCGATGGTAGTTGCCGATATGCCTTTCATGTCGTATCAGGTCGATGTTACTGAAGCCGTTAAGAACGCCTGCAGGTTCGTCAAAGAAGCTGGAGTTGAAGCTGTGAAGATCGAGGGAGGAGAGGAAGTAGTTGATACTGTTAAGGCTATAGTTAAAGCTGGAGTTCCAGTCATGGGCCACATAGGTTTGAAACCGCAAACCGCAATGCTCTGGCAGGGGTACAAGGTTCAGGGCAACAGCAAACAATCTGCGTTGCAGTTGATAAAGGACGCGAAGGCCCTCGAGAAAGCTGGCGCATACACAATAGTTCTTGAGAAGGTTGTTTCTGAAGTTGCGAAGATAATCACCGATATGGTAAGCGTGCCCACGATCGGTATAGGTGCGGGAAATGTTTGCGATGGGCAGGTTCTTGTAATACACGACCTACTCGGATTATATGAGCAGGTGAAACCAAAGTTTGCGAAACGTTATGCAGAAATGTCGCAAGAGATCGTTAATGCTTTAACTTTGTTCAAAGATGATGTCGTAACCGAAAAGTTTCCTGCCGAAGAGAATACGTTTCACATGGACAAGGCAGAGCTCGATGCATTGGTGAAGGAGCTGAGGAGCGTATGAGCGAGCATCCCTCGAAGGACATTGTCGGAACAGATGGCGATGAATTGAAGGGTAAGAAGATCGTTTTGTGCATTACTGCAAGTGTTGCTGCATACAAGGCAGTTGACCTTGCTAGACTGTTAATGCGTCATGGTGCAGATGTTTATGCTGTCATGACCAAATCAACAAAGATACTATTAACACCAGATCTTATGAAGTGGGCAACTGGAAATGATGTTGTTACTGAACTAACGTGGAAGCTGGAGCATGTACAACTTGCAGATTATGGTAGGTCAGATTTGATCTTGATATATCCTTGCACGGGAAATACAATGAGCAAGATAGCTAATGGCATAGATGACACTCCTGTAACTTCGGTTGCAAGCGTCGCACTTGGTTCCAAAATTCCTATAATGATTGCTCCCGCCATGCATGAAGCCATGTATGAGAACCCAGTTCTGCAGAACAATTTGGAGAAATTGAAAGGTCTGGTTGATTTCATAGAACCAAACATTGTAGAGGGGAAGGCCAAGGTCGCTGACCCGGAAATTGTACTCAATGCTGTCCTTGCTAAGATGCGGAGTAATTCGACGTTAAAGAACAAAAATATTCTCATCACTGCTGGAGCGACGTTGGAATATATAGATCCAATACGGGTTGTAACCAATCCAGCTTCGGGAAAGCTTGGAGCTGCCATAGCTAAAGAAGCAATGAGTATGGGTGCTAAGGTTACGCTGGTTTATGGCCATGGCTACGCTGAACTGCCAAGCCGTGCCAAAATAATTAATGCAAAAACTAGTGATGATATGATGGAAACTGTTGTTAATGAGTTAAAGAGCAACAAATATCATATTGCAATAATGACTGCTGCTGTATCGGATTTCAAACCTGAGAGTCCCAAAGATATGAAGATAGAGACCAGAGATAACAAGCAAATAACAATAACGCTCAGGACAACTAGTAAGATCGTAGATCAGGTCAAGAAAGTAAGTCCTAACACATTCCTAGTAGCATTCAAGGCTGATAATGATGTTAGCGATGAACGCTTGATAAAAAGTGCTTACGAAAAGATGGTAGAGTGTAAAGCCGACCTTATGGTTGCTAATGATGTTGGTAGAAAAGGTTCTGAGATGGGTTCAGATACAAGCGAAGTTTTCATCATAGACAAGAACAAAACGATACAACATTTACCGATTCAATCCAAACAGAGTGTTGCAAGAGTGTTGTTGAAAGAACTGGAAAATCACCTATAAAGTGGATGATTATTACAGAATTATCAAATCCTTCGTGTACTTGTTCAATACACGTACCTTCTTGTCTACTAGAACACTATCCTCAATTCTAACACCAAATTTGTTTGGTAGATAGATTCCAGGTTCTACGGTAACTGTCATGTTCTTCTGCAATATCTCGTCACTTTTCATCCTCAGCCACGGTGGCTCATGAACTTCCACACCGATGCCATGACCTGTTGAATGAATGAAATATTTTCCATATCCTGCCTTTTTGATAAATGATCTGCAGGCATGATCCACTGCACCACATTTTGCTCCTGCTTTAACGGCATTCAGCCCATGTTCTTGAGCTTCCTTCACTATATGATAGATCTTCTTCTTTTCAGAGTCTATTGTTCCAACTGCAAACGTTCTGGTTGCATCTGCAATATACCCATTATATCGTAACGTAAGATCTACGGTAACTAGATCGCCTTTCCTTATCTTTCTATCAGTAGGATCTGCGTGCGGTAATGAAGAATTCATGCCTGAAGCAATTATCAACGGAGATA
>JBMCYV010000016.1:0-48633 GCA_049199595.1 Candidatus Nitrosomirales archaeon
TGTTGACGAAGGTCTCTGAGATAATGAGCAAGGAGGTAGCTTCACTCGAGTCCAAGGAAACAGCCACTACAGCCGCAAAGAAGATGGCTGAAGGTGGTTTTGGATGCCTTTTGGTAACACACAGGGGAAAAGTAGTTGGTATAGTGACTGAGCGTGACCTTGTAAGAGAGGTACTTGCCAAGAATGCCGATCCAAACGAGATCAAACTAGAAGAGATAATGTCACAGCCAGTAATAACGATCAACCCTTCCTTCCAGATAGGCGATGCCAGCAAGCTGATGTCTGAAAAGAAGATACGAAGATTGCCTGTTATGGATAAGGAGTTACTCGTTGGAATAGTTACTACAACAGACATTGCTAGGTATCTCGCAAAGTCAAAAAGTTACCTTGATCCTCTGGTCAACGCGCTCGCTAGGCAGGAACCTGCAGAGGGGCCGTACAGATAATGCGCAACCAAAAAATTATTTAAAGGACACATACTTGCTAGAGTTGAATGTTATTTAGAAAGGTCGCTTCTGTAATCCTTCTTGTTTCTGACATGCAACGTTCGATTGACTTTTACAAAAACACTCTGGGCTTGCCGCTCAAGAATAGCTCTAGAGATTGGGCAGAGTTCTTCAAGGATGGCACAACGCTTGCACTGCACCCCATGAACAAGAAGTTGAAAGCACAAGCAGGATCTAAGATTGGAATGCTTGTTGGATTTATGGTAAGCGATATGGACCAAACTTACAAGAATCTGAAAAAGAAAAATGTAAAGTTCCTGAAGGAACCGGAAATGGAACCATTTGGAAGTCATGCCATCATACTTGATCCAGACGGCCACATGATATCTATTGTAGAGTTGACTGAAAGGGCCACTGAGGAAGTTGATCTCTTCGGCGCCCTTGGAGCGGAGTGATTCTAGATTGTGCGACGGAATTATATTGGAAAGAAATTTAACCTTGCTACGTAATTTTACCTAGAATGACAGATAAAGAAGATAGAAAAGAATTGCTTTCCAGACCAATCAAGCAGCTCGATCTGGAAAACACAAAAACTGTTCTTGATCTAGTTGAAGGATTCAGGAACACGTCGATACAGGCAAGAAACCTTGGCAAGTGTTTTGACATATATCTGAGCATGTTAACAGATGAAGATCGACCTACGATAATTCTCGGTCTGTCAGGACCGCTAGTTGCAGCTGGGTTACGCAAGGTTATACGGGACATGATACACAATGGGATAGTTGATGTTATAGTCTCTACTGGAGCTATAATGTATCAGGACTTCTATCAGGGCAGAGGCTTCAAGCACTATGTTGGCTCTCCTGACATGGATGATAAGGTTCTAAGGAAACTTATGATCGACAGAATTTACGATACGCTAGTAGACGAGGAAAAGTTCGAGGAAACTGACAGGATGATTGCAAAGATAGTTGGAAGTCTCAAACCTGGGAACTATTCGTCCAGACAGATTCTATCTCTCCTTGGTGAGAGCATAGATGATGAAAACTCCATACTTCATACAGCCTACAAACGAGGCGTACCCATCTTTTCGCCTTCGCTTAACGACAGTTCGATAGGAATCGGCCTTACGCTTTACTATGAGAACCATAAGAATAGTGAGAGGATAACGCTTGATTCCATAAAGGATAACCATGAATTTCTGCACATAATTCTCAACTCTAAAAAGACTGCAGCGATTTTAGTTGGAGGCGGCGTTCCGAAAAACTGGATAAACGATGCTGTTGTCATGGCAAACTATGCATACCAGAAGGAGATAGAAGGGCACAGCTATGCATTTCAGATTACGACTGCAAGTCCAGCTGACGGAGGCTTGAGCGGAAGTACGCTTGAAGAGGCGCAGTCCTGGGGCAAGATCTGGCAAAAAGCTACAAAAGCTACTGCTTACATCGAAGCTAGCGTAGCATTGCCGCTACTTGTTGGTGCTGTATTGCAGAAGGATGTCCATAAGGGAAGAAAGAAAATTAACTTTGTATGGAACGATGATTCTGTTAAGGTAGAGTACGGTTGATTATGGTTTATCATTAATGATTTGAAAAACGCACGCGTGTAAAAGCTACTAGAGGGGGGGTCTATATAAAGGACATATCAACTAATCAAGAAATCAAGAGAAAATTTCGGAACGATGCCATTTCTATCAATGTGAACTATATTTAGAAATTTCTAAATTCTATGATCCCTTGCACGATGGAGTTTCATAGAACCCTCGTCGGCAAAATCCTCGTTGCAAGGTTCGCACCTGAAGATTCCTTGTTTGTGTTTTTCCATGTCCTCCGAAAGTTCCTTTTCGGTTTTGAATTTTGAACCGCATACATTGCATTCGTATTTCTTGCCGAACATGATCGTTCCCTAATTCCCATACTTTTGAGTATAATATCTGTTTTATCGCCCTTTGTTTAGAGCAAATTTCTATTCGATTTTTTCCTTTCTAAGATCCTTGTATTCTACCCACTTTTCAACTTCGGTACGAGTTACCGCATCTTCGTCTCTCGGGACCAGATAATTGACATCGTGTTTGGGAGGCCATTTCTTCTGAGTTCCAAGACAGACCCCAATGAATACAGCTAAAGACACGAGAGGGGGTATCATCGTGTCGATTCCAGCCAATTCTACGGGTAGCGAGACGAACCACAGCGGACCAGCAAGGTCTGGCAGTGTGGCAAGGAATAATATTAATCGTACCGCAGAACCTACAACGATTGCTGCAATAGTTCCAGCCGCGTTGGCCTTCTTCCAGAATACGCCTCCAAACAAAGGCACCAAGCAACCAGCAAACACAATATCGAATGCAAGTATGAGGTAAATTCCAGGCTGCGGCAAGAGATAGCCTAGAGTGAATGCTGCTCCCATCATGGGAATGACAAACAATCTTGTAGCAAGGAGTAGACGATTGTCAGTCAAGCCAGGGCTTTTCCTAAGCTTTCGAATGATGTTGCCCTGTAGCAAGTTCCTTGAAAGTACACTTGCAATGGCCAAGATTCCACCGTTTGCTGTGGACATCGATGCACCAAGAACACCTACCAGCATCAATACTCCTATCCAGAGTGGAGCGTGTTCCATTGCCATGATCGGATAAACTGTGAAGGGATCTCCTACTTCAGGTATGTATGACAATGCGATCAACCCCAGAAAACTTGTAGGAAGTACGGTGAACAATGTCAAGCCTGCTCCCATGAAAGCTCCCCGACTTGCTGTTTTGCCAGAATTAGCTGCAAAGACTCTTTCCATAAAGTCCAATGCAACAATATCTCCCAGTCCTAGTGCCAAGATAGCTGCCCAGAACAAGTATGCACCATTTGCAGGATCGTAAATTCCAGAAAGATCTATCATGGCAGTCGGAATGTTTGCCATAACCGTATCCCATGGTATAGGTGCGTACGGGCTCGCAAAAAATATGAATGCCGCCCAGAATCCGATGATTGCAATGTAGATCTGAAATATGTCCGTGTAGGCGCAAGAAAATAGACCGCCCATATACGTATAGACTAAAATTATAATCGAGGCTATTACAATACCCCAGAAAAAGTCGCCTCCTATAACGGAAGAAATTATGTACCCGCTTGCAGCAAGGTTACCTGCTACCAGTACTATGAAGCTGATAGCCATCAATACACTGGCCATGACCTCGGTAAGGTTCCCAAATCGCCTGAAGTAATAATCTGGAAGCGTGAGCATGTTCATGCGATTAAATTTCCTGCCAAAGATTGAGCCTGTAAGAATGAGACATACGCCCAAACCTATAGGGATTGCAGCTCCCGCCCAGAATCCAAACTGGAAAACCAGTGAAACGTTGCCAAGTGAAGAATTTCCATCTATAGACTGTGCAGCAAGCATCGTTCCTACGAAGAATAAAGGTAAACTCTTGCCGGCAACTATGTATCTCTTCGTACTTTTCTTAACAAGCTTGACTGCAACAATACCCACTGTAACGCTTACCGCTAGAAATCCAAAGACCGCCCAAACAAAAGGTGTAATATCAGCGACCATTCTAGCGCCCTCTCAGTTTAACAAAGAGTAAAGGATCTAACTTTCTAGCCTTGTTCAAGGATTGTTGGGAACTTTCACGCTCTCCGAGTTTCTCTAAGAGACGGCCTTTGTTATACCATGCCTTGGCATAGTTGGGATTTATCTCCAAGGCTTTTTCAAATGATTCAACGGCTTCCCTTAACATCTTCAAGCTTGCTAACGTTAAACCTCTGTTATGCCAAGTGATAGCGTTGTCTTGATTACATTCTAAAGCCTTGTTGTAACATTCCAAAGCTTCTTGATATTTCTTAGAATAATCTAGGGCTAGGGCTTTTCCTCCCCAACCATATTCATTAGTCGGATCGAGCTGTATGGCTTTATCGAAACAACTAATGGCAGCTTCCAAATTTCTTGTAGCCATAAACTCCTCACCTTCACGAGCAAAATGACTCGATGCACTTCGCTTATCTTTGAATGATTGCAATTCTGAATTACTAGATCGTCTCCTACCCAGCAGCCCCAGTACCATGTCAAGGATAACTTTGCCCTACTATTTGAAGCAGTTGCAAACTCTTCAAAAAGTAATTTTAGGCATTGATATATACTAGATGGAATAAGATAGATCAAATGGGCCAGTTGGGGATTTTCGAAGAGCTAGAGATCTCTAAGATTGATTTTGCAAAAAATGGGCTTCGAGTTAACGTTGGTTCGATCGAAGAATTGGCTTCATCGATAGCGGAGAAGGGTTTGTTACAACCAATAGTGGTAAGAGTTCTCGGAGACAGATACGAGGTTGTTGCAGGAAATCGAAGATTGTCTGCCTGCAAGTTGCTTAAGTGGAGAAAGATTCTATGCCATATTATCGAGCTGGATGACAGGGAATCGTACGAGGTGTCTCTAATCGAGAATGTACAGCACAAAACTCTCAACCCAATAGAGGAGGCTGTGGCTTTCAATAGGTACGTTGACGAGTTTGGCTGGGGCGGTGTTTCCGTTCTCGCAGAAAAGATCGGGAGAAGCCAGGAATACGTAAGCAGACGAATCCAGCTGCTTCAGCTCCCGGGGAAGGTTCAGGACAAAATTATGCGCCGGCGCATAAGTGCTGGCTCCGCCCAAGAACTGCTTAGTATTGATGGTAAGACAGCAGAAAAGCTTGCGGAAATGATAGAAACCGACCACATTAAACGCGATGAGGTAAGACAGATTGTAAGATCGGTCAAAAAGGTGAATTTGCCAAAGTCTGATAAAGAGGTAAAAACGCCTCCAACATATGAGGAAGTTTTTGGTGCTACAGATGGAGCGTTAAGAAAATGCATAACAATACTGAAGTCAACACTGCTCAGAATTGACGACGTGATAGATGAAATCGACGATGATTGGATTACGAAGGAGATGCTCATGCAGTACAGGATGATAGTTCATGGCGATATAGACGCCTTCCTAAGACTTCGGAAGAGGCTGGAAAATAAAATACGGGCTACTTATACTAGCAACATTAGCGGGAAAGTTGAAACCACCTCGCGACACGATGATGAATCGCTTTACATGTATCGTGGAGTTTGGCAATAAATTCGATCTTTTATTTTAATTCCCACGTTATGATTTGCCTAGCTGAAACAACTTTTCCATCGTTAGCATTTATCTCCAGATCCACTGTGTATTGCTTTTTATCATCTTTAAAATCAACAGCAACGTCCCAGAAATCTGGTTTCATTGTAAATCTCTCTACAATTCTGATAGTAATATCCTTCACCTTATCGCCATACAGAGTTGTTATTACCTTCTGTACTATCGGCGTCAATTGCTTTGGATCACTTAGCATACGTGTCAGTAACAATTCAACTATAGAATAAAAGGTTTGAACTAGACTTTTCTGGACAATGAACTAATTCAAATAGTAAAAAGAGCAGTAATTGTAGCTATGGGAGCTGAGTTTTACGGTGACGACTATAAGATAAATACCGAAGCTATATTCGTAGGGATACCAACTTTTCTGAAGCTACCATGGGCAAGATCGAATAAGGAACTTCGACAGATCAAACCCGATGTTGCAGTAATAGGAGAACCGTTTGATTTTGGAACAACGATTAGACCTGGCACAAGATATGGGCCTAGAGCAATTAGAGCTGCATCTACTGTTCCTTCACCTCCATACGAACACTTCAACATAGAAACTGGCGTAGATCCGTTTAGTGTATTCAAAGTTGTAGACTATGGCGATGTTGCCATCTCTCCTGGTGACGTAATAGAATCGCATATGAGAATGACAAAGAAGGTGTACGAGGCCTTGGAGATAGATGCAATTCCAATCATACTTGGAGGCGATCATTCATGCACGTTCGCAAACGTGAGAGCGCTGGCAAAGAAGTACAAGAAGGTAGGATTGATACACATAGATTGCCACGCAGACTGTGCTCCAGATGGTCTTACGGGTTTCAAGTATGATCATGGTGCCCACATAAGACGCATAATGGACCTCGGATGTCTTAACGGTAAGAACTACACATTGATAGGTCCTAGAGGTTATTGGCCTGGGCCAGATCTTTACAAGTATATGTACGATAAGGATTTTCAGTGGTTTACCATGCTTGATGTGGAAGAGCTTGGAGTTGAAGCAATAATCAAGGAAGCTATAGATCGCGCCAATGAAGGAGTTGATGCCGTTTACATCAGTTGGGATATAGATTCATTCGATCCGGCATTTGCGCCAGGAACTGGAGAGCCTGAACCAAATGGGCTGACATCAAGAGAAGGAATGAAGATGATGCGATTGTTATCTACAGCGTTTGATCCTGACACATTTGCTTTTGATCTTGTTGAAGTTTCTCCAACATACGACGTAAGCGATGTAAGCTCATACAACGGCGGAATAACTTCGATGCTCGCAAATAGACTGATAATCGAACTTCTTGCGGGTTTATCGCTAACCAAGAGGGGCAAGAGAGAAGGCAGCCCAGTAAGACCCAAATCATATAGAGGACTTGGCCATACATACAACTTCTCAATGCCAAATGGAAGTGCGCGATACAGTGATCTGCATACGCATAAGGATCAAAAGGGACGTACTCAAATTCACAGTCATAGTCATGGTCATCATGGTCATAATCATACTAAACGCGAGCTTGAAAATTTCAAGAATGATAGAAGACACAGGACATCCAAGAGGTTAAAGTGAGTGATGCAACTTGTTCGAGTTCTTCATACCCGAAAGTAGCTTATCTACCATTACTCCGAGTCTGCTTCTTGCTTTTGGATTTGTTACAGGTTTGCAACATGCTACAGAAGCAGATCATATAACAGCTGTTGCGACCCTAGTCAGCAAGAATAGGAGGCTTAGCAAGGCGTCACTTCTAGGTGCATTCTGGGGAGCTGGCCACACTCTTACGTTGTTCATAGCTGGACTGGCAGTATTGCTTCTGGCAGTGAGTATACCTGCAAAATTAGCCTTATCATTGGAGTTTGGTGTTGGAATCATGCTCATCATTCTTGGACTTTCGGTCATTAGAAGTGTCAGAAAGAACGTAATGATAGATTCTTTCTTCAACATGTTTTCCACAAAACATATGCACCCACATGCGCATGGAAACAAGATCCACGTGCATCACCACGATCACGACGAAGAACATGCTCACAGTCACAAATCAATCATAGTAGGCATGATCCATGGCATGGCAGGTAGCGGAGCATTGATGCTTGTAGTGCTTTCTACTGTGGATTCTGTAATGTCCGGACTTGCTTACATAGCACTCTTTGGAATTGGTTCCATTGTAGGAATGCTTGTTATCAGTACTGCCATAGGATTGCCTTTTGTTTTTACTGCAAAACGATTTAGCAACGTAAACAGATACATTCGTACAATTGCGGCGGTGGTAAGTATAGGTTTAGGAATATCTGTAATGTATGAAATTGGTGTCATAGAGCAACTCTTTATAATCTAAGTTCTTTGATAATTGTCAGTGATAAGGAATGATGTTAACACCTAGAGAAATTGACAAGATGTACATCTTCATAGCTGCTGAAGTAGCTAGAAGAAGGAAAGCTAAAGGGCTGAGACTGAATTATCCAGAAGCTGTGGCAATAATTGCAGATTATTTAGTGGAAGGAGCAAGGGAAGGAAAGACTGTTGCACGGCTTATGAGCGAGGGAAGGAAGGTTCTCAAGAGAAAGGATGTTCTTCCTGGAGTTCCTGAAATGTTGAAACTCGTGCAAGTAGAGGCAACCTTCCCAGATGGAACAAAGCTTGTTAGTGTGCATGATCCCGTCAGGTAGGTGATTGTATGGCTGGTACAATTATTCCTGGAGAATACATCCTTGCCAAGGAACCCATAATAGCAAACAAGAACCGCAAGACTCTCAAATTAGTAGTGAAAAATACTGGAGACAGACCTATACAGGTTGGTTCGCATACACATTTCTTTGAGGTAAACAAGGCACTTGATTTTGGTAGAAAGAAAGCTTTGGGTTTTCATCTCAACATACCCGCAGGTACAGCGATTAGGTTTGAGCCGGGTGATAGTAAAACGGTTGAGCTTGTAGAACTGGGCGGAAAGAAGATTGTTTATGGATTTCATGGGCTGGTACAAGGAAGTGTACAGTCTGAAAGTGTTAGAGCTAAAGCGTTGCGGAATGCTAAGAAGAAGCATTTCAAGGGAGCGTAGTGATCTGTGACACTCAAGATTCCGAGAAGACAGTATGTTGATCTTTACGGACCGACTGTAGGCGACAAGATAAGGCTAGCAGATACGGAGCTGATAATCGAAGTTGAAAAGGATCTCATAACCTATGGAGACGAACTTGTTTTCGGAGGAGGGAAGAGCGTTAGGGATGGTCTTGGACAAGCATCTGGCGTAACAAGTGCAAAAGGCTCGCTTGATCTTGTAATAACTAATGCTATAGTTTTCGACCCAGTACTTGGAATAATCAAGGCTGATATCGGCATAAAAAATGGCAAGATAGCTGGAATCGGCAAGGCTGGAAATCCGTACACGATGGATAATGTGTCGCCAAACATGATAGTTGGATCAGGTACAGAAGTAATTGCTGGCGAGCACACTATATGCACTCCCGGTACAATTGATACACACATCCACTTTGTATCGCCGCAGCAGGCAATTGAAGCCATATGCAACGGTACTACAACGATGATCGGCGGAGGCACTGGTCCAGCAGACGGTACAAACGCAACTAATTGCACACCAGGTCCGTGGAACATACAAAGAATGCTTGAAGCGATAGATAATCTTCCGTTGAACTTTGGATTTCTTGGAAAAGGAAATGATTCCTTGACAGATCCATTGTTTGAGCAGATCGAAGCTGGTGCTTGCGGTCTAAAATTGCATGAGGACTGGAGCACTACGCCAGCATGCATAGACGCAGCGTTGAGAGTTGCAGATGAAACTGATACGCAGGTTGCAATACATACAGACACTCTCAATGAATGTGGTTTCGTTGAAGATACAATCGATGCAATAGACGGGCGAACTATACACACTTACCATACTGAAGGAGCTGGAGGCGGTCACGCTCCAGACATATTGAGAATTGCTGCTGAACCCAATGTTTTACCGTCATCAACAAATCCTACAAGACCATTTACGCAGAACACGCTTGACGAGCATCTTGATATGATGATGGTCTGCCATCACCTGAATCCATCAGTTCCAGAAGACGTTGCCTTTGCAGAATCAAGAATCCGTGCTGAAACTATTGCTGCAGAAGATGTTCTGCAGGACATGGGTGTGCTGAGCATGTATTCGTCAGACAGTCAGGCAATGGGAAGGATTGGAGAAGTTTCCACAAGGGCATGGCAGACTGCCGATAAAATGAAGAAGATGAAAGGTAGATTACAGGAAGAAAAGAAACTGAACGATAACCTGAGAGCAAAGCGATATCTAGCAAAACTAACAATTAATCCAGCAATAACTCATGGCATTGCAAGCTATGTTGGTTCGCTAGAGCAGGGGAAGTTGGCTGACATAGTAATTTGGTCACCACAATTCTTTGGCGCAAAACCTAAGATGATCATCAAGGGAGGTTTTATCGCATATTCATTGATGGGTGATCCAAATGCATCGATACCTACTCCTGAGCCAGTTTACTACAGACCCATGTTCGGTGCCATGGGAAGAGCTGTGTACAGCATATGTTTGACGTTCATGTCAAAGGCTGCAATCGAACTTGGTGTGCCCAAGAAACTTGAACTGCAGAAAAAAGCCGTGGCGGTAAAGAACTGCAGGAAGATAGGCAAGAAGAACCTTTTGCTCAACGATAAAACGCCGAAGATCGAGGTTGACCCAGAGACATATGAAGTGAAGGTCGATGGGAAATTGGCTACGGTAGAACCTGCCAAGACACTTTCACTGTCAAGAACGTATAATCTATTTTAAGACCCCCAGATTTTTATTTATCTTACACGCAGAATCAGTCATGATAACGATAACGTCTGTTGTGGGGAATATACGATCTGACAAGAAATTTGGAGATGCATATACAAAATTAGAAGGCGAGAAAAAAGTGGAAAGAGTTCTGCTGTCCAGAATGGAAGCACAAAGATCACGAATGAGAAAGGTTTCTGATGCGGGCACTGATATTGCGATTAACATCGAGAATGGTTCTGTGCTTAAACACGGCGATATATTGCTGGCCAATGAGAGCAAGTTGATTGTTGTAGAATACGAGCAAGAAGATGTCCTCGGCTTTAAGATTAGAGATGAATTATCAAGCGATCAGAAAACTATTGTAGCAATCAAGCTCGGTCACATAATCGGGAACTTGCACAGACCAATATGCACCAAAGATAGCATAACATACATTCCAATTCAGTCTGAATCTGAAGTAGTGAATATCAAGAACAATCTTGCACCAATTATTGATTACATTGATATTCGTCATACAAAGATGGTATTTGAACCAGAGGGGGGAGTAGAACATCACACACACTAAGAAAACGAACTCCAAAGATGCTAGTTTGCTAAACATCATGCAACTTTCTGACTCTTTCTTTCCAACGGGAATGTACACCATGTCAAACGGACTTGAAACGCTCTTCTATCAAAACAAAATAAGAGGAGCAAAGCACCTTCAAATGCTAATAGAATCATGCATTAGAATGCAGATCGGTGTTGCTGATTGCGTTGCTCTTGGCAATACGATAGATGCTGCAGATAAATCTGATGTGAAATCTATAATTGAAATCGATCAAACATTGTATGCTATGAAACTTGTTAAGGAGATCCGCGAGGCCTCTGTTAGATCTGGCGTGCAACTGCTAAATTGCATGAATTCATTTACCAAAAACAATTTGCTAAACAAATATAAAACATCGGTAAAAAATGGAAGCGCTGCTGGAATTTATCCAGTAGCATTGGGTGTTGTATCGAGCATATATGGAATTTCAAAGATCAATGCAGCACAAATGTTACTTTATTCATTTTCAGTAAGTTTTGTCGGAGCGGCGCTTAGATTAGGAATCATTGATCATAACGAAGGTCAGAAAATAATACACGCATTAAAGCCAACAATACTAGAAGCATCAAAGAATGTTAATGAACCTATGCAAGCAATCTGGCAGTTCTTTCCTGTATTGGATATAGCACAAATGACACATGAACGAATTGAAAACAAGATGTTTGTAACTTGAGGTGATTGTATGGTTTCAAAACGTATCCCAAGGCTTGGCATCGGCGGTCCTGTTGGTTCAGGCAAAACTATGCTTATCGAGCAGTTAGTGCCAAGATTGGTTGCTAAAGGTTACAGACCAGCGATAATTTCCAACGATGTAATCTCAAAGGAGGATGCTGAGAGAATGAAGGCTGGTTTATCAGTAAAGAAAGGATTGTTGCCAGAGGATCTTGTAGTAGGTCTTGCAACAGGAGGCTGTCCCCATACGGCCATAAGAGAAGATCCCTCAATGAACTTGGCTGTAATCAGCGAAATAGAATCGAAGCATGATGAATTGGATCTCATAATAATCGAAAGCGGCGGGGACAATATTACAACAACGTTCAGCCCTGCACTAGCCGATTATTTTATTTACATTATAGATGTTGCAGGCGGCGACAAATATCCTAGAAAGGGAGGACTAGGAATAACTAGTTGCGATCTGTTATTGATCAATAAGATAGATTTGGCTCCATATGTACGTGCGGATCTCAACGTTATGGAGAAAGATGCGAGGAAAATGCGAGGAAAGAAACCGTTTGCATTTGTGAACTGTCGAACGGGTGAAGGAATGGATAATGTGGTTAAGTATATTGTGCATGATCTGTTGTTTGAAGTACCACCAAAAAATCTATCTAGAAGAGGAATAAGAAATGCTTGAAACTGAGTTTTATACTCCAGAAGATCTTCCGAAGGAATTCTTATCATATGAACAGAAAGTAAAGCAGCTTGGTGTAGGAGAAACTGGAAAAACGGGAGAAATTAGGATTGTATTGGAAAGAGATCCACAAACTAACAAGACTGTAATGAAAGAACTCTTCAGCAAAGTTCCGCTCCAAGTGCAAAAAATACTTTACATTGAAGATTCCTTGCCGCAAATGGCCTACGTATACATGATGTCTCCCTCTGGTGGAATACTGCAGGGCGACAGGCTGAAGATTGACATTAGATTGGAGAATTATGCGCATGCTCACTTTACGACGCAAGCAGCAACCAAGGTTTACAGAATGAACACAAATTATGCAACGCAAATTGTAAACGTGTTTGTAGGTAATGGTTGTTATCTCGAGCTAGTTCCAGATCAATTAATTCCGTATAGAAACTCGAGGTTCTACCAGCGCGTTCAGGTGCAGGTTCATGATACCTCTACCGCGATATATTCAGAAATAATAACACCAGGCAGGGTTACTAGTGGTGAACATTTTCAATATGATTTATGCTGTCTCAAGACGATAGCAACCGATCAGAATTCCAGATTGAGATTTGTAGATACTTTGTTGCTGGAACCGAAAAAACAGAAACTTTTTGATGGATTTGGTTTTGAGTCAAGATCAGTTTTTGCCAATATGTATATTTTAACAAAAAACATAGCTGCAAAGACTTTAAGCGATGATATCCATAGCATACTGAATAAGAATTCGGTTAATGGCAGTGCGTCTGTGCTTCCAAGAAATGATGGTGTATTTGCTAGGATGATCGCTAATAATGCTGCCGAGATAAAGCGTGCAATAGACATTATTCTAAATAAAGTTAGAAAGGATATTCTTAGAAAACCTTTTACAGGCACTAGAAAGTACTAGCTTTATATTGCAATAATATTGAATTTGTCATATGATAACGATCAACTGCCCAACATGCAAACAGCATGTGAATTATGTTTATCTTAAGATTGACGAACCCAAGTGCGAGGATAATCATCCCTTGGGCAAGTGGGTAATGTGTAATGGATCTAATGGTAATCATGTGTTCTTGAATATGGATCCAGAGGAACAGTGTCCGGTATGTGGAGATAAAAATAAGTTAGATGTGCCGAAGGGAACGAAGGTAAAATGCATGAAACCATATCCTGAAGGTAAAACATGTCCGACACCAGAGTATGAATGGCTGATAAGCGGGCCACCATGTAACCTGAATCACATAGACATTCTGTTGGTAAAGAAGTGATTTCTTTTGGTTCTGTTGTCTTGCATAAACTGCATGAAGAAAACGGAACATGAAGAGACAAAACCTAGTTTCTGGATGTGTAAGCAATGCGGATTGGAAGCATGGAGAACTCCAGAAGCTGAAGCGGAAGAATAACTAGATTTTTATGCAAGATAGGGTAGCTAGATTTTTTATGGATGCTAAACCAGATGCTAAGCCCGATGCTAAACCAATTGTATTGACGATTGATATATCAAACGAACCAGATAATATGGTGGTAATAATACAACCATCTAAGCGCGAACCAGAAAAGATCTCTGTCTGGTTGAAGGACTATAAGTTTGGCGATCTTGCTCTTGACGAGGTCGTCAAGGTTGTTGTCGATCAAGTTTCAAATGCATTGAAGAGTGCAGGCTATGAGGTAAAGAGGAGAATACCAAAGATGGGTGACATGATCTCTTTCAAGAAATCTATAGGGGATATTGCAGTAGGTGATAAGGGTACCATAATAGGAATCGAGCCGGAGAGGCCGTATCCGTACATGGTAAGGGTCAAGGATATGGAGATATTTACCAAGCTCGATGACTTTGAACTACTTTAAGTATAATAGATACTACGTAACAGGTTCGGTTCTAGCCTTATCTTTAACAGTTTAAAATGCATAAATAAATCGTTTATAATTTATCATGCGTGTCAAAAGAGAGGCTAACGCTGGAATTTATCATTAGATCAATTACAGACCATGGCAACTTGCTGACCTTGACTTTGCAGCAGGAGATCAAGACGGAACCAATAGACCAGGCAGAAATATTGAAACGGCGAATAGATAGCGTTAAGGATCTTGATGAAGATACTAGGACAGTTATGAAGAAGATATTGCCTGCTTTGCTTGCTTCACAAATACCGCAGCAGAATGTTGCTTTTTCACCTATACAAATGAACATAAGCATAACAAGGCAGATCTATGAAAGGCTAGGCTCGCCAAAAGTAGGTGAGGTAGTAAACGTGGGTCTTTCACATGGTTAAGAATCCAAGTTATACTTGCGTTTTTTAGCGCCAGAAATTACGATAGGAACGTCTCGCTTGAACGATTCTTTAGCCTTTAAGATTTCTATCCCTATGATCTCTCCATTCTTCGCAAAATCTACGACTACGTTGGAAGCTACTTCAACGCTTTTCCAGTACTTCCGTTTGCTGAATTGTATGCAAAGTATGTCCTCCTCAGCATCGTACCAAAGTTCGCTCATACCTAATCTAACCAATGGGCTGTTATTATTTTATAGTTTGGTTCACCCTAGTGATCACAAGTCATGGGTGCTCTCAGAACAGCGAATGAAATCCGTCAAGCAATAGGAGACTCCTACGGCGAGCTTGTGGATCGTTATGACATGAAAAGGACTGAGCGTAAAAGAAAGACAGTACAATTGAAACCTTGGAAATGTGCTGCTTGTGGTCGCAAGCCACCTGGTGTTTTTCGTCTTGAGAAAGCTCATATCTCACCACTTTCCGAGCTTGGAATAACCACTCTGGAAAATCTTCTGCCGCTCTGCATAAGGCATGGAGGTGACCGGCAGCTAGGATGTCATACTCTCTACGACCAAGGATACTGCTCCATCGCCGATATGCATGAATGTCGAAAGCGTTGGATAGAATGCCGACAACCTACGACTCGTGACAATATGATGCAGTTGCTAGCCCATTTCGGTCCTAGTACTCAACAACTAGGAGCTCTGAACATAAAACTTCGCAATCTAAAGATGCAGCAAAAATCAAAGCCAATCGATAGCGAAGAATGGCACTATCTGCAAGTACAGATCGCTGAAGTCACTCGCAGACGAGCTGCGAAGGATGCTCGCAAGCGTGCATGGCAAGAGTTGACGAGAGTTAATCCACGGAAACTAATGAGTGCTACAAGGAAATCCAAATACTTCTACGAGAAGGGATACATTGAGCTGTTGAGTGGTCACTTGAACGATGCTTTCAACGATTTCTTTCATGGTAGAAAGATCCTAAGAGCTGACTCATCGAATTCGAAAAACTCTTGGCGCTGGGCCGCTCATACTGTCCAATTGGTTCAGGTGAGCCGTTTGAGGAGCGTTATTGATCCTAATGCAGGCTGGTCTTGGGATAAGATCCGTCAGGAGCTTGCTAGAGCTTTGTGCTATTCTGAGAAAGCTACACGAGATCTGGGAAAAGCTATTGAGAAAAGATCAACGCCGTACCTCCAAGAAGAATACAGGCATGCGCAACGATGGGTACAAAACTGCCGACTACACCTAATCAAACCCGATCTTGCCCAGCAACAGCTTGAATCTGCACGGAACGATTGGGATAAGGCTCATGAGAACTGGGAGAAAATAGATATTTCGAGTGGATGGGACACGGGTTTCCGTCCTACACTACTTTCGTTGTATGGTAAGCTGATGCTTGAATCTGCACGGAACGAAGTTGAATCAAGAAGGGCTCTTGCATATCTTGTGCGTTCACTCGTTATTATGCTGGGGTTGCGTCGTCAACAGCCTGAAGGAATCCGAGATCTGTTGTTTTGGATTGCTGAAGCACTCGATAGAATCAAAGACTCGGCAGCCCGACGAATCCGTACAGTTGCTTCCCAGTGTATTGACCATGGTTCTTGGTTCAACTCATGTGCCAAGATTTCTGGGACATCTTAATACTGATATTCCAAGATGATATATGATTCTATGTGATGTGAGGCTACATAACTTGAAAGAATCTTTGATAACTACTGAGGAAGGAACCTTGATGTAAACGAGTGCGGGGGGTGGGATTCGAACCCACGAACCCCTAAGGGACGAGGTGTCTCCGCCAAAGCATCTGAGCTTCGCGTCAAATGATCTCGCGCCTTTGACCATGCTTGGCAACCCCCGCGACGCTAGATGCTTTGATCTTCTGGAATAATAGCATTATTCTTTAATCATCTTCTTGCTTGCCATCAAGAAAGCTCTGGATCTTATACTGGTTACCAAACTTCGTGGGCAGATCAGATATTACATTCACAGCTTCCTCGAGTCTCTTGATCCTAACTACACCTGAATTGTTAATGGATTGGTTCCATGGTTGATCGTAAAGCAACGCATGCTTGCCTTGAGATGCTATACCGACAATGTTGAGTGGTGAATCATCAATGAAAACATCATAGTCAAGAGCTGCCTTGTCCCTACCTCGCATGACTGCAACGTAATCGTTATACTTTATTTCATTATGCTTTAGCCATTCCTTCACGTATTTTGTCGATGCGGCATCCCTAGCCGTTACAATATCAACAATCCCAACAGATTGCAATTTTTCTGTTGCTATAGCAATGTCCTGCTCCATTGGAGGCACTTCCATCCATCTTGACCAACAGCTAGAGAGATCCTCGTAAAACCTGTACTTGTCGTAACCGAAGTTTTTCCAGAAATCCCATTGTATCGTATCTTTTTTTGTTAGTGATTTGTTATTTGTTTTATTGTAATGGTCGAGCCAGACGAATATTATGTCAGCTAGAACACCATCGACGTCTAACGCGATCTTCATTCTATATCTTTCACTATGCTAGATCACTCGATCTTTATAGATACTCCGCTCGGTTTCTTGCCCTTCCTCTTGAAAGTGATTTCCAGCATGCCATTCTTGTATGTAGATTTTGCGCTGGTAGGATCCACTTCATCAGGCAGGTCTATGTCCTTGCGATACTTTTTTTCCGCAGTATCAGTCTGTATTGTAACAGTATTTTCTGTTGCGCTTATCTTGATCTCTTCTTTGCTCACGCCGGGAAGCTCAGCTATAACCTTGACCTCATCTCCAGAGCTCATTACATCAACTAATGGTTCTCTTTCATCTTTCAACGCAAATTTGCCGCCCCCTGCATACGAAGGCTTCACGTTGCCAAACTCTCTTATCACAGGTTTGCCGTCAGGGCCTATCGTTACAGAATATCCATGTACAAACGGACCCCACTCCTTGTGTATCGTGCCGTCTGGTAATTTGCGCTCCCTAACAAGATCCTTGGGAACCTTGCCTTCAAACTCCTTCATACTCTCCTCGAACATCTTCTCCATCTCCTTCATCATATCCTCCATTTCAGAGTACCATGGACCTAGAAACGGTCTCATCCTCTTTCTGAACCAGTCATCCCATGCCATATGCTATCAATTGTGGAGGTGAAATAAAATTCTAACTTTTATCCTTGTCTAACTCTTCTTTCAGTTCCCTCAGTAATGCTTTCTCTCTGTCGTTCAACTTTGTAGGCACGCTGGCATTGATTCTTACGAGTTCATCGCCCTTGCCTCGTCCATTATGCTTTGGCAGACCCTTGCCCTTTACAGTCAGTATTGTATTTGGCTGCGTACCCTGTGGAACCTTTAGCGAGGCGTTACCTTCAAGCGTAGGAACCTGCACTTCCGTTCCTAGAGCAAGCTGTGCAAAGTTAAGTTTAAGATCGTAAATCAAATCGCTGTTTGAGCGCTGGAAGAGTTGATGTGGTTTGATGTTTATTCGGACATAAAGATCACCGCTAGGACCTCCATCAATAGCTTCACCTTCTCCTGAAATTCTTAATGCATTTCCGTCCTCTACTCCAGCAGGTATGCTGATCTTCAACTTCTTTGGTTTCCTTACCAAGCCCTGACCACGGCAAACATTGCACGGTTTCTCTATCACGCTTCCCTTGCCCTGACATGTCCTGCATGGTTCGATTGTAACGTATGTTCTGAACTGCGATTGTTCCAATACACGCTTGACCTGCCCCTGACCGTTGCATATGCTACATGCCCTCGCCTTAGTGCCAGGCATCGCGCCTGAACCTTTGCAGTTGTCACACTTGCCAGTTTTTGTAACTTCGATCTCCTCCTCTCTTCCATGCAAAACGTCTTCAAGAGTTAAAGCGGCATCATAAACAAGATCCTGACCCTTCCTCGTTCTTCCAACACTAAAACCTCCAAACGGTCCGCCGCCAAAGAACACATCGAATATGTTTCTGAAACCACCCGAACCTGCAAAATCAAATCCTAGATCCTTGAAGATCTCGTCAAAATTGAACTCTGCCCCCCTGAAGATATCTTCTGCACTGTATTTTCCACTAATACCTTGATGCCCATACATGTCATACACTCGCCTCTTCTCATCGTCAGACAATATAGCATATGCCTCTGAAATTTCCTTGAACTTTTCTTCTGCCTCGGGTGTCTTGTTTCTATCAGGATGATACTTCAACGCTAACTTTCTGTAAGCTTGCTTGATCTCGTCCTTGCCAGAATTCTTAGATACCCCAAGGATATCATAATAGTCACGTTTGCTCATTGTGGTCCCTGTGTGCCCTGATCAGGGTTCGGACCCTGTCCAGGCTGGCTTGTCTGCGCACCTTGTGCGCCCGCAGCTTTGTAAACCTGAGCACTAATCTCTCCCAAAATATTCTTGAGCTCATCGATCTTGGTTTTGATCAGTGACGAATCCTTTCCAGCAAGAGCTTCCTTCAAAGAAGCTACAGCTTTGTTTATTCTCTCTGCTTGCTCGCTAGTTATCTTATCCTTCAGGTCCTGCTTGACCAGTTTGTCAGCAGCATAAATTAGATTGTCAGCCTCGTTTCTTAATTCGGCTTCTTCCTTCTTCATCCTGTCCTGTTCTGCAAACTCTTCTGATTGTTTCTTCAGTTTCTCAATTTCCTCTTTGGATAATTTTGTTGTTGCTGTTATTGTAATACCCTGCTGCTTACCGGTAGCAAGATCCTTTGCATTAACGTTCAGTATTCCATTTGTATCTATATCAAACGTAACTTCGACCTGGGGTACACCTCTGGGTGCTGGAGGTATGCCGTCTAGGTTGAACATTCCAAGAGAAACATTGTCCGCAGCCATGGGCCTCTCACCTTGCACAATGTGTATCGTCACTGCTGTTTGATAGTCAGCTGCCGTTGTAAAGTTCTTGCTCTTCTTTGTTGGTATAGTTGTATTGCGTTCTATCAATGGTTCTCTCAGTCCTCCAAGAACCTCCACCCCAAGAGTTAATGGTGTAACATCCAGTAACACGATCTCTCTTGCAACTTCGCCAGAAATTATTGCACCCTGTACAGATGCCCCTATAGCAACAGCCTCCATCGGATCTACACCTCTTTCTGGTTCCTTGCCCATTACATCATACACAAACTGCTTTACCATTGGCATTCTTGTTGGTCCTCCGATCAGTATTATCTTCTCAATATCTTGTGGCCGTAGCTTTGCGTCTGATAATGCTTGGAGCATAGATGCTCTGCAACGCTCAACTATCGGCCTCACAAGTTCCTCAAGCTTTGCCCTTGTCATTGTCATGGTAAGGTTCTTTGGTGCATTGGTTTTCTGATCATATGCTATAAACGGAAGGTTGATGTCTGTATTTATCAACGAGGACAGTTCGATCTTTGCCTTTTCCACACCTTCTCTAATTCTAGTAACTGCGGTCTTATCATTCCTAAGATCTATGCCAGTATCTTCCTTGAACTTGTTAAGAACATGATCAACAAGAGTATTATCCATATCCGTGCCTCCTAGCTGTGTGTCTCCAGACGTAGTTTTGACCTCAAAGACACCACCACCCATCTCCATTATTGTAACATCTAGGGTACCGCCTCCAAAGTCGAATACCATTATCTTAAGCTCTTTCTCCGCTTTGTCAAGCCCATAGGCAAGTGCAGCTGCTGTTGGTTCGTTTATTATCCTGACAACTTCCAAGCCTGCGATCGTTCCAGCATCCTTCGTTGCCTGCCTCTGGTTGTCGTTGAAGTATGCAGGAACAGTTATCACTGCCTTATCAACTCTCTCTCCCAGAAACGCTTCGGTGTCTCTCTTTATCTTCTGCAGAAGAAGTGCGGATATCTGCTGAGGGGTATATTCCTTACCGAAGATATTGAATTTATGATCTGTTCCCATCTTGCGTTTTGCTGCGATTACAGTTCCTTCCGGATTTGTCACCATTTGTCTTCTCGCAGGTTCTCCAACGATCAACTGACCATCTTTTGTGAATGCAACATAGGAAGGAAATGCCTTGCCGGCTGCCGTAGTCCCCTCTGCAGCTGGCACAACTACAGGCTTACCGCCGATCATAACAGCGGACGCAGAGTTGCTTGTTCCAAGATCTATACCAATTATCTTACCCATTTACGTTAACCCCCATTCTTAACATTAGGTCTCTTTGAAACCTCGACCAGAGTTGGTCTAATTACCCTGTTGCTTAACATATATCCTTTCCTGATCTCTGTCGTTATAGTATTTTCTGGAAGTTCTACATTGTCTACAAATGACACAGCCTCATGAAAATTAGGATCGAATGATGTACCTAAAGCATTTATCTCAGCAATACCTTCTTCTCTTAAAATACTATCAAGGTTTTTCAAGACTCCTTCAAGACCGTTAATGATTGTTTTCGTGCTATTACTTTTCTTTACAATTTCGATCGCTCTTACGTAATCATCGCGTAGAGCCAGCAGTTTGAGCAGAAACTTCTCTACCTCGCGCCTCACCCTGATCTCCGCTTCTTTATCGAGCTGCTTTCTGTAATTGTCGTAATCGGCCAGCAAACGTTTGTATTTTTCATCATACTCTTCCGCCCTTTCCTTCTCCTTTTCCAACTCTTCCTTTAACATGTCTAGTTCGTCAGGTTGAGCGTTATCCTGATCTGTTTCACCCAAATGAATCACCTAGAGTAATGGAAATTATAATATATGAAAATTTTCGCGAACCTATAAAGCTTACACTTTTACAACTTCACAAAGCGGATTTGCCTTCAAGAGTACCATCTCAGACTTTGGCCCGCTCTTCACTATTGCCTCATAATCCTGCTTTGAGCATGCTATTGTTATCGTAGTCTTGTCAGTTTGGTAAAGATCAAATGCACTTCCCTGATGTCTTTCCACATCTCCAATGTAATCCTTAAGCTTCAACTCAAGCATTGTCAGGAGGTCGAGTTTGTCACCGCGCATCTCGTTACCGTCAAGGGTCCATACAATAGCCACCTTTGTTCTGCTTGCCTTCAGCTCTTTTTTCTTCAACACATCGCGTATCTCATCTATCAAATGCTTGATGTAGCCTTCCATGCTCTTGATGCTCCCGTTTACTAGATACATCAGCGATCCAGCACCCTCCAGCGAGGATGCTATTATACGCAGATCGAACAAACCAGCTGTAATATCATCAACGTATATCTCCCTGAATTCTTCCTGTTCAATTCCTTGCTTTGCAGCAGGCTCAGAAATATACTTGCACATCTCGAAGATGCTTGCTATCGAAGAATAGTGTGACAACACACGTATAGCATGCGTAAACTCAGCAGAACCCAGATCAACGAATTTGAGTTTACCCTGTGCGTAATCGTGAAGAAATTTTGACATTACATTATCGGACTTGGCCTTGACAGAACCTACCAGAGGGTTCTCAAATTTTTCTGGGCCAACGGGCATGTAGTAGTAGTTGAGATCGCTTCCAACAGCAAAACCAGTAATATGCTCCGCAAGTGCGATATTTTCGTTGTTGTTGCCTATCCCAGCTGGAAGGTTGTATATAATCGAAGAACCTTTTTTGAGTGCTCTAATTGCGTCCTTGAACTTGGTAGATATATCGTTCTTCACTTCCTGTCCCGTCTTCCTTACTCGTGGGGCAAAGAAGAGGTAACTTGCATTTGCTATCGCTACATCTTCAGGCTCGAGCCCGAGCAAGGGTTCATCCTCCTTGAGCGTATTTACGTTAGGATATGCTTTTGCTATTTCAGGTCTTAGCGTGAAGGCCATCCTCTGCGCTTCATCCACAATCGATACGTTAACACCCTTCACAGCCATTGCAGATGCGAGTGCATAACCCTCGGTACTCAGCCCATAGACTACTGCTTTAATATCAGCCAAATCTGATTTTATTAAACAGTAGTGCACAAAAAGCTTTTGCATGCATTTGATCGTGATCTTTCAGGAAAGATCGAAAAAGTTCGGTCAGTTGATGTTAGAATTTGGTCGTAACAATCGTAAATTAATAAAGAGGACTTGCTGCATATCGCTGGCCCGGAAGCCCGGTGGAGGATTAATCCGCCGAATGTAGCGGTCAAGCATAGGGGCCTTTGGAGCCCTTGACGGCAGTTCGAATCTGCCCCGGGCTACTATCATTCTAAATCAATAGTATTGAGCGAGTTGTATTATCAGCGTGAATGGAACGCGTTAAATATATAACCAAAACTCCTTACTTACTGCAGATGCGAATAGAGTACGAGGATTCTTTTGTCAAGATTGCCGGTCTCATTGGCGGCGAAGAGTATCTCAAGGTTGCGCGTGCGTTACTTAACACCGATGATGCTACCGATGAGGAGATTGCAAGCGCGACAGGATTGAGGATAAACATAGTTAGAAAGGTACTGTACGACATGTTCGGGAAGGCGCTCATAACAGGTATTAGAGTCAAGGACGAGAAGAAAGGTTGGTTTGTCTACAGATGGAGAGCGAAAAGAGATCAGGTTGACAATTTCATCGACAACCAGAAGAAGAAGATACTCGACAGACTGAAAAAGAGGTTTCAGTACGAAGAAGGTCAAGAATTCTATCATTGTGGAAATCATGACTGCCCCAGAGTGGCTTTTGAGCAAGCAGTTGAGATATTCTTCAAGTGTCCAAACTGTAAAAACCTGCTTAACATGATAGACAACGCGAAGGTAAAGCAAGCGTTAAGGTATAAGATAGAACAGATCACGCGCGACATAACCAAGAAATAACTAAACTACTCTGTAGAACAGAACTATTTCATTTCCATTTTTTGCTATTCTGTAAAGTTTGAGTTTTGTTCCCTTACTTACCTTTGCAAATCCCGCTCCTTCGACAAGTGTCACTGCATTCCTTCCCCCGACTATCCTTGGAGCAACCGTGACCATTACCTCGTCAACAAAACCATTTGCCAGCATAGCCCAGTTGATCTCTCCGCCGCCTTCAACCAACAGCCTGTTCATCCCGCTATCTTTCAAGATTGATAAGAGCTTCGCAAGGTCAACTTTATTCTTACCAAGAACAATTACGATAGCGCCCCTTGCTATAATCTTTTTCAGCTTTGCCCTACTTGCTTTTTGCGAAGTCGCTATAATTGTTAATATTTTATTGCACGACCGCATTATCCTTGAGTTAAGACCGATCCTTGCCTTGCTGTCAACTATAATTCTTGTTGGGTTCCTGCCCTTAACACGCCTAGCAGTTAACATTGGATCGTCTGCTAGAACTGTATTAATTCCAACCATTACTGCATCAACTTTACTTCTCAGCCTGTGAACTCTCAGAAGATCATATGTTGACGAGATCTTGGAGTCTCTTGCAACAGTAGTGATCTTTCCGTCAAGCGTCATAGCTGCGTTAATTATAACATGTGGTCTATAGCGAGCCATGCACGAATCTGCCTCCCCTCATCACAGCTCTTATGCTACTCTCGCTTACTCTGTGCACTATTGATGTATAAGGATCGTGCATAGGTTCTAGGTCAAGCGAATGTTTGTCTATGAACACAGCATCAGCAATCATGTTCTCTGCAATGCAACCCAATTTTTCGAGCTTCAAGATTTTTGCAGCGTTAACTGTTACCATCTTTAAAAGTTCCTTTGCACTTACAAATTGATGTTCGACTGCCCTGCAGGTCTTCCATATGTAATCAAGTTCCCTGAATAGATCTGGGGAATTTAACATTACATTATCAGTACCAACTGCCAGAGTGCAGTTCTGCTTTAACATACTTGCAATCCTTGGAAGACCTACGCCGAGAACACCGTTGGCCCTTGGGCATACAACAATTCCAGTGTTGTTTGTAGCAGCAAGTTTGATGTCATCGTCAGTCGCATTTGTCATGTGAACAACAAAATCGGGTTTCATGTGTGCAATTATCCTGCTAACTTCACTTCTGCCAAAATTTTGCATAGAATATCTGCTTGATTCCTGTGCTTCTGCAGCATGGATTCCCAAAAGTTTGTTGTGCGATCTTGCTGTCTTTGCGAAGTATTCTAATGCACTGTCACTGTACTCATTTGCACCACTAATCCCAAAACCTTCGCATGCTCCTATAACAAGTTCGGCAGTTCTCTTTGCATGTTCGGGGAGCTCGTTATTTTTTTTCGCAGAATCAGCGTCATAGTAATATTCGACCCTTCCAAGCGCAAGACATCTTGCTTCGACATCATTCATTGCATTCTTCAAAAGTGTTATTCCGTCCATTGCGCCTTCGCGAAAATCTGCAAAGGTAGTTATGCCTTTCTTTACCATCGAGAGTACAGCTGTCTGCATGTATGTAGCAATATGTTCCTGCTTGCTGCTAGCAAGAATCGATCGCTTTATTCCGTGAATAGGATGTATGGTTTCGTTAAAACTGTGATCCGCCGCAACGTCTTTTGCTATCGAGTCTGCAATATGGGTATGTGCGTTTATCAGACCTGGAATCATAAGCAAACCTTCTGCATCATAGACCTCACCATCATACTCAAATGATCCACTGCCAACTTTAGTAAAAATCCCATTTTGTATTACAGCATAGCCGCTCTGGATAAACTCTAGATCTCTTCCGTAAAGCATGCTGGCATTTTTTATATGCAACTTAGCTCAAAGACCTGCTCGATCTTCCCGGACTTGCGCATATCTCTTATAGCATCAAGTGCCTTTGTCGCGAGCTTCGCAGCTTCTCTTGCTGTCCTTGCCCTTCCAATGCCGCACTTCAGTTTTATGTTCATGTCATAGGTGACTGAACCCAGCACATCATTTGCCTCGTCTCTAGTTACACCATTTGATATTACCATGAAGTTATCCCCGCCGAGAAAGAATGTTAGCGCACCTTTGACCATAAATGCTTCCGAGAGTTTTGCATGAAGTTTTGCGATTAATGAAGATATTTCATATGGCGACAGTTTTGAGCTTACTTTGGATGTTGAGCCGTCAACATCAACATGCATTATCTGAACAAAATCATCGCCATTGTTAGCATCAATACCATAAACTTTGAATTGCGTGTCTGTTGCACCATTATTTCTTGCTCTATGCGCGTCAAGATGCGCCTCGTAAGGTGTATTTCCCCTGCCTATGCTCATGCTAATGTCAAGTTCGTAAGCAGTTGAGAGTCGCTTCAATATCTCGATATGCTCTCCAGTGCTTATGCCGTTTGTGACCGCAAACATCTCGTCGAACCTGTTGAAGAATACCAGAGCGTCTTTCTTCGAAAGCAACATCTGCAGATCGCCATACAACTTTGACTGCAAGATCTGTAATTCGTGCTCTCGATCGCTTCCAAGAGTTAGAGTCCATGGACCGTAACCTTCGATCCTGATTATTGTGATCTGTACCATCACTTGATCACCTTCGTGCTCTTCGATCTTGATACCTTCAACTGATTTATTCTGCCGACCATCTTTATTGCAGCTGTAACTGCTCTCGTTGAGACAGCGTTTACTCTATCTTTGGCCTGCATCTTGCTCATATCAGGCCCAGAAACTCCCAGTGTCACTGGCTTGCCATACTTTAATGATAGATCTGCGATTAATCTTGATGCGTTATAGGCAATGAGCTCATCATGTTTAGTTTCACCTTTTATCACTGCACCTAAAGTAACAACTGCATCAATATCCTTTCTCTTAAGCAGGTTCTCTATCATGAGCGGCATGTCAAAAGTTCCAGGGACATAGCATACATACCTTACAGAAGCGCTCAAGGAACTGGCGTGTTTTTTTGCTCGCTCAAGCATCTTTGATGTAATATCGTTGTTAAACTCTGATACAACTATCCCAAGCCTTACGTTCATTTACTGCACCTGGGTAAAATGCATCTTAAGATCGTTGCCTTCAACGATCAGTATGTTATTCTCCCTTGCATACTGCATTGCACGATCGATCGACAACGCCTTGTAGGTAGAGCCGTCGAGCATTTCGCATATTGCAACTGCGGGTATGAGCCCAGCAAGTTGTGTCAGATAAACTGCAAGTTCGGTATGTCCCAACCTTTCGCTCAAGAGTCCCTGCGATGCAATAAGTATTGGAACATGCCCTGGAGCCCTGAATGTTGATGCAAAATCTTGTTTAGCATCCGAGCCGTTCATTGCTTTCGAGCATACCTTTGCCATCTCGCCGATTGTCAATGCCCTGTCAGAATCCGTTATACCCGTGTAGGTCTGCTTATGATTGATAGCTATGGAAAAGGCAGGTTTATCGCCGTAAGGTGACTTGCCGTTAGCAAGTTTCGCCATGATCGGATTCGTACTAGATAACATGTGCATCATATCATGCATGTAAAGCAGTCCTAGTTTGTTTGCGATGTCGTTTCTCAAGGCAAGGCAGAGCAAACCTCCAGCATCCTTTCGCATCCTAGCAACATATGATGGAGTAACAAACTGGGCAGCAACAACCATATCAATTTCATTCTCTCTGCTGGCGCTGTCGTGCAATAGTACGAATTTACCCTCCCGTAAAGCATTTACAGCATCTGCAAGGTTGGACATTAAGAAACATCGATTCAGGAGCGATTATAAATCTTACTACTTTGATGGTAATTACTACTATATTGGTAATATCAATCCTTTCCCGTCAAAACCTTCCTTGCATACTTGCCAAGTAGATCCATTTCAACATTTACTTTATCACTTTTGTTTTTGATCCCTAACGTAGTTACTGTAAGTGTGTGAGGAATCAATGCAACTGAGATCTTGTCTTTCATAACATCGACAACTGTTAAACTTATGCCGTCAATAGCGACCGAGCCTTTCGGAACAACATACTTCATCAATTTTTTGTCGATCTTGATCCACAACTTGGTCTGCTTCTTCTGTTTTTGTTTTTCTATAATAGTTCCAACTCCATCTACATGACCAAGAACAAAGTGACCGTCAATTGTATCTCCTACACGCAAACTTTGCTCAATGTTGACCTTGTCACCGCTTGTTAAAGATCCTAATGCGGTTTTTTTCATTGTTTCGCCGACCATCTCGAAACTTGCCTTGCTATTTTTGATTCCAACAACCGTAAGACATGCACCGTTGATCGATACGCTGTCGCCAATCTTCAAACCCCTTGCAAGTCTGCCAAGATCAACTGTCATCTGTGCTGCTTTGCCATTTCCTTTAGCAGCAGATATCTTTTCTACTTTTCCAAGACCATGAATGATACCAGCAAACATTGACAATTACTCTCCATAATTCGTTAATAAATGTCACTTACTGTACTTAGAATCTAGGACTTCTTTCATCATCTCCATTTCTGCCTTCTTTCTAAGCTTTCTGCTGAAAGGAAACCCTAGATACTTCTGCAATATACGGTCTTCCTTTGTAAGTTTCTTCTTTATTCTTGTTGTACGCTTTGTAGAAGAGCGCATATGTTTACTACTAATATCTGACTATTGTGTCTTTTCTCCAATAACATCCAGCAACGCTTTTGCCCTCTTATAATGTACAGCATCTATCATCTTGCCTTCAAGCCTAACCGCGCCCTTACCCTTGTTCATCGCATCCGAAAGTGTATCAACGACTTTCCTTGCCCATTCCATCTCTTCCTTGTTGGGAACAAATATTTTATGAACAGGTTCGATCTGGCTTGGATGGATTATGCTCTTCCCCTTGTACCCTAACTTCATGCCCGCTGTTGCGTCCTTTATCAGACCATTCGTATCATCGATCTTCTGCCATATAGAGTCTATCGCATAAACGCCAGCAGCCCTTGCGTCAACCGGCACTTTCGCTCTTGCATAGCTGTGCTCTATGCCATCCTCAACATATTCAAGACCCATATCGAACAAGAAGTCAAAAACACCAAACACGAGAGCGGAAACCCTAGGACTGGCACTTGCTATCTTGTAAGCATTAACAACGCCCTTTGCGCTTTCTATAGATGGCATCATCTCTACTGTATCCTGCTTGATGCCCTGTGTACGTTCAAGGTCAGATATCAATTTCGAAAGTTCAAAGACTTCGTTTGCATCGTTTACCTTTGGTATTACGACGCCGTTGATTCCAGTCTGCACTACCGCCTTTAGATCTTCTTGAGCAATGCCAGATTCAAAGGAGTTTGTTCTTACGTAAACCTCGCTCTTGAACTCAGAACGGGATTGTAATGTCTCTCTGAGCATCTTTCTAGCCGAATCTTTATCACTCATTGGCACGGAATCCTCCAGATCCAAACATATTATGTCTACGTTCAGCGTCTTTGCCTTGTCTATGAATTTCTTATTGTTACCTGGAACGAACAAAAAACTCCTGAGCAATCTTGCCATGTCAGATGTACCAATTCACGTGGTTAAATTAGTTGTGAAAAATACGTTCCGAGCAATCTCGAGATCTTGCTAGTTATAATCTGCAAGCGAACTTACATCTTCTGCGGCGTTGTAACCAGCTTTCCAGTGATCTTGGCTTCGATCATTCTGTCGTGCCCCTCGACCATTCTGCTGAAAGGCAATACTTCATCGATAAGTGGCTTTATCTTTCCTTTAGCTACCCAGTAGAACAACTGGCTCAGCTCTGCCCTTGTTCCCTGCGTTGAACCCAGCAAGTTTGTACCCTTGAAGAACAGATATCGCAAGTCTATTGTCGAGTCATAACCAGTAGTAGCTCCGGTTGCGACCAGTGTGCCGCCACTCTTCAATAACCCAACCTCTTGCGGAAAAGCTGATTTTCCAATATGCTCAAAGACAACATCGACACCCTGCTTGTTTGTGATCTCCCTGACCTTCTTTGACCAATCGGGTTCTCTATGATTGACTGCGTGACTGGCTCCAAGCCTAAGACATGCGTCCATCTTCTCCTTGCTTCCGGCTGTAGCAATAACCTCACAGTTGTATAATTTTGCAATTTGGATTCCCACAGATCCAATACCGCTCGTCCCGCCCATGATCAAAACGCTCTGACCCGGCTGGATCTTGGCCCTGCCAACCAACATGTGCCATGCTGTCATTCCCACCATTGAAACCGCTGCAGCATCGTTGAAGGATACATTGTCAGCAATCTTTAGCACGTTCACTTCTGGAAGTTTTGCGTACTGTCCAAAACCGCCGTCGAGCGGTCCTGTCTGGAAGCCCCAGATAGTTCTCTTAGGACAGTCATACTCTCTTCCCGAAGTGCACATATCACACACTCTGCATGACATGTTGGAGTGTGAAACGACTCTATCTCCAACTTTTAAAGTCGTAACATCTCCGCCTACCTCCGCAACCGTTCCCGAAGCATCGCTGCCTGAAATGTGAGGCATTGGTACCTTTATCGGGTCGCCCCAGATAGCCCACAAATCGTTATAGTTGTAGGCTGCCGCTTCGACCTTGATCAAAACTTCGTTACCCTTTATCTTTGGCGAATCAACATCCTCGATCTTCACTACTTGTTTGGGATCTTTGTTATACTCACGATATACCGCTGCCTTCATGGCAAAATAACGCCGTATCTAGAATTAATATACTTTATGTGTCTGAAAAATAATTTATTTTTTGGAGCATGGATTTGAGTTTGCTTGTAGTTCCTCCTGAATACTTTACAATGATAACCTCTGGATACTTTTCAACATAAGCTTTCGATGGAAAGAAAGGTTGGGGAGGCTTCGCTTGCTATGTATGAGGGGGTCCGGAGGGCTTTTATCCCTCGACCTCTGGCTTAAGCAATTGAATTAGCTCAGCACGTGGCTACTGTGGAGTTAGATCTAACAGAGAGCCCAGACGTGGAAGACCGTCTTCACCGCGTACATCAGCTACAAGGTGTACTTTACCGTCACCACTATCAGACCTATTGATAATCTGTACATAACCAAAGTTAAAGATGCTACCCTCTACGTACAGGAAACGGGGATTAAATGTTGCATCTAAGTTAGGAATTGGAACACTAGGTAAGCCCAATCGAAACGCGGAAAGGGGGCCACTTATAAGCTCGTAGAAAATCAACTTGTCTCCGTCTTCATTGGCATCCACCTCATACCTTATATTTGCTGCAAAATGAACGTCGGTTGTTATAAAGACTATATTTTTGACATTTTTGTCATCCAAAAACTTCAATAATGCTTGGAACTCTCTTTCAAAACCAGTTTCAGATGAGAAATTTGTTTCATTTCCGTTAGCCCATCCATCGCGACCTAAAAATGTCGCATTATACCCAGTCGGAACAGAGATAGGTACATCGCTGCTTATTACTTTCCATGTTGCTTTTGAATTCAACAAATTCCGTTCTAGCCATTGAAGTTGATCTCTACCTAGCATGGTTTTATTATTTTCAATTGCGTCAACCATACTGTTAGGACTGCGATAAGACCTTGCGTCTAAAATTAGCAAATCTAGGTCTGGTCCCCAACTAAATGACCTGTATATTCTATTTGGGTCATCTGGATTTCTATCTATAGGAGAGAAGTTGAAGAAAGCTTCGCTCCCAGCATTTACAATATTAGGGTATCCTTTCCTTTCCTTGTTGAGGGAATTCCAGTATGGCCAAAGAGCTCCAAAATCATTAATCACTTCATGGTCGTCCCATTGCGAGTACATTGACGTATTCTGTAGAAAGCTTTGGAGATATGGGTCGGCTCTATTATACTGCCAATGCTCTAGATAGATGTCACGTACCTCATCAACATTAGTCCAATTGACGCTCGTGTCAGCTATCCGGGAAAAATTTCCCGCTATGTTCTGCCATCCGCCAGGGCCGTCTGGGCCATCCGCCGGACACGTATCATCGGCATAGATCATATCTCCGTTTGCAATAAAGAAATCGGGCGATAATTTCTTCATCTCTGAAAAAATAGAATATCCTCCTTTATCGACTTGGCGGCAGTACTTTTGACCACCAAGATCAGCAGCAAAAACGAAGGTAATAGTCCTTCTACTAGTTGATGATGAGTCTGGTACTGTGATAAAGGATCCAACCATAGTATCTGAAAGCACAGTAGACCCACCCTTGTCCTCTGGGTGAGGAGCAGAGAACCATATGCGATAGTAATAACGAGTATCAGGAATTAAATTTTCAAGTTTTGCATGGGCAGTAAAGTCTGTTTTTTGATTAGCGAATGCGGTCTGCAATCTCGGGTTTAAGAAATTCGGATTAGTATCATATTCAACGTGCATTTGAGCCTGTCGATTAACGCGGGACCACACTACTGCACTATGGTCCGTCACGTCACCACTCGCAATACCATGAGTTATGAACAAATTCTTATTTGCTTGCAGGACGTATGAAGGGGAGTAGTAAAGTGATACTATTACGGCTGCTGTCGTCAAAACCAAGGCTGCAAAAATAATGATTATTCTTTGTTTTATCAAGTAAATATCATGACTCCCTTCTTTGCCCCTGCCATCAGAAATTTGGATGCTTCAGTGACTCTTAAGATTTCATCTACTTGCGATTCATTGGGGACGAGCATAGATCCATCGTTACACGTGGAAATTGTGCATGCAACAAGACAATATTTAAATCGATTTCCAATGTAAGACGCATATGGCTGGCAAGTTCTACATCATAGGATTTGTTGCGGGTATAATATTGATGGCTATAGGTGCAGCCACGATCTTCCTCTCGCATGATGAATTTGCGTTCATTAGGGGAATGATGATAATAATAACTGGAATAATCGTCCTTGCGCTTGGAATAAGGTTCAAAGCTCTTAAACTGTAAAACTTACTTGTAATTTATCTTAAAGTCACGCTTAGGTTGCTGTATTGAAGAAAGTATCTGCTTCAGATCATCGTCGGTAAGTGCCTTGTTAAGCTTTCCCTGCGATCCCATTGAAATGATATAATCTTCGACTGCCTTTGCGAGTTCGGGCTTGACCATCTTAACATTTGTTAATCGCTGCCTTGCTTCGGGAGAGAGCAAAACGCGTAGAACCCTTTCGCGCATTATCTTGGCTTCTGTCTCTTTTGCTCCATCTTCAGAATTGCCTTGTGACAGTTTAATCACCTATGCATATCTCTTTAGCTCAGGTGATATTTTTATCAATTCCTTGTGAATCTGCTTGCCTAGGCCATCCAGCTTCTTCATGCCTTCCTTCGTAAGTATCCTTCCCCTGCCATTTACTTTTGTAACATAACCTGCAGCTTCCAGCTGCTGCAATCCCTTCCTGATTATTGCGCCGGCAGCATCCCTGTGGTGAGCAAGTGCGTAGCCTAGCTGTAATCTACCTCCATATGCAGACTTTAGATCAGACAATCCTATAGGACCATGTATGTACACCTTCCTCAAAAGCGAAGCACATCTTACATACCACCAGTCCTTGTTCTGAGGTATGCGTTCTGTGTGCGAGCCCGTCTTCACGAACTGAGCCCATGTTGGTGGCTGTATCTTCGAGTCTTTTTTCAACTCCTCGACAACTTTCTTTATGAAAATATCAGCTGGTATATCATATACCTTTACCATAACAGACTCACGATTGAACATCCCTTATAAATGCTATTTTATTATTTTGCGATAAACATGTCCGCACCTTAAACATGTTATCCTTACAGCTTTCACACTCGATCTCCCGATCCTTACTCTTGCATCTATGCTAGGAACTATGAATCTCTTGCACTTCTTGCAGTACAGTTGTCTAATTTCGTACGGCAGCCGTACCCTGAACTTGTTGGAGATTTTTTTTGCTAGCATTGCTTGCTTTTGCGCAAGCTCTGCATCTGATTTCACACTTTCAAGTGCGTTCTGAACGAGAATCTCGATTCTCTGCATTGCCAGATCTTTCTGGGACTTTTTCACGATGCAAACTATACATAACTGCTTACATAAACCGTGTCATTGCTCTCGCTAATAATTGCTGAAGCCGCTCTTGAAACCATCCCAAAATCAATTGCAAAGCACCCATCAGTAGTAAAAGATGCAGAAAGGAAGGGCAGACCTGCAGGAGAGATACTGTTGGATCGAAGCTATCATCACAGTGCTATGTTGAAGCTTGAGAATGCTGAAAGAAGAGGCAGACCTGATCTGGTTCATTTTGCTCTGCTCGAAGCTACATCAACACCGTTGTATCGCAAAAATTTGGTTAAGATTTATGTTCATACGGTAGCAAACAAGGTTATCTTTCTGGGTGAAAATGTTAGATTACCAAAGTCATACTTCAGGTTCGAGGGTTTGATGGAAGAACTGTTCAAGAACAAGAAAGTAAGCTCTGACAGCAATGTATTGATGGAGCTTAAGGATATGAAATTTCAGGATCTTATTGGCAAACTACAGCCTAGGAAGGTTATCGGTCTCTCGCGAACAGGAGCAAGATCAAGTGCTGAAGAAGTTGCAAAAATGATGGATAGCGATACTGCCTTGGTTGTTGGTGGATTCCCAAGAGGACATTTTTCAAACACGGTCTCAGGCAGGATAAACTACACGTACTCCATAAGCGAACTTACACTTGAAGCTCATATGGTCATAGCTAGAATTTTGTATGAGTACGAAAAGATGCTTTTTAAGTAGGAGTACTTTGAACAATTGTGAACAGTCTTTGTCTAGTTTGGTCTAGATGCTTAACTCATTGCGAGTAGTATTATTCTTCCTCCACACTTACCACATACGCAGTGGTACGGATCTCTAACAATTTCATCGCTAGAAATTTCATCTCTACCCAGAGCCATACCAATTTCTTCTCTACGTAGAAGCGTTCCACAATCAAAGCATTGGTATACTGTTCCCATAGTTCATAGTGACCGCAATGGCGATAAAAGGAAGGCGGAAATATTGTGTCTGTTTCTGTTCCAAACTGGAAAAATTATGGGATGGCAAGCTATAGACTAACACTTGCTTGTATTTCTCTGCATACAATCTATACAACCTAGTCCTCAGAACAACTTAATATTATGCAAGAAGATGGGTTGGCATACCTATGCGGTCGTCGTCTAGGTTGGTCTAGGACGCTGGCCTTCCAAGCCCGCGACACGGGTTCAAATCCCGTCGACCGCACTTTCATTATGCGAAAGTCAGGTTGTGAGCTTGCTCGTAAAAAAAAGTAAGGAAGGATGAATCTAGCACGTTACTGAACTTACTGTTGGCGGATGGAATGTTCCTGGATACCATTCATGAACCGCATCAAATGCTGTAACATCGCATGCAGATGGATTCAGCTTGTCTGGTCGGTTTTGAAAACCATACATAGGATCGAATGGATCATTGCTGTGGCCTAGTCCCAATGCATGTCCTGTTTCGTGAACTGCGACTGTCTGTGTTACATCATGTCCGAATTTTCCGGTAATACTGATTTTCGAATACTTCACAGAACCATCAGGATTTGTGGATGTTTGCGTCGAGCCAACCACTCCACCTCCTCCTTGTTTCAGAGTGATCCTGATATCTCCATCCGTGCCTGCTGGTGCTTCAACTAACTGAAAAGCTCCTTTTGCGCCAGAATCTATCGCTGTGTTCCAAGCTGCCATTGCATCTCTTACTGCTTGTACAGCAATAGGATCTACGTTCTTTTGCGCACTAATGCTATAAGTAATTGTAGTATGGCTCCACGCAAATCCATTCAAAGGTATCGTGTTGTGAGTAGCAAATACAGGTGCTAGTACAGACGGAATAGATAGTGCCAAGACCGCTATGATGCTGCCGGCAACTACTTTTCTCGAATCTGCTATCATGTTCTATTCTCCCGATTAATAACATGAATTACTTTATAAGGATTCATGTGAAATATTTCGGAATAGACACTAACACATTGGTGAAAAGAACGTAAGACAATATTTGAACATGTATTCCAGATATAGATTTTTGCAAGTATTCGATTAGAACAAACTTAGTAATTCATGATACATGTGTCTTCAGTCTTACCCAACAATCACTGCATAATGTAGCAAATCATTGTCTTGCCGATAATATAAAACAGGAATTAGTTTTAGTAACGCTTAAGGTTGATTCAATAATTGCATAAGCCGATGGTGCGTCGTCACATACGGGACTAAAGTGATCATGCAGCTTGCTAAGCTATGAAGTTAAAATACAATGCATATGCTAGCATGCTACCTGCTGTGTACCCAGCCCATGACAACACTGCTGCGCGTAGTCTTGCTCTGTTCACACTTTCTGGACTGTATAAAGTACCCAAACGTTCAAACTCCTTGCAGCAATTTCTGCACATCCAAATTTCAGTTGCAACGATTTGTTTATCGTTCAGTCTCTTCTTTACGGTTCCAAAATCTATGAAGCGAATTTTATTGGATGCACAATATACGCAAACGGCTTTCTCGTTTGCTGCATTTGCGTATGTAGTCTGTGTTGTATTCAAAGCATCATCACGTTTTTTGTTGCCAGAGCGTCTATATAAGGAATTGTAAAACAGAGATGTGTCAGTTTTAATTTACGATTATTATAACTAAATTTCCCATTTTTGGTGAATGACAAATATGATAACGTTACTAGATAATTTAAGTTAGTATTTTTTGTTTTAGTTACTGATTGTAAAAACAGATTGCGAACTTAAGTTCTATGCTATGGGTGTATGATTTTTAGGTTTAGTTTTGGACAATATTTTAAACACCTTATTCACTGGTACTGCGGAGAATTTTATTGGATATCTAAAAGCAGCGGTAATCACGCCCTTATTTTGAAGCGCGGATACCAGATGATAGGTTTCTGTTCTATCAAAGTTAATGAGATCTGCTATCTCCATTATACTTTTCTCACCATTCTCAAGCAGCAGTATGTAAAGATCAGTTTCCAAAGGATTCAAAATATCTAGAAGCTTTGCTTTTATGCCCGCGTATCTCTCTGGCACTTTGAGCTGTACATCTGATCCATCGTCACGTTTTTGCACCGGTGATGTACGACGCATTTCATCTGCCTTGGAAACCATTATCCTGCCTCTACAGATCTGAGCGATCTCTTGAATTATACTAATGTGTTTGTTTGTATTTTTAAGTAAATACAATCCCTAGTATAGATAAATACTCTGAACATGTTTCATAAGAATTGGTGCTATAAAATAACAACCTATTGTATCAAAGCTACATCCTTTTCCTGCGGAGACTGTCCTTCGCTGGATAGTGCAGTAAGTTCCCTTGTGAATTCCCTGTATCTGTTGATTATGGCAACGCCTTTTTGGCTAAGTGAGTAAACCTTTCTGCTTGAATTGTTTTCTGACTCCGCCACCATTTGCTGAGTAATTAAGGTCTTAAGACATTCCTGTAAGGGTGCCCAAGACAGATTTGTCGTATACATAAGCCTAGTTGGGTTCTTGGGGCCGTCTGTAAGTGCCATCATTATATCCATGTATATCTCAAACCTTGATCGTCTGTTCATGCAAATTTACAGCTTAGTGTATCTAAAATGTATTTGTAATATAGTCGTAAGACAAACTACCGCTAAACCGAATAACCAAAGATAGATTTCAGTTCTATTTAGCAGTAGGTGTGAAAAGGCTCGTGAGATCTATAGGTGCATAGTCTGCAAATGCTGTCGCCATTAGAACAGTTGCTACGAGCATCGCTGCGTGCATGAGTCCCCCTGCAAATGTCCCGGTTACTACCTTGCCTATGAATAGACCTACCAAGTAGGCTTGAACTACAATACTAGTGGCAAACATGTTCCTCATCTCTGGTGTTATTGCAGGATCAGTAGGTGTAGTGCCAGGCAGCGAAACGAGCTGTGCCATTCCTGTAAAAGAGTCTATGACCATGAGCGTTGTAAAGGCAGTTATGCCCATTATCATAAATCCAATCATAACATATGGTTTCAACATGGCTTGCTTTTCCTTTTCTACGTTATACGATATTTCACTTGCCTTTGCCAGTGTATCGAGTGCTTCAGCGTAACCTCCTCCTGATTCTATAACTTCGATAAGTATCTTGAAATTTATCTGGACGATCCAGCTTTTCACATCCGCTCTAATGTTCTCGAAGATTCTTCTTAATGGGACACCCCAAGTTAGTTGGCTGACCGCATGGTTAAGCACATTGCTGAAGATGCCGTATCCCTTCCTCTTGAAGCCATGCACTATGCACCTTTCTGGAGAAAGTCCTGTCTTCCTTGCCTCTGCTATATCTCTAAGTATGCTTGGTGTGGCGCGTTCTGCAGCTGTATTCATACTTTGAATCTTCTTGAAATCAAGTATGGGTTTTATGGAAGCTACCAGCAGTGCTATTGACATAAGATATGGCAGGCTAAGGAAATTTGGTTGTGAAGCAAGTCCGGTTATCGACAGTATGATGACAGGTACTACACTGACTACTGTCATGATCATGCTCTTAATCAGTATCTTCTCTGTACCAAGATATGTAGAGGAGGTCATTTTATGCGAGATAAACATGAGCATTCCGGCCATCAGCGGCGGGAGTATGAGGAATAGCACCATGGAACGATTGAGAGTGGAAGGGTCCGGGAGGAATGATCCAGATAGGGTAGGTGTTGATGACAAGGCTACGAACATTATGTACATGGTTAGTATGACGACCTGAATAATCATGTAAGCATCAACAAGACCTGCAAGCTTGGTAACCAACTGTCTGGAAACTGCTGCCTTGAGGTCGAATATCGACCACATCTTGCTCTTCAAAAAGTTAACTATACTGCCCCCGGTCTGCACAGTGGAGACGTAACCAGCTAAAAAGTCCTGATACATCGTGGACGAAGTCTCCTCTGATTTCTCGTTCATCACGCTCAAGGGATCTTTGCCTAAGACCTCAACCTGCTTTACCATGTTTGTTGCTTCTTTCTTAAGTATGGGCAAGATGTCGTAGTTCATGATCTTCTTTAGGCTGTGAAAAGGGCTTATACCACTGGATGCCATTAAAGTTATTAGCGTTATAAAATATGGTAACTCGCTATCTATCTTCCCTGCGTATGCTTTCGACTGTTTAACTTGCTTGCCTTTATCGACTTTAAGTTTCTTTTGCTGTTTCTTGAGCGATATCACACAGTCTCACCCATTGGCATGACTTTCTGCATTACTTGAGCTGGATTCTGGTAATACTCCCTTACGATCGAGCTAACACTCCTGTAGTCACGTATGCCCTGTTCCAGCATCCATTGCAAGATCACGACACGTTTTCTATATTCCTCGATAACCTCCTCCATGGTGAGCCCAGTGTTTTCACTTATCTTCCGCAGTAGGATGCTGCTCCCTACATCGCCCCTGAATGTATCCGAGTTGGAATCCCATGTGAATACATTGTTCAACTTGCTTTCGTTCACTATTTCAGAGACTTGGGTGACCCTTCTTGTACCAGACACAACACCGCCTGGAGTTATTATCGCTCTTGGGATAACGCGTTTGACTGTGATGGCACAGTTCATCAATTGCAAGTAAGCGGGAGGTATGTTCATGGGTTTCTGCATGAGCCTCTTCATTGCGGAATCTGCACCGTCTGCGTGCATTGTACACATCCCACTGTGACCAGTTGCAAGTGCCTGGAAAAGCACGTAGGCTTCTTCACCCCTTATCTCTCCTACTATTATGTAATCTGGTCTGTGCCTCAACCCTGCCTTTATCAGCTCGAAGAGACCGATCTCTCCCTGATTTTCCAAGCCGAATCCAAGCCTTGACACCAGCGTGAACCAGTTTTCATGCGGTATATTTATTTCAGCAACATCTTCTACAGTGAAGATCTTGTACGTTGGATTTACGAGCGTGGTAATGGCATTAAGCATGGTAGTCTTTCCGCTAGCTGTTGGCCCGATGACTGTTGTTGACATCTTGTGTTCTATTAGCATCCATATGTAAGCGGCGATATTGACATCCAGTGTGTCGAACTTTATCAGGTCGATGATCGTGTATGGTTCCTCCTTGAACTTTCTTATCGTAAAGCTTGTGCCCTTTGGAGTAACCTCTTTCTGATAAAGTATGGCCATTCTGTGATTTCCCGGTAAGGCAACATCGGTCACTGGAAAAGCGGCGCTAACATGCTTTCCTGATCTGTGCACCATCTTCATCACAAAATCGTTTAGATCATCTTCGGTGTTAAACATGACATTGGTCTTTATACTGTCAAAGTTTCTCTGCCAAACGTAGATTGGTATCTTTATGCCTCCGCAACTGATGTCTTCTACCAGCTGATCGTGCATGAGAGCATCGATTACCCCAAAGCCTACAATATCGCGCGCAAGATAATGCTTTACCTTTTCCATGCTCGTATTTGGAAAACTTGTGAACTGTTCCTTGGTATCTGACAACATCTGATCAAGCTGCTTGCGAAATGTATTTTGCTCAGATCCTTCCTCAGATTTCGTAAGTCTGCGTTCCAAAAGATCCCTTAGCAAGTTGTATAATACCTTCTCATCCGCATTCATTGGAAGCTCGTCTACAAGGTAGAGTGATTCTGATGTAGATGGATTCTGCGCTATCACAGCGTAGCTAAACGGAGCGTTCAAAGGATATCTGCTGAGCTCGTGAAAGCCTTCTGGGATCTTGAAATGCGTTATATTTAGTATGGAAACTAGATCGTTCTTCTGAGGATCGGCATTACCAAATCCATTGTCTGGTTTCTTTTGTTTTTTTGAGTTGAATATTTGCAATTTTATCACCTTATTGGGAAAAAGGAAGGGTGTGATGGCGCGCCATTAATACGCATCACCATCATCGATTATGTTACCTTTGCTACACTTACTGACTGCACTGTCGTTAGCTGTCCTGCTTGAACAGTTAATGATACTGCGGCTCCGACATCTGTCGCTGATAGTATGTCACCAGTATTAGTTGCGTCATAACTTCCTGGGCCAACGAAGTAGATGATGACAGTTTTGCCTGGATCAAGACTTACTGGACCTGACTGCTTTAGTAATGGTACGTCATTGGCTGCAGCAGTTGTGATAAGAACTGGACCAGCTGGCAATGCGGCGCAGGCTGTACCATTAGTTGTCCAATCTCCGTCGTCATAAGTCATAGCTGCTTGTGTCTGCGAAGCAGAGGCAGTGCTGTTAGCATACCAGTTTGCATTAGGTACTATAGTTCCTCTTATCTTGATAGTATCGATAGCCATCAGTTTATCTCCAGAGTTTCTGATCACTACCGAGCCTAGTGTTAGCATATCGGTTTCAGTGGCAAGTGCGTCTTCGTCACAATCAGCTTTGAACCAAATATTGGATTGACTAACTGCTATCCCTTGCTGTTGTGCACCTGTCTGGAACAATGACGTTCCGAACAATGTCACTGCTGTTCCTAGCACTACTGAAGCGACTACGATGATCAGTGTTGTCAGTACTACGCTTATACCTTTCTTTTGTTTTTTGTTCATAGTTACGTTTGTCAATTTTTTCCCTGAAAATAGGAACTAAGCGCAAATTATCAATGATAGCGTGTATCAAGTAATACATACACATAAAATCTCATGTAATTAACGCTGCTAGATCACTTCAAATGCATAATATTTATTGACAATTATCATGTAAGAGTATTTTAGAATATGTAATGTCCTCAACTGGCTACCACAGCCATAATGAGAATGATGGTTCACTAGATGAGGCATAAATGAGGAGTTGTATTTCGTGCCCGTAAAAAAGAGTTAAGATTTTCTGGAATAATGCGGAATAAGCTAATTCTTGATAAAAATTGAGATACTTATGGATTGGGTCTAGTTCATACCTAAAGTCTGGATCCTGTTATCATTATAGCAAATATTGTCAGCTATACGAGGTATCACGTTTATGTTAAGTAAAAGGCTCAGTCAATTAATTTGTTACTGGAGAGCTTGAACTGAGACACTCTGTACTATACTTAGGTGACCTGCTTGAACAGTTACAGATACTGCGGCTCCGACATCTGTAGCTGACAATATATCATTGCTAGCGTTTGTGTCATAGCTTCCTGAACTAACGAAGTAGATGATGACAGTTTTGCCAGGATCAAGGCTTACTGGACCTGACTGCTTTACTAAAGGTACGTCATCAGCAGCAAAAGTGGTGATGAGAACTGGACCAGCTGGCGGCGCTGCGGTGCCGATGCAGAGTGAATCAGGTTCATCCCAATCTGCGCTGTCGTAAGTCATCTGTGCTTGTGACTGCGAAGCAGAGACAGTGCTGTTAGCATACCAGTTTGCATTAGGTACTATAGTTCCTCTTATCTTGATAGTATCGATAGCTATCAGTTTATCTCCAGAGTTTCTAACTACTGCGGAGCCTACGGTTACCACATCCGTTTCGGATGAAAGATCGTCTTCATCGCAATCAACTTTGAACCAAAGATTGGTTTGGCTAACTGTCATCGATTGCTGTTGCGCACCTGTCTGGAAAAGACTGGTTCCGAACGCTATGACTCCTGTTCCTAACACTACTGATGCAACAATAATTATCAGTGTTGTTAGTACTACGCTTATACCTTTATTTTGTTTTTTGGTCTTAGTTATATACGTCAATTTTCTGTTCATATACAAGCAAACGCAAATTATTAAGAATGTGTACCAAGAGCTGTGGTGGGACATCGGGTAAAGTGCTGAGCATTTATTGACAATCATGCAGCAATAATACCAAGTGAGAAACTACAATTAGTTAGTTGAAAGCGAGAAATACATCTTAGTGAATTCACGCATGAGGTCACGGACATTGTCCGCCTTGAGATGTGTGCTGGAAATCCTAATTCTATAACAGGACGCAGAACATTACGAAAGAGTCCGCTTTCTTGTTTTTTATATTTGAATGATGGCGTCCAGAATCTCTTCTGGATACTCGTATCTTATAGATATTTTCTTCGTAGGATACTTTCTCCTCGCCTCTTTTAGCATCTTTTTAAGAGTTTTACCTCTACAAACAGGTTTTTTCTCTGCCAAAACAACATAGGAGTAGGTCTTTGCCATCTCATCAATACTAACCTTTTTCTGTTAATAAAATGTTTCTCCAGCATGTACCACATTCTTTGCTTCCAGAATATTGAAGTGCTGTCATCACTTGATACTTACTCCGCAATAAAGAGAGAAAAGTGAGGTTATCAGAGCATCTGCAAACGACGCATTGATAACTGCAGAGTAAGAAACAGCCGTATATGAGCTACTAATGTCATCGCCATTTCCTGCGAAGTTGATCCAGCTCGGCGATTATTTTCTTATATTTTTTCTTACCTACAACCTTTCCAACCTTTATCGTCGAGGGAGGTTTCACTGCAATCATGAGAAGCGTTTCCATAATAAATTTCCTACTGTCAATAGAATCTAAGTTGCAACAATCAATCGGTTGAACGATCTACCAACATATGCCCCCAGCCTTACTGACATGAAGCTGTGATTGATATAGCAAGTAGAGGTCATGTATGACGAACACCCGCCCTCGCGTGACACCGCAGGAAAAAAATCAGGTGGAAAATCAAGGATTCCTATATACCTCTATGACATACTGGGAGATCTTGAGGATGACTCTACGGGGATATGAAGAATTGCAAACAATATTGTTACAGATTGCAAAATTTTCCCCAGTATGAACTTACAACCTTGCAAGGGACATATGTGGGTAGACAGAACAGCAACAATCAATTGGTTGAAAGCGAGAAATACATCTTCGTAAATTCACGCATGAGGTCGTTAACATTGTCTGCCTTGAGAGATGGGCCTCGTGAGTATCTCTGGAGCCCGCTAGTGCCAGTGCCGATTGAGATGATATTAACTCCTCCTCTCATTACTTCCTTCATGCTCTGCTCCAATTTTGCCTCAATATTAGCATAGCCAGATGGCACACCGTCGGAAATTACGAAGAGGTGAGTGTGATCCTTGCCTGAACTGGCAACTATGTGTGATCCTAGCTGCAACGCATCTGGAATATATGATAGTCCTCCCTGCTCCAGTCCACCTATCCTTGCCTTGACATTCTGGTTATAGTCTTCGCTCATTTCTTTAACTACGGCAAACTTGTTGCTAAACGCATAAAGTCCCCAGCTCTGTTTCTCGGGTATCAGCACATTTGCGATCTCCGCCAAGCACAGTGCCGTATCCTTAGGTACTGTGGAGAATAGTTTAGAACTGGTGCTCATGTCAAGCAGAATTCCCCAAGATTCGTTTTTAGCTAGAATATCCTCACGAGTGAAGAAGTTGTGGGACATCTTCTGGCTTGATATTGCCTGAATTACCTCCTGTATATCTAGCTGTCCAACCTCTTGGTTCGGGTTACTGTCCAGGTCGTTCCTTAACGACCTGATTTGTTCAATGACCTTTCTGATGGAGCCTGCATACTTACTATATGTTCTTGCATATTCTGCAAAATCTTCGTCTGGAAATATCAAACGGTCAAACTCCGTATTCTTTGTTAACTTTGTGTATTGCTTGATAATGTTGCTCTTCCATTTCTCTTCCATCATCAAATCATACAATAGATTTGATGCCTCTTCACGCATGAAACCTCCTATCAATGCTCGAACAGACTTGTCCGAAGTGAGTTGCAGGCCCAGCCTCCTGAAAGTATTTGCCGCTATATCGATGCTCTGACCTATCTCTAAAGTAAGTTCTTCGTTAACACGTTTGATTTCCTCATGAGCGTCTGTGTAAGGCAGGTAAACTGTTTCTCTAGGAGAACCGTATTTTGCAAGGCGTTTGTAAATCGCATCAGCCACTTTGACTTTCATGGTTTTGATTTCATCATCCATCCACCAGAAGGTTTTAGCAGCTTTCTTTGTTCTCTGCCAGATGGTCTTTTCGAAGTTATGAAGTGATGACAGAATAGTCATCACATCGTTCTTGACGCTCGAGGGCAGCAAAAATCTATAACGACCAGCTACAAGGAATGAAAGCAACGCTGACTGCAAAATAAACTGGGTAGAATTGATCCTCTTTGCATCAGTTATAGCTGCATATGATACGGCATTAGCAACAGCCATGTCTTGCAAAAGACCTTTTAGCCTTGACTGAGAATAAACTTTCACGCAGAGATCTTCGATCAAGTCTATAACGAAAACCGCAATTTTAGGATCCTTGCCCTTTAGCCACGTGTTATAAATTGAAAAATCGGATATTGAGGAATGGACGCTTAGATGCTCCACCGAAGCCATCAGCGTCTTCATCAAGAGGGTGCGGCCCAGATCACTATTCTCAAAAATCATCCCCTCAAGCATGTAGCCGTCCTTGCGCTTTATTGGCTTTGGAATACGGATAACTTTGCGACTATCATCTCGTCCAAGTGATGGGAAGTCGAACTTGTCAGATACCAACACCTTCAAATCCGAGGGTGAGCTCTGCGTTATTTCAAGTGATCTAAGAAGAACTTGATTATAGAACTTCATTTAGTTTCTCCATTCATTGGATTCCCTCCAGACTCACCAAATACCATCTTCACTACTCGCCTGACCATTTCCTGTATCTCGGCACTGTCGCTCGTCATAGTTACAATCGTTTCTTCTGCAGCTACCTCTGGTTCTGAACCATCAGAAACAAGCTGAGCCCAGTTCATCATGTCGCCAACAGACGGACCGTATGGTAAATCTCCAGCCTTGTACTGTCTTCTTAACTCTGCACCAACCTGTACTATTTTGTTAGCAACATCTTCTTGCACTCCGCCCTTTTCTTGGACGAGGCTAACCTCTTCCGGACTGATTTTCTTGCCAACACTTAGATAATCGAAGTTGATCCAAACACTCATTCTTCTCCTAAAGGCGGCGTTAAGAGGCTTTGTGCCGGCAAACTCGGACGAGTACGGATTCATGCTGATTATGACATAAGCATATGGATGGCGAGGAATGATCTCGTTGTCCTTTTCTGTCAGGACCATGTGTCCTCTGGTATCTAGCACTGGATTCATTCTTGTAGCAATATCTTGCTTCATCATGTTTGCCTCGTCGAGATAAAGAATGCCACCATGCCTGGCCCAAGAAACTATCTGGCCATCTACCCAGTTCTCCTTTCCCAAACCGATGTACCTGCCAAATAAATCGTAGACCGATGTTTGCAAGCTACAGTTTATCTCCCACATCGGCAGGCCAGCAAGTTCGGCAACCAAATAAGCTACATGCGTCTTGCCGGTACCACTCGGACCTATGAGAGCACATTGTTTAAAGAAGGATAAAGCTCTCATCATGCGTTCGACGTACTGTTCGCCATTATCAACATAGACAGGAGTATTTTTTGGGATAACCTCGGTAAGCTGTTCAGGAAACGCATAGTTAGGTGCCAACTGATATTTGGTCACGGCGTATTTGCTCAGCAGGGCAGACTCGTACTTCCTAGGTTTTACCGTGGTAACGCTTATACTTGAATTGCCATCGAGAATCTTTACCTGTTGAATTTCCTTGGGCTTGTGGCCATCCCTCATCGTGAGGCTGGTCTTCTTGAACTCCATAGGTATCAGTATCTCTCAGTGAAGCATAATTGGATGCATGTGTAACAACGCGCTACATACAATATCATATATTGCCCGCTAAGGAGACATAAGGCGTAGTTGGAAACCATATCACAGACTAGGATTCAGGCTAAGATAATTAGTATTCTGGGCACGAAACTGGATGCGAAAGCCGACTGTTTCAAGCCTGTCAAGTTCAACATCAACGCGAACCTTGAAGAGTTGGAGCATGGCTTCAATAGCGTATCATTGGGATTTGCGTTTGTAATTATAACGGAGCCCAAGGTCGTGAAATACCAGATCGATGGTAGGACAGATATACAGGGGCAGGCAGAACAGATCAAAAAGCTTTTGGCACCACATCCATCTACGAGGATTCCTATGGTGCTGAAGGATATCTATCAGCAGGTCTATGCTCAGATCTTCGTGCTTTCAAAGATGATAGATACGCCCTGTCCTTCACCAGATCTCTTATCATCGAGCCAACCTATGATGAGTAGAGAAAGGGAAGCTGTGGTAGAGGTATCAGCTCAAATGCCGGCTGAGGTATCATCCCAAGAAAAAGAAGAACCTCATAGAGAAGAGCGACCTAGAAAGAAGAGCAGTAAAAAAATTACAGCTACTGTAGCGGATGAGCCGTCACCTGATGGACAAGAGCAGCCAGTTGGCGAGAATGAGGCAAAAGCAGTCAGTTCTGAGTAAATCTGTTGAGTAAGAGCTCTTGCTGTTAAACCATAAGTTGTATATCAAATTGTGTTAGTAAGTTATTGATCTGACTTACTTATCTATAATAATTTGGAAGCTGGCAGATTTAGGTGATGAAGCAGGATTCATTGGTTAGTATGGATGCTAAAACTATTCATGCACGATCAAATAAGAGAAGGTCAGGCTTTGGCACCGTAGTATCGTCATTGATAATGGTAGTTGCCGTGGCAATGTTAGGATCTGTTGTGCTCATATGGGCTAATAGTAGTCTTAATGTTGAACGAACAAAAATAGCAAACGATTTCGAAACAAATAGCAACCTTCTAAGAGAATCTTTCATAATCGAAGATATCTGGTTATACAAATCAGCAAACTCTGTGAATGTTACCTTAAGAAATCTTGGAGATTTAGCGATAAATGCTACAGCCGTCAACATAACTGCACGTGACTCTACTGGTAATGTAGCCTGCTCTGGATCTCCGCCTTGTACTCAAGAAGTGCCTCTCAACGGTGTTATGCAGAGCAAGGAAACTCTCAGTATTAAAGTTGACAACATATACTGGAATCATCCAAGCACCAAATGGTTGGATATTACAGTAACTACGGAGCGAGGAACAATCGAAGCAACCTACTGGAGGGTGAGACAGTAAATGCATAGAAATAGAGGGAAGAAAGGCATAAGCACGATAATCGCAGCAGTTTTTATGATAGCAATAATCATTCTTGGACTTGGCGTATTAACTGCTGGTTTAAACATGCAAAATGATCTAGGCCAAGTCGTGACGGAAAGGACCGGTCTAGAAGCCGAACAGATCAAAGAGAGGGTCGAGATGAGAGACGTGAAGATAGACAGCAACAAGTTCAACATGACACTGGTCAACACTGGTATGCTTCCCGTCAAAATTGTTAGGGCTTGGGTTACCAACACTTCAGATACGACGAATGGCTGGCATACACTGTATGATAATCTGAACTACCTCATTAATCCAGGAGCTTCGTATGTAGGCTTTGGTCAGCAATCTCCATTATCATCACTAGTAGCAAAGACCGATAAATCATATGAAATCAAGGTAGTTACAGAAAGAGGAACTACAACATCATTTAAGATTCTTAATGGTGTTGATGCAAAGCTAAATGCGCGGCTTATCGCCTCTCCACCAATCCAACACCCTGGTGAATATGTGGCCATAACAATGTTGGTCACGCATAACAACACCCTTGCAGATGCTGTTCTGGATATTAAACCGCCCACAACTCTGAGTTGGGCTGCGACGCCTAGCAGTGGAAGTCCCACGCCTAACGCAGTGAAAATATCTGGTCCTGATCCTACTCAGGATCCTAACATCCTTAGAGGCTCAGTGAGAGCCTACACTTGGACCTATGAATTAACTAGTCAGAATAATACCAAGTTCACGTTTTCAGGACAGCTGCAGGGTGGAAAGTCAAACACTCCAACGGTCGATGTTACTTCAAGACTTTTAAAGATAACCTCGACTGATTACTCTACAAATTCAGGTATATTGACCATCAACTATACAAGTTTTCATTTTACTCAACTAGGTGGCGCATGGACTAAGGGATGGTCTATACAGGGAGGTGAGAGGACAGCATTTAAGGTAAATATGACTAACAATAATCTCACTGGCACCTTCTGGATTTCAAGATTCACTACGTTCACTCTTGATCCATTAGGCTCCGCCAACGATGTACCATTTTATATTACGAATGAAACTATTCCTGGTTCAGGTAGCCCAAATATTAATAAGCCGTATACTTGTCCAGCTCCGTATGCTAATGATTTTTGTAAAAGCGTTCCTCCGGGAGGAACATTAACTCTAATCTTTGCAGGATCGACCCCGAATGAAGGCGCGGGAACCATGGGCGTTAACCAACTTTCAAATACTCCGAACAGGTACGCAGGTAACATACTCATCTTCGGAAAGTTCGCTGCTAATAAAAATGACATTGGAACCCAATATGGGCAAAATCTTCCATTTATGGGGATAGACGCCACGTAGGCATCAGAATCTCGTTGGGAATATTAAAGTCGTATCAAGGTAAAATATCATGTTGTTACGTACAGGATTAACTGAAAATATCAAAGTGGATGGATGACTTGTTGCAATGCGTTGCATAGAGTTCTATAAAAAATAAAAGGGAGTGAGTTGCGCGTTGATCACTATGTGCACAGCGCTGCAGAACGTAGTGCTGTATACAGACCATTATACTCAACGTGCAGCGGAATCTCAGCGCAG
>JBMCYV010000017.1:0-46789 GCA_049199595.1 Candidatus Nitrosomirales archaeon
GCCTGAAGTAAAGAAGGTGCGCACGATTATGCAGACGTACGAAACTCTCTTCAAAAAACTACAGGAAGCCTATAGTACTGCTACTCGAGAAGTATCAGAACCTTTTAAGGAACTTGAAAAATTGAAGCCTGTTTTCGAATCACTTATGCGAGCAAGCGAGAAGAGGGATTTTGCTACCATCTTAGACATTGCGCCTAAGATTGAGAGCAGCAAGGATAAAGTTTTCAAGGCAACGAAAGATGAGCTAGAAAAGTTGCGACAAGATAAGGAAAGATTGGAAACACGCATTAAAGGACTAGAAGAGTACATAGCGGCACTGCTTTCCAAGAGGAAATCTGATTATATCAGGTAGCATGAAATACTTTTTCGCATTTTTATTATCATAAACTACACCGCCTCCCCAAAGGGCTACAAGTAGTGATTCTACCCGCAAATAATGGTCGACCCAAAAAAAGGCGACATGGTGTTTTGCGTCAGGATCCTGACAAGCTTCAGCTGGTGTCTTGCCTTTCAATGCTTCGTGTTCCTGACAAACCAGACCTGCAAGCTGCTCCTGACATACCTTAACGAGCGACTTGCAAAGGGAGAGAATCTAACGCCGGAGAGTCCGTTGATAGCGCCAGATGAGTTGCGAGGGAATCACAAGATGAAGTTCCTTCCATCGCATAGAGTATCAAAACTGGTAAGAGAAGTCTTCAGAAGTCTTGGAATAAAGAGCAGGCCATATGTCCTAAGAAGTTTCTACGATATGCAGTTGCTTCAAGCACAGAACAAGCTAGGATTGAACAGAGACTTTCGAGTATTCTGGATGGCACACAAGGGCGATATCGAATATCGCTATACCTTGAACAAATGCACCCTGCAAGATGAATTGATAGAGCAGATGAAGGAACAGTTCAAAAAGTGTGAAGAGTTCCTAGACTTGGAGATGAAGGAAGAAGATCCACTGCTCGAACAGAAACAACAATGGAAGGTATTCATAGACAGAGCTACTCCTGAACAGATGCAAAAGATGCCTGATCTAAAGCTACTAGATCTACATTAAGCATCTGCATATACAGTTCAGAAGGTAGCAAGTCTAGATGAAGCTGAACAGTTGATTTCAAAGGGCTGGAAGTTCATAGGAATAATGCCAAACGGCAAGGTAGTGTTGGAGAACCCGAACTCGAACCCATAACCGATGTGGGTGCGGTCGGATTTGAACCGACGACCACCTGCGTGTAAGGCAGGTATCCTAACCAGCTAGACGACGCACCCTGAAACTGATCCAAATAGAATAAACGATTTAAATCTTTGAAACACTATGTTCACACTTCACATTCAGTTAGATTCTGTCGTTCCGAAATTTTCTCTTGATTTCTTGACTGGTTGATTGATCCTTTATATAGGCTCCCCCCTCTAGTAAATTTTACATCCGTGCGTTTTTTGGCGCATTAGGGAAAACCTGTTCTGAACCTTACTGAATCCCACTTATTAGTACAAAGACAACTAACACAAATGCAAAACAAAAAGGAAGGTGTGGCTTTTTACACGCTACAGCTCTTATTACTTAGTTCGAGTTCGTTGCTGTAGTCTCTATCTTGCGTAAATGCCAGACTTACTCTAATATACGGGGATCAAACTATTAAAGTTTTTGTCAATTTGTCTGAATACAGTACAATTGTTGTAACGATCTTGGGAAATAATGTGTATTATACATAGATTGCCCAAGAAAGATGTAAATGTTGCATTTACATTCGCAGGCACGCCCATAAGACTAATTAGTTCCGTTCGTGAATAATGAAATATGGACCCAGAACCGAAAGACGTGATGGTTCTAGAGGCCATCGCAAGGGGGCAAGACAATGAATCAAAGATTGCCAAAGCAACCAGACTTACTGCCTTTGAAGTGACTTCTATAGTTGAAAGGCTCATAATTCGTGGACTAGTCGAAAGAACAGAGAAGAAAGGATTCCTAGGTAAAAAAACAATCTTGAAAATAACAAACAAGGGAATAGAGGAGCTTCAGACCAGAAAGTATGAACTGGGAGAAAAGTGGCAGAAGATGGTTCTCCTATCAAAGCAGGGCGATAAGAAGCCGTTCCAGGAAGCGGTTGAAATGAACAAAAATTGGCTTCCCGCAATGATGTTCATGGGCATAATCGATATGATGCTATGGATGAGCATGTTAAGCATGATGGGCATGACTATGGGTAGTGTGATGCCTGAAGGATATGTGGATCAGGGTCAAGCAGATGCTGGAGCCGATGCAGGTCAAGCAGATGCTGGTAGTGACATGGGTGACTTTGGAGATTTAGGAGATATAGGCTTCTAAATTTTACCCTTGATCAAGAATTTAGTGTTTCTTTGTTATTTTGTTATACAGAGCCTGCTTTATCGGCTTTGAGTGAAACTCTTGCTGCACAAAGTGACACTGGCATGCTAGCAAAGATTCTAGCCCTAGGTGCATACCTAGCATATGTGCCAAAGTTTCTATTCCAACAATTAACGATGCGAAGATTATGTGGAACATATCTACATCTAATACAAACGTACGATTAATAAACTTATTCCCATTTGTTAATAACTTCTATACCATACTTTATAAGAAAGTTATTAACTACGTTGCATGTGCCCATAGTTAGCATTTCTCTCAACAATGAGATGCTTCAGGACGTAGACAACATCATGAAGGCTTTGGGCTTTTCAGGAAGATCTGAACTGGTCAGGGCGGGAATAAGGAGCCTTATCTCGGAAGAAAAGGAGAGGCAGGACATCATCGGATCGCTTCATGCACTGTTGCTGGTGATACATGACGAAGAATCGGAGCAAGAGGTAACTAGTGCAAAGCATACATTTGATGAACTGATCGGCACGCACATACACAGCAAGGTGGATAACAACAAGTGTCTGGAGATATTTCTGCTCAATGGTGCAGCTGAGGAAATCAAGAATATGACCAAGGCATTTCAAACAAACAAGAAAATGGACAGGGTTAAGTTAATCCCCATGTAGTACTTCCAACATGAAAAATTTGTTGTTTTTCACTAGTCCAATAGGTCTCGGCCATGCAAGCCGGGATATAGTTGTCGCATTGAAACTTGATGCTGATATAAATTTTGTAACCGGTGAAGGTGCGACAAAGCTTATTAGCGATTATGGCTTTAAAGTCAAAGATCTTTACAGGTATGATGCCTTCAAGGTTGATGAACATGGTGAGCTAAAACATGCTTTGAAAGGGCTGCTAAATTATTGGTCATATTTTAAGAAATGCAAGGTAGTTGCAGAAAGCGTTATCAGAGAAAACAGGCCAGAATTGATAGTCAGCGATGAAGATTTTGCCTCGATCGCTGTTGCCCAAGAACTAGGAATCCCAAATGTGATAATAACTGATATTTTGAAAACTAGATTCACAAAAGGTTTTATGTCATTTATAGAGAAGAGAATGAACGCCGCTATGCAAAAAATGATTGATAATTCCAACATAGTAATAGTTCCTATGGAAGGACAAGACCATGACAATATCCATTACGTTGGACCTATCGTAAGGGATGTTGACCCTGATAGAGAATCATTACGAAAAAGATTTGGTTTCAATAGGAAGACAATACTAGTCACCATAGGAGGTACGGATTCAGGGAGGTTTCTTGTAGATAAGACGGTTGAAACATACTGGAAGGTAAAAAATATCATAGATGCTGATCTGGTTATAGTATCTGGACCGTCATTGAAGATAGAAGCGAGGCAAGAAGGAGTCAGGTACTTGGGTTATGCAAGCAACCTACATGAGATGATATATGCCTGCGATCTGCTGATATCTCTCGCTGGAAGGTCTACGATTGACGAAGCGACTGCATACGGGACACCTGCCGTATTCATACCTATAAAAAATCATTTTGAGCAAGAAGAAAATGCCAAGCAGTATGGATTCAGATTTGATGACATTTACAGGTTAGAGGATCTGGTTCTTGAGAAACTTGATGACGAGAGAAATGAGATTGTAAATAGAAATGGTGCCAGCAGAGCTTCGAGTTTAATATTGAATCTGTTGACATAACATACTTCACAATCAAATACTTATTACAGGGAATCACAACATAGCACAGAACGTGAACATGAATAAATTAACAGTTGCAAAGTTTGGTGGCAGTGCTCTAGGAACGAAGGGTACAGGCATACCAACGGTAATAAACAGAATAAAACAGATGAGAAATGAGAGCAAGGTAGTGGCGGTATTCTCTGCACCTCTTGCGCATTACGCTGACAAAACACGATCGCTGACTGACATCGCGCTCAAGATAGGCAGGAACCATGCCGAGTCCAAACCTGTAGATATAGAGATCCTCAGGGAAGTGTATCTGGATATTGCGTCCAAATACATCAACGAAAATTACAGGAAAGAGTTCCTTCCGGTACTCGATGGGCTCTACAGACAGGTGATAATTTCACTCAAGCACGCAATGGAGTATAAGAGATTTATCGATGTAACTAGGGCAAGGGTTCTGGCTTACAGTGGAGAGATCGCGATATCATACGCGATGGATTATGTCATGAAGAGCAACGACATAAACTCGTCACATGTTGACCTGAACGCATGGCCAATAATAACAGATGATAACTTTGAAGCCGCGAACTTCTTGGTTGAAGAATCTAGGAACATGAGCAAGCCATTGTTTGAACTAGTGGAAAACAACGATGTTGTTTCTATTGGTGGTTTCATAGGGAAGACAACGGACGGCCTGGAAACTACTTACGAACGCGGTGGTTCTGACAGGACTGCAGCTGATCTGGCTATACTGCTAAACGATAAGTATGATGTCAAGGTTGATTTTGAAAAGGATAATGCTGTTTTAAGTGCGGATCCGAAGATAGTGAAGGATGGTCTTGAGCATGTAACCTATCTTTCATACAACGAGGCAAAGCTTGCTGGAATGTTTGGCATGAAGATACTGGATCCAGTTGCAATAAAGGAGATCGAGGAGAACGATCTTGACGTACCTTTAGTAATAACGAATATGAACGAACCTAACAATCTAACACTGATAAAACGAGAATCGCAGAGCGGAAATGACAATCCGTTAAAGATAGTCACGGGTAGAAAGAAGTGTGCTGTTGTAAGGATGGAAGGAGCGGCGGCATCACACTTTCGTGCTTCGTTACAGAGCGATAAGAGATACAGCGAATTCGTGCAGATGAGTCCTTATGCCAAAGATGATACAGAGATATCTAGGATGTTATTCCTTGACTCGGATTATGTAAAGAGACATGAAAGACACATCAGGGCATATGACAAGAACACGGAGATAGTTTACGGAAGGGGCGTAGTAACATTGATCGGAGATGAGATGTGGAAAGTACCAAATATAGCATCGATGGCAAGCAGTACCGTTGGTGAAAACCACATAAACATATTGAATATGGATGCACAGGAGGAGACATCGCGTATACTTATCATTGTTGATGATAACGGTGAAAACGTTGAGAATGCTATCAGGGCAATCCATCTCAAGAGAAGTCAGATAAAACTATAACACGAAATTAAGTCTTGAGTTGTTTGGTGTTACATTTATTTAAGAATCCATAGCGTTGATTTCTATGCAAAAAGCATCCAAGATATGGTTAAACGGTCAGTTGGTCGATTGGGATAAGGCAACGATTCATGTGCTTACGCATGGATTGCACTACGGCACAGGAGTCTTTGAAGGATTACGGTGTTTTGAAACTGTTAATGGACCTGCTTTATTCAGGATGCATGATCATGTCAAGAGGCTGTTTGATAGTGCGAAAATATACATGATGGACATGCGCTTTGGTTTTGACGATATCTGCGATGCAATAATTCTTACCGTTAAATCTAACAATATACAAGATTGCTATGTACGACCTATCGCTTATTACGGCTATGGTAAGATGGGCGTAACTCCTTTTCCAAACAAGGTAGACGTTGCCATAGCCGTTTGGAAGTGGGACGAATATCTAAAGGTAGACTCGAGCGAAGGAATAAAGTGTATGATATCATCATGGCGAAGAATAGATTCAAGGACCATGCCAGTGCAAGCAAAGGCAACTGCGAACTATGCAAACTCTGCACTTTCCAGAATCGAAGCTTTGAAGAGTGGCTATGATGAAGGTATAATGCTAAATACTGATGGAATGGTTGCGGAATCTAGTGCAGAAAATATTTTCATAGCAAACAACGGTTCACTGATGACACCTCCGACCACTGCAGGGGCATTAGCAGGCATAACAAGAAATACGATACTTGAAATTGCTAAGAAAAATGACATTAAATGCGAGATCGCAAATATTACACGCGATGAGCTTTACATTGCTGACGAGGTCTTTCTTACAGGCACTGCGGCAGGTATAAAACCAGTGATAGAGATCGACAGGAGAACTATTGGAGACGGTAAGACAGGCGTTATGACGAAGGAGCTACAGCGTATGTATGAACAAGTTGTACGTGGTAAGGACAGTAGGTTCAGCAAGTGGCTTATCCGTGCTTCATAGCTACATTATTTCTCGTCTTCATGAAATATCATGAATTGGATGAGTCACAAAAAGGTTATATTCTAACGCCCTGTGAGGATACTTCATGAAAATAATATCCTATGCAGCAGTATTATTGGGCTTGATGCTGGTACTTTCCGCTGTGTTGGTATCATATAACGTTCCTGTGACGGCTGCAAAACAAAAGGCAACTATGGTAACAATTGATGAATTTCCTACAAAGGTACGCCCTGGAGACCAAGTTACACTTACTGGCATGCTTACGACTGCTGACGGAGAACCGATAAACCAAGAACCCGTTAACATTTACATCCTTACATCTGATCCGCAGCTGATCGTAGTAGCAACTGGAGTAACGGGCATAGAGGGCACATTTGAAGTTGTGTGGGATGTTCAACTAACGCCTATATACAAAGCACTTGTGGATGTAACCAAGTCTTTCGACACGCAGGTAATGTCGCTTTTCGCGCAGTTTGAAGGTGATGAGAACTTTGCTGCTTCAAAGACTGGAAAGACCACGGTTACTATAGAGGTCAATTCTCTCAAAACATTCGTAAGCACAGACAAGAAGATTTACAAGAACGGTGAAACGGCCATAGTGTTTCTAGCCTTTGTAGATAGCGATGATGAATTCGTGGATCCTGATAGCATGAATGCTAACTTTAACCTACAACCAGTAGCTGATCAGCTTGAAAAGAAGAAGGTGGGTTCGTACACATACATAACCCCGCCGTTACATGAAATTTATAACCAATTCAGTCTAGTGCCCACGAAGGAAGGATTCAATATACAAACTGAGGTAATAACCATAACAGTGCAACCAGAAGCCTCGTCTGGATCATTCGGCTTCCAGTAAACCTCATTTTTTCATTAAAACCACGAACCTTTTATGAGAACAAAGGTTATATCCTCGAGATTTATACGGTTGGTCATGCAGTGGGCAAAGGTCGTGGCTGTACTTTCGGGTATCGTATTGTTGCTCTCTACAACTGCAGCACTTAACACATTCGCGGCAAAAACAAAACCCGTTTCTCTCTCTTTTGAGATGAGTGGATGCATGCAAGATATGACCTGTGGCGCTGAATTCCTCGTGGGTGACACGATAACTTTCAGCGGAGTCCTAACCACTGAAGATGGAATACCCATTCCGGGAGCTACCATACAGATAATCAAACTGCTTCCAACACCAGAACTGGTTGTAGTGGCTGAAGGTGTGACTGGCATAGACGGTGCATATGACCTTTCATGGGTAACCGAGTTTACACCCAAAGATGTCGAAGCTCAGAGCACGGAGACTCTAGAGAAGTTCTTGGATGAAAACGTCGTACTCTTCGCGCAGTTTGATGGTGATGACAGATATTCCGCGGCAAGAACAGGCAAACAAACGGCAATCATAAAGGCGAACGAGATATTGACTTCGGTCAACGTTGAGAAAAGGGTATATGGTCCAGGGCAGACGGCGCTGATATTCATTGCATTCATTGATAGTAATGATCAGTTCGCGGATCCAGACACCATAACAGTGTGGTATGATGACCAAGTGCAACTAGAAGTGGAAAAGAAGAAGACTGGCTCGTATACTGTGCTGACACCAGATCTGACAGTAGACCATCACCAAATAGTAGTCATACCCAAGAAAGCAGGGTACAATCTTGAGAACGGGTTCCTGACAGTGCAGGTTTCAGGGTTCTTCGGCAAGTAGAACTGTAGAGAGCGATAGTGAGGGGAGGGAATAGCCTCACGTCTAAAGTTTTTTATCGAACTATTAGTTGTAAGGTAGCCTTTTTGGTTGCTGTCAAGTTTCTTTCTTTAGCGATAATTTACAGTATTGAACAGCAAAAACCCTAATTATCCCCCTAATTAGGAGGTCGGAAACAAAAGATATATTATTACCCCCTGAAGATTACTCCTTAAATTGAAAAAGATCGCGGTCGTACTGATGGGCGTTATGCTGGTGATGTCTACTGCACTAGCAGTATCAAATACTTCCTTTGCAGCAAAACAGAAAGCTTCAGTGCTCTCGATGGAGATGAGCGGGTGTACAAATTCTATGACTTGCAATGCGGAATTATTAGTTGGTGACGAAGTTACTTTTGACGGCGTCCTGACTACAGCTGATGGCGAGCCTATACGTGGAGCGGAAATAAATATAGTCAAATTAATACCAAAACCGGAAATAGTTGTAATAGCCTCTGGTGTGACAGGTATCGAAGGTGACTTTGCACTATCATGGACTGCTGAATTCACTGAAATAGAGAAGGCACCTCAGGATGTGACACAGAAGATATTTCAAGAAAACGTTGCTATATTTGCACAGTTTGAAGGTGATGATCAATATATGGCTTCAAGGTCTGCCAAGAACACAGCAGTTATACATGCAGATATAATAGATACTTTTGTCAACTCCGACAAGAACCTTTACACTCAGGGTCAGTCTGCAATCGTATTCATGGCTTTTGTAGACAGCAATGATGAGTTTATCGATCCAGATACACTTAGAGTTGTGCTTAATGACCAAGAAGTTGAAGTAGAAAAGAAGAAGACTGGCTCGTATACGCTGACAATTGAAAGCCTTCCGAAGGAACATACGCAGCTGTTTGTAATACCTAAGAAGGACGGGTACAATATTGAAAACGGATACCTTACCATAATCGTAGACGGACTGAAGTAGCGACCCCCTTTTTATTATTGCCTTATTGAGACACGTTATCCTTCATAAATCCTAGTTCAGAACCTAGTCGTGAGAACCGTTGGTGTAGAATCATAGACTTGCCGCTGAAAAGTTTAGAGTAACAATTTTAAAACCAAGAATGCTGGTAGAAGGTAACATGAGCATGATCAAAGCGGTTGTTGTACTTGCAACGTTGTTAGCTCCATTAGTACTACTGGATGCCAATGCACAGGACAACGTGAACGTGCAAATAGCTGACGGTGCACAAAAAGTTGATAATGGTAAGTTCTTTGTGCCTGCTAGAATTACTGTAGAGATTGGCACAACTGTGGCATGGACGAATTTAGATGATGCTCCACATACTATAACAAGTGGAACTCCAACTTGTACAGGCTTATGTTGGGGTTTAGACTTTGATTCGGGAAAAGTACTAAGACAAAATGATGTTTATAGGTTCACTTTTGACAAAGCAGGATCATATGACTACCTGTGCGCACTGCATCCTTGGATGATTGGTAAAGTCACTGTAGTAGCAGAAGGAGCCAGCTTGATAGATCTCTCTGTTGTAACGGATAAGAGTGAATACAAACCTGGTGATAAAGTCAAGATAAAGGGAAGCGTTAGTCCCGTTGTTGCTGATCAACCTGTTTTAATAGAAGTTTTGAATCCAACCAGTGCACAATTCCGCTCAGAAACTGCTCAAGTGAAGACTGATGGTGCATTTAGTTACGATTTCGAATTGAAAGGTGACCTTGCACTGCCAGGGTCCTATACTGTGAAAGTCAAGTACTCTGACGCGAGCACGGAAAGTAGCTTTGTTCTGGTGGAGCCTGAGAAACCTGGCGGGAAGCCGCCTACAATAGGTGATGGAACTGGAGGCACCGCCGATGTGAAAGTTATTGCTAAACAAATCAAAGATATAGTGATAATACGTGTAACTAACGATGATGACAGCGAGGCTGCTATCTATGGAATGTCTATTGAGATTCCGAACTATACTGCTCAAGCCTTCAGGGGGCCAAGTGATTGGAACAAACCTGATAGCCTTTCAGGTGAAATGAATTCATCCACACTGGATAATCCTATAGAACCTGGAAAGAAAGGTTATTTCAAGCTCAAAATTGGTGCGAGTGATATAACCATAAACTGGACTGCCTATGATGATAGTGATGGTATGCTAGACGAAGGAAGTACGAAACCTATTTCACGTGGAAAGTAGTACTCTCACTTTTTCTTGTATGTATGATACTGTCTGGCGTGCAATTTTAGATCTTCCCCGTTTGCGAAGGTCATGTTGCATGCCTTGCATTCGTACATGCTGTTCTTTCCATGAAGCACTTGCTCGTGCTGCATGAGCTCTTCTGTGTGCCTGAAAGCTTTGTCGCAGATACCGCACCTGTACCTTCTTAACAACGCAGATCATTGTATGATCACGTATAAAACGTTAAGAGATTAGATTTGTTTTAAGATCTTCGATCGAGTGAAGTGGTACCGAACAGGTAAAGTCCTTACATACATATGCCGTGAATGGTTTGTCTTTGACCGGTTCCTTGCCCTTAAAGAATGCAAATCTTTGTAGATGAGTTATATCATTTGTATTTGCAACAGCAATAATTCCTTCTGGCAAGAACATCCTGCTGAACAATTCTACTGATATTGTTCGTCCATCGGTGATGAGCGTTATCTCCTTGGGCTTTCTGACATACATGAAGATCGCATTAAGGAGCTGACTGAATGCAAACGGGTTCTCTGCTGCCATAGTTGCAGTCCTAGAGAGAATAATCTCAGCCTTCTTGATATAATCCTGATTCTGGCTATAATGGTAAAGACGGATCAGAGCCAGAGCTGCAATAGAACTGCCCGATGGGACAGAGAGATCATAGATGTTCTTGGTTCTTACTATCAACTGTTCATGGCGATCGGAAGTGAAGAAAAAGTCGCCGTCTTTCTTATCCCAGAAGTGTTCTATCATATAATCAGCATATTTAATCGCGTCAGAAAGATATTGTGCCTTCGACTCGACTTCAAAGAGATCCAGTAGGGCGCTAATGTAGAACGCATAATCATCAAGATAACCATCGAGTTTTGGTTTTCCGTTCTTGAATGTTCGTTTCAACTCCTGTCCATTTGCAAGTTTGCTTTCTATGAAGTTTGCAGCCTTTCTTGCAGCTTCCAAGTATGTGTTGTCGCCCGTAATCCTGTAACCTTTCGCAAATGCAGAGATCATAAGACCGTTCCAGCTTGTCAGGATCTTTTCGTCCTTGCCTGGCTTGATCCGACCTTCCCTTATCTGTAGAAGCTTGGTTCTTCCTTCTTGCACCATACGTAACAGAGCTTCTGCTGGTCTTGAAAGCTTTCTTGCCAGTTCTTCTATTGGCACGCTAATGTGAAGTATATTGTGTCCATCGAAATTGCCTCCCTGCGTTACACCATAGTGCATGCAGAGGATCTCCCCATTTTCAGTGCCAAGTGCATCAATGATTTCGCTCTTCTTCCATGTGTAGAATTTGCCTTCCTCACCTTCAGAATCAGCATCCTGTGTTGAGTAAAAACCACCTTCTGGATGTGTCATCTCTCTTAAGACATAGTCCAAGATCTGTCTTACAACATCGCTGTACTTCTTTTCGCCAGTTATCTGGAACGCTTCTGCATAGACAAGCGGTATGAGAGCATTGTCGTAAAGCATCTTCTCAAAATGGGGTATGAGCCATATAGAATCCGTAGAATACCTATGGAAACCTCCGCCAATGTGATCATAGATACCGCCAGAAGCCATCTTATCAAGCGTTAGTAACACAAAATCCCTGAACCTACTGATCTTTGACAGATCATAGTATCTTAACAGAAAGGATAGATTTGACGCGTTGGGAAACTTGGGCGATGGACCAAAGCCTCCGTTGACTGGGTCACCACTCTGGAGAAGGTTAATCGCTGCTTCATCAAGAATTGTTTTATCCAGCTTGGCCGGTCTAACAAGGCGTTCAGTTGTCTGGGCAAGGCCGTCCATCACTATTTTGGTCTGGCTTTCAATGAGTTCTTTGTTGTTTTTGTATGTGTCTGATAAATGTCTTAGTATGGATCCAAATCCAGGCATCCCGTAGCGATCCAATGGTGGGAAGTATGTTCCAGCAAAGAATGGTTTTTGATCCGGTGTAAGGAAAACGGAAAGTGGCCAGCCGCCAGTTCCTGTTAACATCTGACAGACTTTCTGATATATGTCATCCAGATCGGGTCTTTCTTCCCTGTCCACTTTTATGTTCACAAAGTTTTCGTTCATGAATTTCGCGATCTCTTCATCTTCAAAATCTTCATGTGCCATAACGTGGCACCAGTGACAGGCACTATATCCTATGCTGAGAAAGATCGGTTTGTCTTCCCGCTTTGCCTTTTCCAGCGCTTCCGATCCCCACGGGTACCAGTCCACAGGATTTTCTGCGTGTTGTAAAAGATATGGGCTGGTCTCGTTGATCAGTCTGTTAGTCTTTTTACTCACTAACAGATTTTTGTTAAGATGATATTTGTAGCTTTGGATTAGCTAGTAGGAAATTTCGGAGCTTGGTCTAAGACCTCTCCTCCAGATCTCTTTTCCGCACTTGGTGCACCTGTACAAGCGTCGCCTCTTGTATGTTGCAACCTCTGGCATAACGACAACTTCCTGTTTTGTCTTTGTCATACAGCTGTCGCAGAAACGAAGCTCGGGTTCAGTCATACTTCATTTAGCAATCAGCACATACAAAATCCTTGCTGTATTTCACCAAAATCTAGTTCTAAGCCTAAATGCTGCAATCATGGACATGAATACTGCTGCAATAACCAGCATCGCTACAGGAAATTCAGGTATTACTTGTGTTCCTACTATCTCTATTTCCGTGGTTCCATTTGGAACTACTATTTCCAAGGTTCTTTCCCTAGGCGTTGAAGCTATCTCCTCGTAGAATCCTTCATCTCCATCAACAAAGACTATGAACTGTTCGTCATCACCGTTGGACTTTGCGTCGATCAGGGCTCTATCCAATGTGATTTCTAATTTGCCGTTAGTCAGTTCTGTCTCAACAGTTATTATCAAGCTCTGAAAGGCAGAATCTATCTCCACACTCTCAACACTTCCGTTGGACAGCGAAAACTTCTTGACACCTGATTCTGGATTCATAAACTCCACGGTTATGGTGTCAGGCTGGGGCTCTTCTTCCTCCTCTTCTGGCACAGCTTCCACTATTATCTCGCCACGCATGATACTTGTGACTTGGTCAAAGTACTTGTAACTGCCTAGGTACAAACCCCCGTGAGAGAAATCGAACTCATAGGTACCATCCTTCTCCAGAAGTTCTGATTTCAATGGAGCTGTTACCTCACCTGGTGAACCGCTGGTAACTGTATGTCTTCCATCATCAGTGTTTGTCCAAACTACAGTCGTGCCGATCCTGATAATCAGAGTCTTTGGCACAAATCCATTATTTGTTATCTTGACATTACAGATCTCTTCATCGCATCTTTCTCTATCGCTTGTCTGCGCCTCAGCAAATTGCGGAACGTAGTATGATGATAACATTGCAGCGAACATAAAAGTTGCTATGGAGAGTGTATACAGCACAATTTTATCGTGAGCTGTAGTTACATAAAGTTTGCCTTTCTAGCGACTAAGCGGGCCTGGTGGGGTTTGAACCCACGACCTTCTGGTTAAGAGCCAGCCGCTCTAGACGGATGTTTTAGAAAATCATCCTCTACCTGGCTGAGCTACAGGCCCATAGCAAAGCAAAAATGTTCGATATTTAAAGGTTGAAAAGAAATCGTAAAAGAAATTGCTTATTGTTTTGCAACTGCCGGCCTTGAGTTGATCAGTTTTACTATAGCTTCGGAAACGTTACATTTCATTTGTTCCTTTTCCTGCAGCAAGGCCCTGTAAGCATCCAGTGTTATGTAGACTGGAATCGAACCTGTTCCCTCAAGCAACGCCTTTACCCTGTACAATCCGTTCTCTATGCCTCTCTCAGCAGATTTCTTTAACTTGACCTTGTCCATCAGACTTCCGAATGGTCCGAATGGCATATCATAATCTACGCTTATGCCCGTTTTGCTCTTCTTCTCTCCAAGTTCCTCAAACTCTACAGTCACTGCCCATTTCTTGAACGGTCCCCTGACCTGCTTTGCCACTATCTTTCTGTGAGGTATGTACTCAACGGTTTCACAGTCCCACTCCAACTTCTTGCCGTTAAAGTCGCCAGTTATCCTGAATATTGTACCAACACCAAAACCGTTCTTGACCTCTATTGGAAGAACGTTCAAGCCCATTTCTTCTGGAAACTGATCCGCCATGTGCTCTGGCCTTGCAAAATATGTGAAAACCTCGCTTATAGGAGCATTGATTTCTATGCTCTTGCTTATTGTGGTCATCGATAAGCATCAAATGCTATTAGAATTTAAAGGTTTTGCCAGTGATAAAATATTAACGGAGCAAATACCATAATAGCAGCGCGGCTCTGGCTCTAAAAATCGCATGGTATAAAAATGAAATTGTCAGAGGCAAAGCACAGATATGAATTGACGGTAGATCATGGGTTAAAGTAGTTCTTTGAACCTGTAGCGCCCAAATTAAGTATGAGCCATAACTGGAATAAATTATATACGCTAGTGTAAATAATTGCTGTGGTCAAATCCATGCTAGTAAGGCTACTACTGTCGTGCCTTTTGGTCATATTTATTATCTCGCTTACACCAGCGTCTGAAGCACACTTGCCCCATCTTGCCCATTATAATGGCGGCAGTCAGCTTTCGAATGGTTACATGATCCAATTAGCTACAGAGCCAGAGTATATTCGCCCTGAGCAGGAAGCAAATCTGCTAATTAGTATACAAGATACCAATGGGAACGACTTGCATGCAGTAAAGGCGGGGATCAAGATTTTTAAGGATGAGCAACTTGTGAAGGAGTTTCCATTGTATATTCACCTGACTGGTGATTTTAAGGAGTTATACACTTTTTCTGATGCTGGAATATATCAGGTTGAAATTGATACTTATGGTTCAAAAGAATTTCCGTATTCAGGTGGCGATGTAGCAGGTTCTGCATTATACAACATATTTGTGTCGCAGTGGTCGGGCACGATAATAAATAGCGTTACAGCTGTATCGATAGTAATTCCTCTGGCTGTATTAGGCGCGGTCTTGGGATTTAGAGCTAAAGCGATGACAAAATATAAAGGACATTTGGATAAGGATTCTGTTGTTCAGTATGTTGCAGCTCTATCTGCGATAGCAGCTGGTATTATACACACTGTAATATACGAAGACCACTCTACGCAGTCAATTTTTATCGGTGTTTTCTTCATTATAGCTGGCTTTTCTCAGATAAGCTACGGAACTTTGTACATGATGTTCAAGAAAACGTCGCTGAACTACATTGGCTTTTTTGGAACTGTTGGTATCATAGGGTTGTACATATATGCAGTAACCTTGCCAGCGCCATTGTATTCAACACCGGTGCCAGAACAAGTAGAAGTGGTTGGTGTTGCTGTCAAGGTGATTGAATCCGTATTACTGATTTCCCTTATCTATATAATGAACAAAGAGCGAAGGTTTCGTTTGCGAATTTCTTCTACCAGCCAACATTCTGATTAAAAGATGAGGACTGAATGAGACGAAAGCACGACGGATAGTGGTAGTCACATACTCAGACCCAGATACATAATGGTATAAGAGCGCCTGACGTGAAGGAAAATGGATAGACGGGGCCAAAAGGTAAAAAGTTCATCAGAGTGTTTTGTTGGTTTCCAACTTCGCCTGCTTATCTATTCTGTATGCGAAAAGAGCTGTCAGCAGTGCTGATGTGAATAACAACACTCCGATGCCTAAGTGTATGGCAACTAGCAAAGCATGCAGTTTAGCTTCTATCACAATGAAACCTAGTGTTATCTGGGTCGTGACAAATATCACAGCCAAGACAGATGTTAGCCTTATCCGCGTTTCGGTCTTTTTATACATCCATGCAAGAACTGCTGTGGATATTACCAGTGCACCAGTGAGAGCTGCCATGAACCTGTGTATCCATTCGATCACATAATCTTCGCTTGGTAATAATTGACCTTTGCATAAGGGCCATTCAGGGCATGAAAGTCCTAGACCGCTGGCGCTAACGTAGCCACCAATGAATATTATTGAATAGACAGAGATGAGTGCGGCTATTGATACATACTTCAGGATCATTGTTATTCTACTATAAAGTCGCCCTGCATACCTAGCGCTGCATGGCCTGGAACGGTGCATATGTAATAGTAATGCCCAGGTTTATCTGCGATAAATGTAATAAACTCCTTTTGACCCTTGAGTATAGGATTATCTGGTGACTTGATTTTTGCATTAAAGATTACGGAGAGCGGTTCATCAGGATCTGTTACAACACCAAAGGCGTGGGGCATCTTGCCATTATTGACAACATTGATGGTAACCGAATCACCCGCCTTCACCCTAATCTCTGGGTCTGCGTTGGGTTCTCCTTTTGGTGCATCAAATCCCAGTGTTCTTAGATCAGAAGTTTCAGTAAAAGCAAGATCAAATGTATGCGATATTCCAGTAGGCTTGACTGACCCACCTGCGCCACCAGCAGTATCTCCAGCTTTCTTTACTATGAACTTGCCTTGCATGCCTTGCAAAGCATGTCCTGGAACAGTGCATATGTAAAAGTACTCTCCCTCTTTGGCAGGTGTAAACCTTACTTCTCCATGTTCACCTGGTCTTATGGGATCGGATGCCGACTTGAATGAGGCTTTGAATTGAATCGTGTTAGGATCTTCAGGATTAGATACAACTCCGAAGGCGTGAGGCATTTTGCCACCATTCTCGACCTCAATGGTCACATTGTCGCACATATTGACGACGATATCTGGATTTGCTCCTGATTCACCTGCAATACCGTTAAATCCTAGATTTCTAAAATCTGCACTTTCAGTAAACCTAAGTTGAAATTCCTTAGATGCCCCAGCGACTGCACACTCTCCCTTTGGTCCCTCAACTTTCAGCAGCTGATTTGCTGGCGGAAACTTGTGCCAAAAGTCAGAGTATGCTACCTGTATGCCAGCACCTATGGCCATAATTATGATTATGACGGCAAGACCCTTGCCGAATCTACCACGACTGGTTCTAGTGATGTGGCTCTCTTCGTCTGTAGTCATAATATTGTTCACCTATTTCGAACGGATCTTCCATCTTGGCTGGTTTGCCTTTCATGGCGCTATGGATCATATTAGCCAGGAATACGGCCATCGCTGTGCCCATCATATATGCGCCCATGGTAGCTATCTGGTTCATAATCACCAAGTTCGGATCATCAACATAATCGTAAACTCTCCTAGGCATTCCGAAGAGCCCAAGAATGTGCTGGGTTACGAATGTAAGTGTGGCACCTACGAACATGAGCCAGAAGTGTACCGATGCTGCTCTTTCATTATACATTCTTCCAGTAATGAATGGGAATATGTAGTAAATGAAGCCAAAGAATATGAATGATATTGTGCCCATGACGAACAGGTGGAAGTGACCTACCACCCAGTAAGTATCATGTGTGATGAAGTCCAGAGGCATTGCTGTATTCACTACTCCTCCAGCGCCAGCAGTGAAGAACAAAGCTATTCCTCCAAATGTCCACTTCATTGGTGCTGCCCACTTGATCCTCCCTCCCCACGGAGTAGCAAGCCAGTTGAAGACATGCATTGCTGACATTGGTACAGCTGCTAGGGTGCCAACCATAAACACGGTCTTTTCAATGAACGACATTCCAGTAGAGAACATGTGGTGTGCCCAAGATGCGAATCCAATCAGACTCAGCAAGATTATGGCTATCACTGCAGAGTGGTAGCTGAATAATGGCTTTCTTGAGAACTTTGGAATAAGTTCATAGGCCATGCCTATCGCTGGTATGAAGAAGATGTACACTTCAGGATGGAAGGTGAACCAGAACAGATGTTGATAGGCAATCGGGTCCCCTCCCATTGCAGGGTTGAAGAATCCAGAGACACCAAGCCTGTCCGTATACATCATGATCAACGCAGCTGTAAATGTTGGAAGAGCTGCCAAGATCATGAAGGATGTTATCAGTGTGGCCCATACGAATACTGGCATCTTCATCGCGGGCAGGTCAGGGTGCTTGCATTTGAGTATGGTAACTACAAAATTGATCGAACTCAATATTGAAGATAGACCTACGATCTTGAGACCAAATATCCACATGTCAGCTGCCGGTCCCGGAGCTCTGATTATGGAATAAGGTGGATAGGCAGTCCAGCCAACATCAGCCCAGCCAAGCCAGATAAGTGCTGCACCTGGCGGAATCATCCAGAAAGCAACAGCATTTAGTTTGGGATATGCCATGTCTTTGTATTTTATCATTATCGGTATCAGGATGTTGCCTATACCCGCAGCAAACGGAAGCAACCAGAGAAAGAGCAGATCCGTTCCGTGCACCGTGAAAAGTCTGTTAAAGAAAGCTGGATCATTAATTATAGTTGCACCCGGAGTAAGCAGTTCTGTCCTTATGACCATAGCAAGAGAGCCCCCCATAAAGAGGAATATTATCGAGGAGACTGTGTACAGTAGACCAACATCAGTATGATGAGTGGAGAACAATATTTCCCACAAAGGTCTTGGCTTTCTTATCTCCAGTACCATTCTATCACGCCTCCACTATCAGTTTTGCACGCATAGCGTTGTGCAAAAGTCCACAGTACTCTCTGCATTGTATTAGAAACTCTCCAACTTGATCGGGTGCGAACCAGACCTTGTTTATTCTACCAGGGACAGCATCTATCATGGCAGTATAAAATGGTACGTTAAAAGCATGTATAACATCTTTAGAGGTTACCTCAAACCTGTACGCCTTGCCAACTTTAAGGTGCAGTTCCCCAACTTCCTTGGTGCCGTCAGCATGCTCAAATGTCCAGAACCACTGTTGCGCAATTACTTTGATCGTTTCTGCCTCTGCTGGTATTTCATCTATGTGTTTCTCTATAACCCAAGAATCTGCGCCAACCCATACAAGTATGGCAACCACAGCTCCAACGTATACCCATTCGATCATAGCATGGCCCATCTATTGTGCTACCTCCTCCTGCTTTACCTTCTTCTCTCTAAACCTTATTGCAATGAAAAGCATGACACCTTGCACTATCGCTCCTACTATGAAGGCTGCAGTCATCAGCCTGTAAAAGAGAGCCCAGATCTCGACTCTGCGGTTTACAAGTTGTCCTTGCTCTTGGGCAAAGGCAGAATCTAGAATCGGTATCAGACTAGCGAAAAACAAAGGAGCAAGTATCAAACTCAAGAGCCTGATAGACACCAAACCCGCACCAAGCTAATTCACGTTCGATTCAATATTTAAAGATTCTGCAACTGATAATCATTCTAAAGTATATCTGCTTATATCCATCACATTGAACGCTGATAAAGTATAATCCTTGCTACTGTGATTTAATATTGTCAGTGACGCGTTTCTTATCGTCATATTAAAAAGCACTTGTGGTTTGAGATCCATTATTCGTGATATGGCAGCCTTTATCGGATCAAGATGCGTCACCAACAAGACATTTTTATCAGGATATTTTTCTGCAACGTAATCTAACATGTTATTCATTCTTGAACCAATAGAAGAAAATCCTTCAAGACCTACTTTACTTAACGCATCATCGTCGTGGTAGAATTTATGAAACAAACCATCGTATTTTTCTAACACCTCGTTAATATGCATCCCAACAAGAGAGCCCATTTCTGTTTCTGTCAGTCTATCATCAATAGTGTAATCAACACCAATGGTTTTAGATACTATTTGCGAGGTTTCTACAGTTCTGATCACAGGACTTGTGTATATAGCGTCTATAGAAAGATCTTTCAGTTTTTCCGCAGTGTTTCGAACCTGCATTCTGCCCTTATCTGTCAGGTGATACTCGGACTCTCTTCCCGCAACAATATGTTGAACGTTGTTTTCCGCCTCACCGTGCCTCATCAACATTACTAAAGCCAAGATAAATGAAGCTACTCTAAAAGTTAATATAAATTATTGCGCATGCAGTGGTTGCATGAAAATCGGAATTGTCGGTGGCACAGGTGGTATGGGAGAAGGACTCGCGTTGAGATGGTGTCTCAATCATGAGGTTGTCGTTGGTTCTAGAGAAGCACAAAAGGCTGTTGATGCTGCTACTGGATATTCCAAGGTAGTTTCTGAAGCGTATGGTGTGAGGATGAAGGGTAGCATAACTGGTAATGAAAATTTCGCCATGGCAAAGGAATGTGATCTGCTTGTATTATCTATACCATACGAGTACATAGACGACATGTGTGGTAAACTTGCAAGTGTGGTAAAAAATACATGCATAGTCGTAAGTCCGATAGTACCTATGAAAAAGGGTGATGATGGATTTGAGTATACCCCAATGCGAAACGGTTCAGCATCGGCAGCAGAAATGGTTGCGAACAAGATGCCACCAAGGTCTAGGATAGTTTCTTCGTTTCATACAATATCTGAAGTTAAACTGAAGCACGTAAATGAAAGTCTTGATTGTGATATTTTCGTATGTGGAGATGATCCTAATGCCGTTAAGGTTGTTAACGGACTTGTTGGGGAGATAAATGGCCTGAGACCTGTTTACCTAGGTCCGTTGTCAGTATCATACCAGGCTGAAATGATGACACCGATGCTTCTTAACGCTGCGAAGCAGAACAAGCTGAAGCATCCTGGTCTGAAAATAGTTTAAGAACTGTATCGGTGTAAATTCCTGCATGTGGCATAGGGTACGTGGTGCCAAGAATTGGATGACTGCCATGGCTGTCTTATTTGCTGTAATGGCAACGATAGTGCTCTTGCGGGAACTGGCTCTTTGGGGACCAGAGTTTGTTGCTGATGATTTTGCAAATAATCAAATTACTAACGAAAAGTTTGTTCTTGTAATGTTTGGTATTGCTGCAGTGTTATTTGCATTTGGTGTAAAGAAGAGTGACGAGTTCTATCGGTAAGCTTTGGAATCACGCATCGTAGCCTCTATGTCCATCAACCTTTTGATCCTTACCTCCACTGGCGGATGTGTAGAGAACAAACTTGCAATAGATCCACCTATCGCAGGTATTATGAAGAACGCGTTCATACCCTCAACCTTTTGCAACTCGGCCCTTGGTGCGACCTTTATTCTGCCGCTTATCTTCATTAGTGCGCTGGAAAGTTTTAATGGTTTGCCAGTCATGTAAGCGCTGCCCCGATCAGCCGCGAACTCTCTGTAGCGTGAAATAGCCCTTATGATCAGGAAACTTAGGAACCACACTATCGCAGCTACTATGAGTACCAGAAAGATGCCTCCTCCCTGCTGCCTGCGTCCATATCCGTATCCAAAAGAGCTGAACATCGTAGACTGCATCACGAACCAAGCTATTGTAGAGAAGAGGCTTGCCAGAGTTATTACAGTCACATCTCTGTTTTTTACATGCGTAAGCTCGTGAGCTATTACGCCTTCAAGTTCATCTCTTTCGAGTATGCGCATCAGTCCAGTTGTAACCGTTACTACTGAGCTTCTTGGACTCTTACCCGTCGCAAACGCATTGGGCATCTCTGTCTGTATCACTGCAATTCTAGGCATTGGCAGATTCACTCTTGCTACCAAGTTTTCAACAATGGCATACAATTCAGGGTACTGCTCCCTCTTCACTATTTTTGCGCCAGTGCTCCACAGAACTATTCTATCTGAAAAATACCACTGTGCCATTATCAAAAGTCCTGCAATGAACATCATTGGCACTATGCCGAGTCCAAAGTATAACGATATGAAGGTCAAGAAGCCAAGATACAGCATACCAAGAATGATGTAACTCAGCGTCATCCTCGCTGTCAGACCTCTATCTCTCTGCCATTTGGATGTCTGCATAATACTTCATTTATCACTTTCAGAGATTAAAATCTTGCGTAGTCAGGCCATGAACTTTTCCAGCCTGTCCATGGCTTCTTCAATAATTTCCACTGGGGCCAAGTAGACTATCCGGAAATGACCGGAACCATATTCCTTACCAAAACCAGAACCGTGAACCGTTACCACACCAGTAGTATTTAGTAGGTCTATTACAAAGTCAGCATCACTCTTCCATCTGCTGTTCTTCAAGTTGATTCTTGGAAAAACGTAAAATGCACCTTTAGGCTGTGCGCAAGTGATACTATCGATTGCATCTAACCTCTTCATGAGATGATCGCGTCTTACTCTTAGCTTGCTGACCATATCCCTTATGTGATCCTGTGGACCGCGCAAGGCCTCCACTGCAGCTATCTGCACTGGCGTGTTTGAAGCGATCCTTACCCTAGCAAGTTTTGGAATGTTTTCTCGCAGATCGTCAAGCGTACTGCAGTTGCTGTTCATGCAGATGTAGCCAAGCCTCAATCCAGTCATAAGGTACACTTTTGAGAATCCATTGAGCATTATCAGCGGTGCGTCTTTGGCATACTTGGCTATGCTGACAAACTCTTGATCGAAGACTATCTTGTCGTATATTTCGTCGCAGATCAGGTAAAGATCGTTTTCGGCAGCAATCTGGACGAGTTCCTGCAGGACCTTGCCGTTGTAAACTGCACCTGTAGGGTTGTTCGGATTTATGACGGTAATAGCGACTGTTTTATCATTGATCCTTGCCTTGACATCATCCAAATCTGGCATCCATCCATTTTCCTCTACACTTCTATACTCTACAGGCTGACCGCCGTAAAGTTTCGCATATGAAGAATATGGTGGATAGCATGGTCCTGGTACAAGGATTTCATCTCCAGGCTCTAGAATGGAAGCCATGACCATATCAACGCCCTCTGAAACTCCGTTTGTGATCAATACGTCATCCGGGTTTGCAGAAAGTCCCTTCTCCTGCTCCTTCTCAGAAATGACCTCCCTTAACTCCTTAACGCCCTCAGAAGGAGCGTAGTTGTTCTGATCACTCAGAACTGCATTTGTGAGTGCTTCCTTGATATGTTTTGGAGTCTTAAAGTCGTAAAGAACTGGATCGCCTATGTTGAGGTAGATTATGTCCTTGCCCTTTCTCTCAAGCTCCCTTGCATGTAGTATGATGTCACGTATGGCATACTCTACACTCTTAACACGCCTTGAAACTTTCAATTACCACTACTCAAATATTAGACTGGGATAAATTCTAATCGTCGGGCCCGTAGCCTAGCAACCTAACCAGATATTTTGTCTTGTCTTGTTGGGCTAGTGAGGATAGGGCGGCTGGCTTCGGACCAGCAGATCGTGGGTTCGAGTCCCATCGGGCCCGCTTACTTTCTGTTGTTTATATTTATTAATCATGTTGGCAAGAAGGCTTTTGTGAGCGAAAAAACACGTTCCGGAAATGCGCGCTCTAGAACAGCGAGCGAAGAGGCGCAATACAAGACCGTCAAATGTGAACAATGTACGAAAAGCTTCGCATCGCAGGAAGCATTGGAGCACCACATTGATGACGTCCATAGAGACGTCAGATCTAGCGAACGGAATTCCAGAAAAAATAGACAGCGAAGGATGAAGAAGGGTGTGCGTGCAAACCAGCAAGCTGGAAAGCCTACTAAGATTTCCTTAAGGACGGTCAGGTATGGCAAGGGACCTGCTGGAAAACGTATGTAGATGCCAGCAAGCTGGAAAGTATTTGAAGACTTGGAAAGCTGTAAGATAGATTCAGACATCTGTGTTCTTATCATGTGTTATGGGGAAGTTTTACGTCCTTGGTTCCTGTTGAAATTGCATGACCATCCTCAAAAACAAAACTAAGAAATGCAATACCAGTTGTCTTCCCAGATGGAGAAGGTTTGATTTGTTCAGTTGGGATGCTAAATCCGTAAGATGCCTTTCCTCCCATGGGTATGCGCAAAAATTGGATTGGATCGTTTGCAGGTCTAAAGTCCGTGTCCTCTACAGGAAACCTGGTCTCGAAAAGAGAAACACCGATAGAGTCAGTAAGTACAAACTCTACTTTTCCGCTCGCTGGGAGCGTATCTATCTGATTATTGCCTAGAGCAAATCCTATGCTGTAACGTTCTTCTCCCTCTTTGACAAACAATCCCTTGATCTTGGTTATCTGGGTGTCTGCTCTATGCCAGATTATTTCTGGCTTTGACCATGTTTCATTACAATTAGCACAGTAGAGTCGCACCTGGTATGGCAATAGCGACGAATCAAAAGGATAATACTCCGTAAATAGATCGAACTGCTTTGAACTAGATAGAACCTCAAAACCATGATTCTTCTGCTTGACCCACTCTTCGGGAGTGGTAATCTGATCCCATGACTCTCCTTGCTTTGCAAGAAGCAGATAGAACGGCCTTGGCGGACCCTCCTGCGGATACAAGAGCCTTATGTGCATCGCATAACCTCTGGTAACATTTGGATAGCTCGTGCCATTTTCATATGGTAGGATTCTGGCAAAGTCAACCTTGATCGGGAAATTCGAAACAGGTTCTTCTTCTCTTGGAGGAGTTTGCGTAAGTGTAAGTACAATTCCAACGGCCACAGCAACAGCGATAATGCCAGCGATAATGCCTATCCTACTGCCTTTCATGCGGTGTTAGGAAAAATTCTACCAATTTAAGTCTAATCGCGCTAGACCTCTTTTACCTTGCTCTCGTCAAATATGTCAGAACCATACCATTTGTACCTAAAATAATCAAGGCACCATTCGTGAAACAAAGGATCTTCGCTATAGAACATCGTGTTTAGGTCTGCTTCGCCCTTCAGATCTGGGAAGAGCACTGATGCTTGCTTTTCATTCAAAACGGTAACAACCTGAACCTTGTCTGCCATCTTTCTCTCGATCAGCCCTCTTGACATTAGATCGCGCCAGCCGAACTTTTGGAGCAGTTCCGAGCGACCCTTGGGCACAACAACATCCTGTCCTAATATATACTGCAATTTAACACCATTATTGATTCGCTCCACCTTGGGCCCGATCAGGTCCAAAGGAACCTGGGCCAGTATTTCGTAGACGTATTCTTTCGCGTCGTGATAGATAAATTTCCACGTTTCAAAAACCCTGACGACGCCACGAATAACTTCTCCGTTGTAAAGCGCGCCTATCCTCTGAATAAATTTCATAGGAAGATCACCCAAGGTATGATCCTCAAAGTACTTCCCATGCTCTGCCAGAAACGCGAACGTTGGGATCTGTTTGAGCATCACCTTTCCAAAGGTAGTCAATGAAAGAAGACCTCCGGCGTGCTTCTCTACCAGCCCAATACCCATCAGCCGGTTGATGTTTCTGTGAGCTTCCTGCATCGTAGCATCAAGTTCCTCGGCAAGTTCAGACAGTCTCATGTTCTGTTGGTTTAGTCTCATGAGCATTTGGAGCCTCAGCTCACCGGCGAGCTCAACAAAAATCTTCCCAGTGTTCGAGAAATCTTCCATATCTTTCTCTTTCATAATGCGTGAAAGAGCCGACCTGAATCTAAAGGTTATGGACTTTTCAAGTTTCAGGTCTTAACAGCTTTGCTTCGAGCATCTGCTGCACCAGTTCTACAACTTCCTTCTCAACATCTGTCCTAGGCATCTTTAGTTTGTCCGCAAAACTATCTATTAATTGGTTTATTGTCTTGGTTCCATCGCAGCTCTTCCAGAATTCTACAAGCGCTTCGTTCACCATGAAACCCTGATTCTGATCGTTCATGAGAGCAAGCGAACCATCCTGCTGCTGTACGACGTTTCCCTGCTTTGCCAATTTGGATTTCTCGAGATCAATTGTAAATCTAAGACTCTTCTTTCCGTAGATCTTCTCCTTGGCTTCTGGCGACATGCGATCCGCACTCCATGGTGGCTCCCAGACTATCTCGACGTTGATATTTCCTACTCCACCAACCTTGCCCAGATACTTCTTGACATCACTTACCAGAGTGTCATGCAAAGGACAGCCTTTCGTTGTCATGGTCATCTTGATGTTCACATCATTCTTGTCATTGATAGAGACACCATAGATCAGACCGAGATCAACAACGCTTAAAGGTACTTCCGGATCCATGCACTGCTTCAATGCACCTATAACCATTTCTTCAGTAACTTGTGCCAATACTAATCGATCATAATACAGATGCATAGGATAAATACCTTATCGTGATCTGCGAGTTTTGGGTGGACATAACTTGTTCTTGAGATCGACTAATGCTTCCATATCATCGACAACTTGTCTGAAATTTAGAGGATCTAATTCCCACGTCTTTGCCAAATATTCAAGGTACGCATCCTCATACTGTTGAAGAGTCCTACAGAGCTCTTCTCTTCTTTTTAGCCTTGAGTACTCCACTTCGTCTCAAACTCCCTTCTACTGCCTTCTTGACTCGTTCCATGTGTTCGTCATGTGTCAACTTCAGACTATCTTGTAATGCCTTGTGCAATGACTTTTGGAATTTCTTACTAACCATACGTGATAATGTGTGAAATAGGTAAATAAGAATTTCCTCATAAGTTCTAAGTATATTGTTTATAGTATAATTATCCCAATAACGTTTTTATAGACATATCATATGGTGGAGTAAGAACACCTTTCTCTGTAATTATTCCGCTAATCAATTCTGGCGGTGTCACATCAAAAGCCGGGTTGAATACTCTGACACCCTTGGGCACAACTCTCGTTCCTCCCATGCTTGTCACTTCATCAAATGATCTTTCCTCAATGGTAACCTGATCGGGATCGCTCTTTAGATCAAAGCTCGATACTGGTGCAGCAACGTAAAATGGTATGTTATGCTTGTTGGCTATTATTGCTACCTGATATGTTCCAATTTTATTAAACACATGTCCAGTTCGTAAAACACGATCTGCCCCTACGATAACCTTCTTTATCATACCTCTTGCCATTAATGAACCCACTGCCGTATCAGGAGCAACGGTGACATCTATCCCATCGTGTTTGAGCTCAAATGCAGTTAGTCTGGCTCCCTGCAGAACTGGTCTTGTTTCTGTGGCAATAACATTGATACGTTTGCCCTTTTCTTTTGCCGCTCTTAACACCCCTAATGCGGTACCATATGCAACTGTTGCTAGTGCGCCTGCATTGCAATGCGTTAGCACAACATCGCCATCATCTATCAATGCCGCGCCAAATGACCCGATCTGCTTGTTTGCATTGATATCCTCTTCAGCCATCAGCAATGCTTCATTCAGTACGGTATCTCTGATGGTTTTTACACTGCTCTGCCCCCTAGCCTTTTTCATTACTCTCTCCAGCGCCCAGAACAGGTTCACTGCTGTTGGCCTCGTGTTCCTGAGGACTTGAAACGCCGTCTCAAGCTCATGCATTAATTCATTAGGTGTTTTTGCCTTGCTTTTCACAGCAGCAAGAGCAAGACCCATCCCTGCAGCAGCACCTATCGCAGGCGCACCTCTGATTACCATCTTCTTTATGCAGTCGGCCACCTGCTCATATGAGGTGCACTTTACAAATTCAAGTTTGTTAGGTAATTTAGTCTGATCAATCATTACAACCGCATTATCTTTCCATGTTACTGTAAGCAGCTCTGTTGCACGCATGCAATAATGCAAATATCGAGCGTATAATTAGTTTACTTCTTGGATTCCAGAACCCTGACAGTTAGTTTCTTTAGATCCTCCATCTTAGACAGTTCATTCTTGCTCTTATACTTCAAACTCTTTCTATAACTATCATCATATAGCATCTTCTTAACCAATTTAGTTAGGGTCTTTACATCGTTGCATTTCGTGATCAGTCTCTTTTTTATGAGGTATTCGTTTATGTGATATTTCATTGGAGTGTATGATATGTTAGGTATGCCAAGAAGTGCACATTCCCAGTTCATTGTTCCTCCAGATCCTATGAATACATCAGAGAGCATGAGCAAAGATGTACCATCAATCACCTTTTCAATAACAATTGCCCTGTTAGAAAATTCTCGTTTTAATGTTTCTATTTGATCCGTGTATCTGCTTAAGATAACTATATTACAATCAGCAAACGAGTCCACTACATCCCTTAACATTCTGAATGAGATAGCTTTGTCTATGCCGCGAAGATAAGCTGCCTGCGATTCTTCAAATCTAAACACTATTATCTTCTTCGCTGGATCCAATCCCAAATCATTATGTTTGTAGATGCCTATGCCATCCCGTATCCACATAGCAGGATCTAGAGCTTTGTAGCGGATCAACTTCTTTGGGTCAATGCCATATTTAGTGAACTCTCTTGCAGGAATTATTGATGGACACAAAAGTAAATTCATCAACGGAATTGATAATCTGCATACAGCTTCTGCATGTGGGGCGTCGCAGAACCCAACATGTTCTATCCCTAAACCAAAGGCTACTCTTGACGCTTCCGGTGATGCTAAACCGACTAATGAATCAGGCTTAAACTTGTCAATTATATCAACAAGATTCAAAACTCTTTCTGCGCTCGCATAAAGTTTATCATGTAAAGACTCTCCACCATGTTTTCCTACAGTAATTAGTTCAAAGTTCTTTATCTTAGCAAGCTCGTTAACTTCTCTGTAATCTCGTGCGGTGCATAAAACCTCATGCTTCCTCTTCCTTAGTTCATCAACTACCGGTTTGAAAAAATTTACTTGTTTAGGTGTTAAAACATCAAACCAAAACTTCATCTCAACGTAATCTTTCTCCAATCTTTCCATACTTAACATTGTATTTTTTCAGTTTATCAGCCAAGAAGCCTGTTGGATCAAGTATTACTGGAGAACTCATATTTCCTATCATCTTTCCGAAATTGATGTTTCTGAATTTATCATGCGGAGTTCCTATAAGAACGGCGTCAGAACCATTGACTGCATTAAGATAATCCTTCTCAACTTTGCATGAAAATATTTCATCATTTGTAATCATAGGATCATAGACTCTAACTTTCGCACCCTTTGCCTTCAATTGCTGTATAACTACTTCAACAGGGCTCAAGCGTGCATCTGCAACATTCGGTTTGTACGTTATGCCTAGAACTGCAATCGTGGAATTGTTTAATGACTTACCTACACTGCTCAATAGATGCTCAAGAGAATCTACAATGCGCAATGGCATACCCTCATTGATGCGCTTTGCCATCTCGAGCAGATGCATATCACCCTTGCCCATGGCTGCTATATTCAATAATTGATACATATTGACCGGAAGGCAGGAACCACCAACTCCCACACTCGGATAATGAGCAACAAAGTTCCATTTTGTTTTACAAGCGTCGATAACTTCACGAATATCTATTCCCATCCTTTCAAATAGAAACGCCAACTCTGTAACGTATGCTATATTGATGTATCTGAATACATTTTCAGTGAGCTTTACAGCGTTGGCAGTCATACAGTTCTTTACCTTCATTGTCTGTATCCCGAAAACATTTTCGTAAATCATTGCCGCAAGATTCGTGCTCTTCTCATTTATCCCGCCCATTATTCGAGGAACCTTGTAAAGATCTTTCATTATAGAAGAAGGGTTGACCCTTTCAGGACAGGCTGCTATGCCAAAATCAATCCCTGCTTTTAACCCAGATGCTCTCTCGATTGTCTGCACTATCATGTTTTCAATTATTCCGGGAGAAACAGTGCTTTCAACACAAATCATTGTACCTTTCTTTAGTGAGTCAAATCGCTTGCACGCGGATTGCAGATATGAATAATCGGCTTCGTTTGTATTAGCGTTCAAAGGCGTAGGCAGACAGAGTAAGATGATTTCACTTTTGGAAACAGCATCTTTTGTATCACTGGTAGCAGTGAGATCACCTTTCCTTATACGTTTGAGTAATTTGCCTAGCTCTGGTTCGTCCTTTAGGTTGGCCTTGGATTTATTTACTGAATCTACTAGACTTTGGTTGATGTCTATACCGATTGTATGAAATCCTTTCAAAGCGAAAGCGATGGCTGCTGGAAGACCCACCCTTCCAAGTCCTATTACACAAATTCCTGGTTTTCTTTTTTGAATGTATGTTTTTACTTGTCGCTCATTCAATAAGAATATACCAATCTTTTCATCTGAGGGCTTCAACTTCAATGTGCTTCAAGCGTGGTGAGCGATACTTATTTACTTTTGTATGTTTAAGGTCAAAATCAATAATTGCACCTTGGGCATAATTCTACATAAGCAAATCCATTCTCTTTTTATCATTAGCCACTGAACATTTGCTTCAATGCTCTTAACGGTTTTCCTGTAGACAGCGTTATACCAATAGCTGGTACAGCAGTACTGGTATCAGAACTATGCTCCTTACCTTATCGAATCTCCATTCTTTGTATGTTTGTACTTTCTTTCTATTGGGAATACAAGCATGTACAATCTATGCCTATTGAAATCACGACGTTCATGATCATCGTATCCCTCATCTACTACAATTTATGACCTCTGATGCACGAGCGAACATGACTTCATCTATTGAGGTATAGTATAGCATATTCCTTATTGAGGAGTGAATCCGTACTAATTGTCTCTATATCTCCCTCATCACTGATATATTTCAAATCAAAACATTGGTTCACGAGTTCCTGCGCGAAGTGTTCGATGTTGCAAGATTCCTTAAGTAACGGCTTATACCATTCCATGAAAATCGTCAAACTTTTATTTTTTGATAGACACTCTCTCATTCCAGCAATTACGAGTGGCTCTGCACCTTCAACATCTATTTTTATTGCATCAATATGATCAATTTCTTTCGCTATCATATAATGATCAAATGTCCTCATCGCAACATTCACGGTTTCCGATATCTTGTCATGATAAAGGAGGTGCAAGTTACTGTCGTTTCTGAAGAACGAGGCACCTCCACGGTGGACATCGATGATGCGAAGTCCCCTAAAGTCGTTGATGTCACCAAGTGCGACATTTTCTGCTTCGACAAAGCTAGTTAATCCATTAATGTCTATATTCTTCAGCAATATACTGTATGCTCTAGGATTCGGTTCGAATGCGAATATCTTACCTTCCTTGCCTATCCGCGTTCCAGCAAGAAGAGTGTAATATCCAATATTAGCTCCAATATCAACAAAAGTCTGATTCCTTTTAACAGTATTGATAAAAACTGAAGATATGTTTGGTTCCCAGTAACCGTCCGTGATTATGTGTGGAGTGATTGAGATATCATGGGCGTCCAAGTAGATTTTGTGACCATAGCACAGCCTACTTATAATCAAGTCATCAGGCATATTTACTGCCGGTCGAATTGTCTGCCTCATAGCTAAATCGAATTGTCCCTTGTATTTCTTATATAGCCAGCGCAACATACTGTCAAACACGAATAAGATTTGTGATGAACAAATTTACCTTTTATGGAGCTTGTAATACTGATTTATATCCTGTTCTTGGTTAAAAGCTGAACACTTGGGTAGATAATTACCGGTTCATTAGAGTCTTCAATTTGTCGTTAATGTCATTGAGTAATCATTATGTAAACCTCTATAACATAAAAGTACAATGTTCGATCTTTCAATCAAGCTATTTTATTATACCTTGGATTTAGTTGATCACGTATGAGTATAGCGGTAATAGTCCCTGCGAGAAATGAGGAAGGTTATGTTCGACAGACATTAGACAGCTTGCTTGATCAAACTACAAAGCCAGATGAGATCATAGTTGTACTAGATAGATGTAACGATAAAACTCCAGAGATAGTTAAAGAATATACTTTAAAACATAAAACAATAAAATCTGTAGATAAACATTATTCGAAGTACGGTTCAACATTTCTTAAGGGCTTTGTTGTCGCTGAAACCATAAACGAAGGTATTAAGCACGTTAGTTCTGATGTTAACTTCATCATGATTGCTAATGCGGATTCTGTCTATTCAGATAATTATATTGAAGAAGCATTAGATGTAATGAAGCGAGAAAACGATTGTGTGATTGTAGGCTTCAAAGATGATGCTGCCGTGAGCGGTTCAGGTGCTTTTTATCGAAGATCGTTTTTGTTAAAGGTAACAGGAGGATTCTTTAGAGAGTGTGCTGCTGAAGACACATTTATGCAGTTTGCTGCTCTTAATCTTGATTACAAAATAATTGGTTTAGAACAATCCAAATTTATTTTGTTAAGGGAAAGAGGAGTTGGGAGTGCATCAGAAAAAATAAAGTATTCTATGGCCAAAGGTTATGCAGCTTATACTTTGGGTACAAGTTTCTGGTACATTATCTTAAGAGCGGGATTTTGGTTCATGCGTAAGAGGTTTTCGGCAATAGGTATTCCTATGGGATTCATCTATGCTTCTCTTACAAGAGCTGAAAAATTAAACTTAATGTTTCCAGATGCAGCAAAACGGTGGCAAAAGATGAGAATACATGAAGTACTAAAGAATCTCTAAATCTACAGCAAGATCATTTACTAGGAACCAGTTAACATTAAACAATCTAATTGGTATATCGGTATTAGATCGACAATCGCGAAAGCTTCTTAAGTTTACAGGAATAACAGAACTACGACACGTGATGGAGAAAAAGTCTGTATGTGTACTGCAGTACGGACATGTATATCCTCCATCGGCTGGAACAGCAATCCGAACATTTAGTCTCGCTAAGATGGCATCAAAATACTTTAGAACGTCAGTAATTGCTTGTTTATCACCAAGAGAATTTCAGTTTCCTACCATGGACCAAGAGATTGATGGAGTTAAAATCATTCAGAAGAAAATTGACAAATCGACGCTTATGGATCTCTCAAAGGCATTCAATTTCTATTATACGCGATATCATTCTCATATGGAAGAAATAATAAGGGAAAATGCAAGTGATGCTGACCTAATTCAACTCGAAGGTGTAAATCTCTACTCTCTTGCTACAAAATTAGGGAAACCTATTGTCCTAGATATGCATAATGTTGATTATGAGCTCATAAACTTTGTTACGGGATGGAAAAGAACTGTCTTCGGTAAATACTGGCTACGTAAGGGAAAACGTTATGAGATCAATTGTCTAAGAAACGCTAAACAGATCATAGTTGCATCAGAAAGAGACAAAAACGTGTATTTATCTAACGAAAAAACACTCAAGGAAAAGATAACAGTCATTCCAAACTGCATAGATACTGATTACTATGAACATGTAACAACTGATAAGCCGATTGTGAGCACAGGAAAACCTGTTATCTTATTTATAGGCTCATTGAACTACTTACCGAACAGAATTGCAGTCCAGGATATCATCAGAATGGCTAGTAAGATGCAAGATTATTCGTTCGTTATAGTTGGAGCACACTCTGCTATCATAAAAAATAATCCAGAGAATATTGTCTTCACGGGTTTTGTCAAAGATATAAGACCGTATATTAGTGCGGCTGATATCTGTATTGCTCCACTTAGATTTGGTAGTGGTACAAGGATCAAGATTCTGGAATACATGGCATTGAAGAAACCTGTTATATCTACATCCAAGGGAGTGGAAGGGTTGGAGATCGATAAAGAATGTCTTGTCGTTGAAGACGATTACCAGAAATTTACAGAAATTATCAAAGACTTGCTAACCGACGAGAAAAAGAGAAAAACTCTTGCACAGCATGCGTATAATGAAGTTAAAAGAAAATATGATTGGCGAAATTATATTGATAGACTGAGAACAGTTTATGAATCTGCAATGAGTTAGTAGCAAACAACCCGTTATTGTCACTCATTATATTCTGAAATTCACTAACTAAATCTTTCATTAGCGAGTGATAATATTCAGTGCAAGTTCATTATTCGTTAGAGGATGATTTGATAGAATACGCATAATTTTAATAATTTCGTTACTTCCAGACAATGACACGCTACTATTATTTTGTTGAAAGAGAAATTCAGACCATGAGGTATATACTTGGAAGCTAAAAGAATAACATTCATTACACTATGTTAATATGCAGATCATGCTCAAGCCCCACACAATTGAAAGTGAAGAAATCGTGAGGGTAGCGATATTACATACTCGATTAAATATATTAGGCGGGGGTGAGAGAGTGTGCTTAGGAATAATAAGAACTCTAAAAGAACGATATGGTGCGACAGTAGATCTTTATAGTTTGGATAAGCCAAAATGGCAAGAGGTAGAAAAGAAATTTGGTAAAGAATGGGTAATGCAAGTAAATGAATATCCGATGGCTAAAACCGATGTACTTGTACCCGTATTTAGCATCTACCAGAGACTAATACTATCAACTATATCAAAAATAAGATCAGTGAAAAAACATCATGATTTAGTGATAAACACAATTGGGGATTTTAATTTAGGTGTATCAGACATAACTTACATGCACTATCCATTCGAGACATTGGACATAAACTCAAAATACCGAAATAGCAATCTCTGGAAGCTTTACTCCTTTCCATACACTGTTTATCAGAATCACAACATCAAAGAAAATATCAAGAAAACATATCTCTTATGCAACTCATTGTTTACCATGCAAACATGTGAATCAGTTTATGGTAGATTTAATGGTGAAGTAGTGTATCCTCCAGTCGATGATAAGAATTTCGCTGAGCTCAGAGATATACCGTTCATGCATCGTAAAAAATCGGTAATAACGATATCTAGGTTATCACAAGAAAAACGATTAGAAACCATAATGAAGATAGCATCACAATTGCCGGATGTGGTCTTTCATATAGTCGGAGGGACATCCGCACAATATGCTAATACTTTATTATCGATCAAACAACTGGCATCCTCTTCCCCAAACGTGTCACTCCACTTCGATGCTTCAAATAAAGAAATACTCGAACTATTATCGCAATGCAGACTGTACTTACATACTATGATACAAGAGCATTTTGGCATATCAATAGTTGAAGCAATGCATAGTGGGCTTCCTGTAATAGTTCATAGATCAGGTGGACAATACACAGATGTAATTGACTGTGATAGATATGGTATGTCATATACAGATGACCAAGAAGCCGTAAATCATATAATGAACACGATAAATGATGAAACTAGTTGGGAGCGTTATCATCAAATGTCAATAGAAAGGTCAAAGAACTTTACGTTCGATATATTTGAAAAAAATATGACGCGAGTTATAGATAAGGTGATACAAAGTAAGAATAAGAAATAAAATAAGAAGAATAATACGGAACTTGGGTCGGCATAGCATATACATTGGTAATGATACAATATTAACGAAAACAGTTTTTGGAACAAAGATGTATTTGGACACAAAGGACATTTCGCTTACGCCGCATATATTGTTAGATGGCGTGTGGGAGATTAACGTCACCAAGGCGGTATTGAGAATATTGGCCAGAGAGATGAATGTAATAGAGGTGGGAGCAAATGTTGGGTACTATTCAACGCTCATTGGATCGCGAGTAAATCGATTATTCTGCTTCGAGGCTAACAAGAAGATGTATGATTTATTAAAAAAGAATGTAGAAATCAACGGGTTGATCGACAAAGTAGTTTGTGTCAATAAAGCAGTCACAAATAAGCAGGGGATCGTCAGGCTAAATTTGTTCAGGGATCATATGGGAAGTAGTACCATATGTAAGGTAGAAAATGAAACACTGTCCAGATACAATGAAAGCATACAGGAAGTAGAGATAGAATCGATATCGATAGACGAGTACTTCAAGGGATTGGAGATGCCTATACATCTTATAAAAATAGATGCTGAAGGCAGCGAACCGTTGATAATAGAGGGTATGAAAAGAATACTTGAAACAAATAGAAACTTGATACTAGTCATGGAACTTAATGTGCCGATGATAAGTTCGTACATTGATGTCAAGAAATTCCTTCAAAATTTGCAATCGCTAGGATTTGAACTGAATTATGTTGACAGCGATTCCACAATAAAACAAGCATCTGTAGAGGAACTGGTGCACATAGGGCAATGTGATATGTACCTTACCAGGACACAATAGATCAACAAAATTGCCACTTTTGACTTCGATAATACCGGCTACAATGATTATATATTCGCAAAGGTGTGATTCAATACAATATATGACTAAAAGATCACGCATGCCATTCAGAAGTTGGTACTACTTCAGAACAGGCTATGGTACCTACTTGGCTTTCATACTGGCTGCAGTAAATATGATGGTTGTTGTTTACTACCTAGCTATAAAGAATGTACCTGCCTTAGAAACAGTCTTTCCAAGCTTCGCCGTTTGGGCTTTGACGATAACTGCGGGTGGCGTGCCTTTAGGAGTTTTCTTGGGTTGGTTACATGTCAAGAGATCGGCCGCATACAGTTCCGAAGTTGACATCCAAGTGGAAGCTAACCCGTACTATTACAAGTTGCCTCCAGGCTATTGGATAGAGGTTTTTGCACCCACTTATCTGGAACTACTGAGATTAAACCTAAAATTGCTTAACAAAGAACCGCTAACCGAAGAAGAACAGAAACATATCAAAGAATTACAGAAGAAACTTGAAAATCTGATAGGCGGAGGCTATGCAGGAAGCCACAGAACGAAGGGGTTTGATTTAGAACACTAATTTAATTTGATATTAGCACTAACCGTTCTTGTGGAAGATCTATCTATAGCTAACGTCACGTCTCTTAACAAGGAGACCAGTAACATTACTTCTTTTGATGTTGGGGATGAGCTTGCAAGAATTCTCTTCATTGTAGTTTGTAGCATCTCTTGCTTGTGTTTAGGATAATCAGATTTCTGTGCTAAACCAACTGCGTATGACATTAACAACTCTCTCTCGCTTTTAGATGCTGCAGTTTTCCGGCTCTTTCCCTTGGCCACTATCTCGTAAAGAATTATTGCTAGGGCGTGCGATATGTTCAGCGTCTTGTAATCTGTCAGTGTATCTATGTTTACAACAACATCACAATAGGACAGTTCTTTATTTGTTAATCCAGTTGATTCTCTGCCTAGAACTATACAAGCGTTAGAATTGTTCTGCAGCATGCCAACCAATCTTTCTGGCGTTACAGAATCTCTTGTTATATTCAATCTACTTTTTGCTCGAATTGCAGTAGTTCCTATCAGAAGGTCGAATTTTCTTAATTCTGTAAAATTAATGATCCGAGCCTTGTCCAGTACATCTTTTCCACCCATCGCAAACATTTTTGCTCTGCTTGCAGTGAACTTTGGTTTTATCAAGAGCAATTCTTTCAACCCAAAATTCTTCACAAGTCTAGCAATGTAACCTACATTGATTGCAAGCTTTGGTTCAACTAACGCTATGCTGATCTTCATGGTTGCGTTTAAGTACAGGCGTAATTTTAAGTTGTTAGTTGCAGTTCAAGTTCACAAATATTGCAAATCACAAAGTAAGGTATGCAGAGTCTGGAGAGAGCCCTAAGCATGTATTGCTGATACATGGCCTTGGTGGCTCTGCTGAAAGCTGGAAAAATAACATAGATGTGCTTGGACGGCATTTCCATGTATTTGCACCCGATCTGATTGGCTTTGGTCACAGTGATAAGCCCAAGATACGATATACTGTAAAAACATTTACGAACTTTCTTACTGACTTTCTTGATGCAATTGGCATAAAGAAGACTAGTGTGGTGGGCTCGTCTATGGGAGGTCAGGTAGCTGCTGAATTTGCGATAGCATACCCCAACAAAGTTGAGAAATTGGTTTTGATAAGCCCGGCAGGAATACCACCAAAGAGTTTCAAGGGTACAAAAGAACTGAAAACCTATGTAAGGATGTTTGACGCTAAGGATTTGGAAGATATTAGAAAGGCTGTATCGCCAGTTGACGCTGTTCGAACGTCAATAACTGACGAATATGTCAAGAATGTTTACCAATACACTATGATGGATGGAGCAAAACAAGCCTTCATGTCGTCTTTGAAAGAGAGTGCGTCTGCCCCCAGGCTTGCCAATAGATTGAATTCAATACGAGCAAAAACGCTTGTAATATGGGGGAAGGACGACAGATTGATCCCTGTAAAGTATTGTGAGCCCTTTATCACAAAGATGGAGAACTGCAAACTGTTACTAATAGAGAAATGTGGTCATAGACCTCATGCGGAAAAATCAGATCTGTTCAATAAGGTTGTTATAGATTTCTTGCAGGAAACTTGACGTAACTCTAACTTCGATGATGGTTCTATTCCCTTTATGACCCTAAAATCTTCATTCCTGCTAACAAAAAAGTGTACAAAACTATCGATCATCTTTGTTAGTTTGTTAGACACCAACAATTCTATATGGAAACCAGTCGCAAAAATGCAGGGTAGATTTCGATTTGAGGTATCAGGGGATTGATTTTGTTCACTGCTGCTCTGTAAAACATTTAAATAAATGTTTATGTTTATGTAGATATCTATGGTCAAAACCACGCTCACGATAAGAGACGATATTTATGCCAAGCTTAAACAGATCTACGGCCCTAGAGGCATATCAAAGATAGTAAACGAGATCCTTTCAAAACATATCTCTCGGGAAAAGAGCATGTTTGGAACTATGAAGAGAGTGGATATCAAGGACCTGCGAGATCACAGGGATCGCTCTTGAAGTATGTTATAGATTCCTATGCTTGGATTGAGTATTTCATGGGCACACGGAGCGGCGAAAAAGCCAGGTCTGTGATAGATGGACAAGAAGAGGAAAAGTTTACTCCATCGATATGCATTGCAGAAGTGTATGCGAAGGTGTTGAAGAACGAGAGCGAAGATATGGCGGAAACAAGAAGGGGTTTTATCAGGAGAATGAGTGCGATTATACCATTAAGCGAGACAATTGCTGTTCAAGCCGCCAAAATAGATGTTTCACAAAAGACAGCCGTTGAAGGTTGGGGTTTAGCTGACTCGATAGTACTGGCAACAGCCAGGTCAAAAGGATGTAAGGTCTTAACTGGAGACAAGCATTTTGAAGGTTTGGAAGATGTGGAACTCATCTAAAGCATACTTTTAACATATTAATCGAAATTGTATGGTTCCGAAATTCTTGCAGGAGTTTGGGCTCTGTATATGTATTCTTTATATAGGAACCCCCCTCTCCCAACTTTTACACAGGAGCGCGTGAAAATTCGTTAAGGAGACGACGTAGTTTGTGGGTTAAGGTTGAGTATGGTTATACACCAGTCAATCCTTGTGCAAGTTCGCTCTGCCTGTGCATCTCGCTCATTGCACAGCCAGCTTCAGGCTGCGGCTTGCCTCTCCTTAGCAAACCTCTGTAGAGACCTTCTTCCAGCTTTTGTCCGTTCTTCTGCTCCCACTCTTCTACAGGATAACCATACTTCTTCTGGATCCTGTCTCTGTACCATTCTGGTATAACGTTGAAGGCACAGAACGGAATTATTCTCATATCTGGTGTTAGGTAATGAATATCACATCTCTGCAGTCTTTCAAGGTCTTCGTTGTACTTGTCTTGGAAGTGCATCATGCCCAAGAACAAACTTCTAACGTGCCATGATCCTACTGAACTGAAGTTCCTCTTTACAAGTATGCTTGCAAACATCTTCGCAAGGTCTAGACCCTTCGGCTGCTTCTTTCTATCTATGAACGAGTTCAGCTTTCTAACCACTTCTATCATGGTAAGATATCTGTTCCTTCCTGATTTGATCTCTTCAGTCTTCTCCTCAAAGTATTCCAGCAGTCCCTTGATATCTACAAACGATGTCAATGGTACAAGTTTCCTTGTTTCGGCGTCTTCGAATACATAGGTACCAGCACCGCAGGCAAAGTGTATGCTCAACTCGTACTTTGGCTTCTTGCTGAACTGCTCAATCACGTTTGTCATTGGCATGCAGCTCGGGACAGGGAACCAAGAGTCTTCTGGAATCTCGCCGTTGGTTTGTTCCTCAATCCTCTTTATGCAGTCAGGTATCGTTATTCTGTACTTCTCTCGCTCCTTCTTGGTCATCCTTCCGGTTAGTGATACTGGCTGGAAGTTTACTGCATGAACAACATCAAGGTGCTTTTGAGCATACCTGACAATATCACCCAATTCGTGGTCGTTAATGGATTTGATAACGGTAGGAACGAAAACAACTGTCGTACCGGTCTTTCTGGCGTTCTCCAGAGCATATGGAACCTCCCAGTGGTTCTTTGGATTTGTTCTTGGAGTTACACCGTCAAAGCTTAGATACAGATTATTAACACCAGCTTCCCTGACCTGTCGCATCAGATCTGGGTCTAAACCAAGCCTTATGCCGTTGGTATTCATCTGAACATGCTCAATGCCCTCTTCCCTTAGGATCTTGATCACATCAACAATGTTTTCTCTTAACATTGGCTCTCCTCCAGTTATCTGGAGCGAATTGCCTGGTATTGGTCTCTCTGCCTTCAAGGTCTTTGCCATAGCTCTTACCTGCTCGAGCGTTGGTTCATACAAATAAGCGCCTTCAAGACCCTTCTTGACATAGAAGAAGCAGTACCAGCATGTTAGATCGCATCTGTTGGTAACTATAATATTCGCAAGACCAGAGTGGCTCAAATGATTCGTACATAAACCACAGTTCATAGGGCATGAACACTTGTCGATCATAACGTTTGGTGCATGCGCGCCTTTGCCATCCATCCAATACGTGCTGAACTTCTGGTACATTTCGTAAGAACCAAAGTAAAGCTCTTCGCACTCTCCATGGGCTGGACATGTCTTTGTCATGAAGACCTTTCCGTCGCGCTCAAAAACCTCTGCATCCAGAATCATGTTACAGTCAGGGCAGATACTTTGGGTATACCTTATGGTCTTCCTCTGACTCTCCACTTTCTTTCTAGTAGATGATATCTGGATTAGGTCCGTATTCCCCACTACCTTAACAAAAAAGCTCATGCTTTTAGAATATAAGTATATCCAAAGCCAACATACGGTGAATCGTAGGTTTTGTGCCTATGGAGGCGAAATAGGATGAGATGTTTCTTATGAATAACCCTTTCCACGGTATGATAAGGCAATTACACATATTAACACGCGTCAAGGCAACTTAATTATGCTCAGTGACAAGGCCAGAAGAGCAATGGAAAATCTGGGCCTTACAGGTTACGAGATCAAGGTCTATGTTTCTCTTCTTAACGACGGTGCGATGACTGCACAAGAACTAAGCAAGAAATCTGGCGTGCCTTACAGCAAGATATACGAAGTGATCGGAAGATTGGATAAAAACGGCTGGTTAGAGTCTGACAGTGCTAGACCGACAAAATATTATCCAAAGTCTCCAACAACTGCGTTGGAAGCTACCCGCATGCGTATAGAAGGTGAAGTGAAGGATAATGAAACGATGATCATGAGCGAGCTCAAGTCGCTTTATGAAAAGAGCGGAACTAAAGAAAAACCTGAGATCTGGGTTCTTAGGGGCTTGTACAACATAGCTGCAAAAGTTAAGGAAATAATCCAGAACTGTGAAAAGGAATTGTTGCTTGCATTGCCTGCCGTTGCGGAAAGTGTTGCAAAGCCTTTGCAACCAACATTGCGTGTGCTGCATGAAAAAGGCGTCAAGATCACTGTTCTTGCTTCTGAAAGTGCTGCCATGGATACTGTCAAGGCATTGTCAAGGATAGGCGAAGTTAGACTGAAGAACAGCATGTTTGGGGGTGGTGTGATAAGCGATGGCAAGCAAGTAGTCATACTCCTGGGTGCCGAAAAAGTTGGCGCAAACTACGAACCATTGGCCATATGGGCTGAACATACAGGAATGGCAAGCTTTGCCAAGGAATATTTCGAGTATTTATGGGAAGACGCAAAAGAAATCAACCAGTAATCGTTAAACTTAATAAATTATTGATGTTATGTAAATACACATAATGAGCACAGCGGATAGAGAGATGTTATTCGTAGGAACCGCAGAATCTGAGCATGTTGAGATGTATCTGAAGGCCATCTGGTGGATCAGGGAGATGTCGGAAGACGTCAAGGTTAGCTCGATTGCGAAGATCCTGAGTGTCACCCAGCCAAGCGTGGTACAGATGCTCAAGAAACTGGATGAAATGAAGCTGGTCCTTTACAAGAAGGGAGGAGTTGGCCTTACGCATGAGGGCGAGAAGATAGGCAAGCAGATGCTTAGGAACTGCAGGCTGTTGGAAGTCCTGATGAAGAACTCGCTCAAGATGGATATTGATGAGGAGATGGTGTGCGGTATAGAACATCATATGAACAAAAAGTTCACAGATGCTTTGTGCACATTGCTGAAACACCCTAGGAACTGCCCACATGGTCACAAGATACCAGAAGGTGACTGTTGCAAAAGTAAATAAAAAAGTGTGAAGATTCGTTAGATCGTCTTTTCTTTTACAAGTACCTTTTCAGCTACTTTGCCATTGCCATTGCCATTGTCATTTACATGCAAGTGTTTGCCGTTTCCGTTGTGGATTCCATTATGCTTTCCATTACGCTTTCCGTTGCTGTTGATTCTTTTGTGACCGTTGGAGTGCTTCGCTATAGTCTTAACCTGTTTTACTTCGTCCTTCAACACTTTTACGTTTTTTTCTGCCCATAAAGTTACTTTACCTAATTTGGAAATTTCCGATTCGAGCTCGTTGCCTGACTTGTTTAGAGTGGACAATTTGTGACCCATGTTCTGAACTGTAGTTGTAAGACTTGTCAGATCTTTGCTGTTCTTTCTTAAAGTGTATTCAGCAGCTATAAGCGACCTGCTTACGCCATCGATCCTCTTGTGTACGCTGTTGATGCTTGTGTTTAACTCATCTATCTCTGCCGCTGTTCGTTCTACTCTCTTGCCTGTCTTTTCCATGTTCTTTATGGCACCTTCCATACTTTCTGTTGCTCCATCGACCTTCTGCGATACTTCCTCTACCTTCTTGTCGCTAGAACTAATTGCCAGTCTCAGTCTGTTAACCAAGCTTTGTGGGTATGATAATGAGAGCGCTACACCAGCAACACCTAGGGCTAGAGCAAGGTACTGTATTACCAAGGCTGTGTCTATTGGCATGAGGTGATCTCAGTAGGACACTATGTAAAAGCCATAGGCAAACATTTTTGATAATCTGTCCAATATGATTGATATTAGCAGTACAAAAAAAGCAAAAAAGGTTTTCCTTATCTTGTTCCTCTCATAAGCAACATTCTCAGCTGCGCTGCTTCATTAGCACCAAAGCGAATCCAGTTACCTGCAGATCTTTCTATCACTATGCCACCGGGCCTCTTCTCGCTAGGATACGCTTTAATCGATGCGCCATCGCTTCTTGTAAAGTCGTGCCTTCTTCCAGAGGACGTTTTGTCTATCGCCGCAAGAAATTCCACCACATCCTTGGAGCTCGGTATAGAAACACCCGCGCCACTTCCCTTAGTCAATCCGCCACTGCTTCCAGCATCGCTACTCTTTATTATCCAGCCCCCGTCAGCCTTGATAATATCTACGGTCATAGTTTTGCTAGTTATGAGAAGAAAGTTATAAGGGTTTTGGGATATACCCTATAATTAATCTCATGATCATATACAAGTTCATTAGAGATGATACTCTATAGCACGCGGAATGGTTCATGGCCCTACCAAAAGAGCGGGCACTCATTATATTCGAGGAAGATGTGCGCAATGTGGAACTTTTCAAGGCAATCAAGGCAAAGATTGTACCACAGATGCTTCCGCCTCATAGGTATGACTGTACTTTTACAGTTGACAGTTCACTAATGTTTGATGGCAACTAAATGCTAGACGGAAACAAGTTCAGACTTGATAACCTTTACCTTCTATAGTTGATCTCCATCTTGGCTTTGGCGATAAATTCATTGGCAAGGACAGCAAGGGTAAAAAGTATCAGCTCCAACCTGTAAGAATAAAGTATAGGGAAAATGACAACATTAGGACGGTTTATGTTTTTGCAGAGTACAAGGGATTATTTCGGTCTAGCAGTAGCGAAGAGATTTACAAAGTTTTGAAGTCGATGATAAATGTGTAAATTAGCCTAGCTTGGACGTTGTTTGGTGATAACGCTGCATCACTAGTCCTTAGGACAACAATCTTGATAGATACGGTTCCGAAATTTTCTCTTGATTTCTTGATTTGTTGATATAGCCTTTATAAAGAGCCCCCCTAGGGTTGATTTTACACGCGTGCGTTTTTCAAATCATTAGGGAAATACCTGTTCAAGACCATACTGAATAGCTAGGCAAGACAAGTTTTATTTCGTGCGTTTCTATGTTACTAGGACAAACGATGAAGACTCTAGCCCTTCTGATTTGATGAAGATGATCTTGAGTACGGAGTTTGTCCACTAAACGTGAAATATTTCACAAACTTGATAAATGACTCTCACATTCCTGATCATGAGTTGGTAGCAATCGAAGCCACAGCGACATTGGAGAGCTTTAGACGGTTCGTGATAGTTAGCACGTGCCAGTCATTTATGCCTGAGAGTTATCTAAGTGACCCTGAGGTGTTTCCAGAACGTGAACAGCTTCCTGGTGCTATCTATGTAGAGGCTGCAGACAAGGTTACGCTCAAGAAGGTCAGAGAGATAACCTTTGTGAATGCCAAGGATGTTCTTGGTATAATCTATGCGTCAAAAAGTGGTAATACTAAATTGAAATGGCGACAGATCAGAAGACGAATGGGTAAGGTTACAGGAGATGCATCTACAAATGCCTTGGTGAATCTGGTAGAATCTGGCGTTATAACAAGGGAATGGGTCAGTGATTATATCAGCAAGACTAGTCCCAGAGAAACGGAAGCCCGAGGATCCATCTCTGTTCCACAAGACGAGCCTGTTTCTGAAATTCCAGATGAGGCTGATGCTTCTGATAAAGCTCTTCTCTCCTAACTTCCCAACGAATTATTTCTGAGCTAGACTGCGGGCAAGCGAGATCTTAACTTAAAACATGGATTAACGCTTAATCATTAAATATAACGAAAGGTGTGTCACGATAGGTGTGAGCGTAGTAGACACGATGTGGTTCCACGATTTCATGGGAGTGGGATACCATTTTTATGATGTTCATACGAAGGTGCTCCTAATCTTTAATGAAAGAAAACCACTTCTCGGCGCTTGGGGCAAAGTCATAAAGTGGTGGCCTGACGATGAGATTAAGATGAGGTTCGTGGAGGAAAATGATTCTTATGAATTCGTACTTTATGGTGAATCGCGCATCTTGACAACTAGATGGGTATTCTTGAAAGCTTTGAAAGCATCAGAACATTACAAGAGATTCAAGGAAGATTATGATGGGGCAGCTTACTTGGGGCTAGCGTTATACAAACCCAAGGATGATTCATATGAGCTCGAAATATTCAAGTATCGTAAGAAGGTCACGGATGTAAAGTTCTTAAAAGAAACTGACGCAGAAGAGGATGTTATAGTTTCGAAATCAAGACAATTACTGCGTGATTCCAAACAGTAATAGTGTTGCGATAATTACTTGTGGCTTTTTATCAGGCTTATCCACGCACCCCAGTCCAAGTTGTAGAATATTAACGGCTGGCGTATCGGATAATTAGTGACACTCTTGGCTATCCCGAAGTCGTACATCTTAGTCCTTCCATCAATCATGCATTTTACTCTCATGAAATTTACCTTGCGTAATTTCGCATTTTCAACATTCACAATAGATTCCAAAGGTAGCAGTATGCTACTTGATTGTTCTGAAATATCTTCATCAAGATCGGATTCAGAATAATTGTCCATTAGGGCGACCTTAGCTTCGTCCTCACCAAAGAACTTGTCTCTTTCTTTTGGCGTAACAGGAATCCATTTAGGCACGAATATGAGTTTCCTGTTAGTCAAAACCAAAACTCCCTCTTTGCTTTTCTTAAAAAAACCCATAAACCCAACTTGATTGTTCCAGACTTTTGGTAAAGATGCTACAATATGCTCGTCAGTCTCTATGTTTATCCTCACGATCTGCTAAATGCTCTACTAGGTCTTAAATTATTATCGACTCTTCAATCGATCGCATTAAAAGATCATGATAAAAACTAGCGTTGCATGGATGCTAAGAAAGTCTAGTTGTGTACGTCTGATTTTTTACTGACTCGCTTCTGCAGATGATTCGTACTTGAATCCGTAAGTACCAGCGTGCTTCTTGTCCGCTAGCCTTCTGTACCTGTATCCCCGCTCACCAAATTGAATCGCAGTGACGATCGCCAGAGCAACGCCCGATGCTATGAATATCGCCATCCCAGCTTCTGCCATGGAATCAGTTAGCCACGGGCTAGTATATTAATTTTGTGTAATTTCTTCAAAAAAATATGCAAATTAGTTTTCGAGGGTTAAATCGTGATGGGCTTTTCAGTTCTAATGAATAATCATAATTGTTTTACCTTCGCTTTTTTTGCTTCTGCTTTCCTTTCCATCTATCATACCCCCACCGCGTTGCTGCAAAGACCCCAAGTGAGAACCAGAAACCTCCTACATATATGAACAGCGTTGCCTTTGCAGCATACCCCCAGATGAATCCAATGGCTCCGCTGACAAACGCCAACATAACAAACACTAACCATCTGTCTGCCAACGATCAGGAGGGATAACTCATGCTTTTAACCATTTTCTCGCCTTATTTTCATTAAAAATGATTTGATCATTTCGCTAATCATTTGGATGTTCTTCTAATAGAAAAATAAAAAATTAAAAGTTGTTTTCTTCAGCAGTATTGTATCAGTTTATTCGCTGTAGGCCTTTTCTCCGACCTGTGCTATGTCCAAGCCTATCTCTTCTTCTCTGGGTGTTACTCTTACTCCACCAGGCCAAATGGCATCCTGTATCTTCCAGATCAGCAGTGTAAGTCCAAATGCCCACGCTGCAGCGACACCAGCTCCTGTAGCGTTCTCAATTAACTGATTCGGGTTTCCAAAGAACAACCCATCATCTCCGTATAATGG
>JBMCYV010000018.1:0-44952 GCA_049199595.1 Candidatus Nitrosomirales archaeon
TTAGACGGTTGGAGATTCATACCAGTTGAACTAATTGATCTTCCAGGCTTGATAAAAGGCGCGTGGGAGGGCAAGGGTCTGGGTAATCAATTCATATCTATAGCTGCCCAGTCAGATGCACTTTTGCATGTTGTTGATGCGTCTGGAAGCGTTGACGCTGCTGGTAGGGTAGCAGAACCTGGGGCTGGCGATCCAGTTGCAGATATCGCTGATATCGAGGAAGAACTTGTCATGTGGTACCTCAAACTTTTGGAAGGCAACAGAGACAAGATTTCACGGGCAATAAAATCAGGAGTAGAGATGAGCACAGCTATTACAGAAGTGTTTGCTGGCATAGGCGTCACCGAATCACATGTAAATCAGGCCGTGGCTGAATGCAATCTGCAGGACAAGAATCTTGACGAATATACCATGGATGACAGCAAGCGTTTCGCTTGGTCCTTGCGTGATATTTCAAAACCCACTCTTATTGTTGCCAACAAGGTAGACGTTCCTGTGGCAATGCAGAACTTTCAGCGTTTAAGAGAAGAGTACAAGGACATGATGGTCGTGCCAGCGAGCGCGGAAGCTGAACTAACTTTAAGGAGGGCTGAGAACAAGGGCTTGATAAAATATGTTCCTGGAGACGAACGATTCGATATAGTTAAGCAAGACGAACTTAACGACAAGCAGAAGTGGGCATTGAACTTCATCAGGAAAGATATTCTTGGCGAATATATGCGGACAGGAGTACAGCACGCAATCAATGTTGCCGTCTTCAAGCTGCTGAGGATGAATACTGTCTATCCTGTTGCGGACGCATCAAAGCTCGCAGATAAGCATGGTAATGTTTTGCCTGATATTTATCTCCTGCCAGCAGGGTCAACTATACAAGATCTTGCAAGACAGATACACAGCGAGCTTGCGAAAGGATTGTTGCATGCAATAGATATGAGAGACGGATTAAGGCTACCAGTAGATTATCACTTGAAGGATAGAGATGTTGTTTCCATAGTCTCTGCAACAAAAAAGAAAGCCTAGCCTTTCCTTAGACCAAACGCAAGTGCACCACCAAAGCTTGCAATCAGTGGTAGATTCATCGCCAAGAAGCTAGGTAGAATGAGGTTTGAACCAAACTGCTGCAACATGTTGTTAATCGCAAGTTCGAACTGCTCGTAGTTCACGTTTATGAATTTGCCGTGTTCCAAGTAAGCAATAGTAATAAAGAATATGCCAGCAAGTACAAGAGCGATCTTGGTTATCTTCTTGAGCGCGAATCCTATCAGAAACCCAACCAAACCGCCTATGGCTAACTGCGATGCAAGCAAGCTAGAGATCAGATCAAAACTCATGCTGCAGTATTACCTGAAAGAGACTTATGCAACCTAGTCAGCCTTTTTTCTCCTACTAATTAACCCATTTCGAGTTTCTTCCAGACAGTCCTTCCCTTGTGATCCATCAACTCAACGCCCTTCTTTCTCAGCTCTTCTCGTATCTTATCTGCCTCGGCAAATTTGTTCTGTGCCCTATACTCATTGCGTTGCTTGACTAAGCTCTCAATCTCTTTCCTTTCTTCGGCAGTAACGTCGCTCTTCTTCAAACCAAATACAAGCATCATTTCGTCGAATGATGGTCTTACAGCATTTGCAACATCCTTGCTCAACTTGTCGTCAGCAGCATATCTATTCATTATTCTGACAAATTTTGTAAATACTGTAAGCGCTCTGGGCGTGTCAAGGTCATCATCCATAGCTGATAAAAATTCCTGTATGGATTCATTTGCAATTTTGCCTGCTTCTTCTACTGCTCCTCCAGAACCTTCCGCAAACTCCAACTCATATGCACAGGTTTCGATATCCCTCCATCTTGATAACGCATCGTCAAGCAACTGCTGATCATAATCGAGCGTTTTACGGTAATGCCCTGACAGAGAATATATCCTTATGGCATTCGTACCCCATTTCTTTAGAGCAATATGTATAGGCTCAATATTCTTCAATGACTTCGACATCTTTTCTCCCCTAATGGTTACCATGCCAACATGCATCCAGTGCTTCGCAAACGTGCTGCCAGTATAGGATTCCGACTGAGCTATTTCATTTTCATGATGCGGAAATATCAGATCCTCGCCTCCTCCATGGATCTCAAAAGTATTCCCCAGATACTTGATGCTCATCGCAGAACATTCGATATGCCAACCAGGTCTTCCCTTGCCCCAAGGGCTGTCCCAGAGAGGGCCATCATTATACAGCTTCCAGAGTGCAAAGTCCAAAGGATCTTTTTTATTTGGATCAACTTCCACACGGGCGCCAGCCTGCAGTTCATCTATTGGCTTCTTTGAGAGCTTGCCATAATCATCGTCAGACGATACGTGAAAGTAAACACCATTGCTGGTCGGATATGCAAAGCCCTTTTCTATCAGACCCTTTACAAGTGTCAGCATCTCTTGTATGTGCTCGGTTGCCTTTGGGTAGACATCCGCCCTCATTACGTTTAGTTTGTCAAAATCCTCGAAGCATTGATGAATAAATTTCTCCGACAGCTGTTTGGGTTCGATACCTAGCTGTTTGGAGACATTGATTATCTTGTCATCAACATCGGTAAAGTTCTGCACAAACTTCACCTTGTATCCTTTCTGCATAAGAAAACGTCGTAAAACATCGAAAACAATAATCGTTCTTGCATGGCCCAAGTGGCTATAGTCATACACTGTCACACCGCATAGATAGATCCTTATCTGGCTATCAAGTGCTTTGACCTCCTCAATCTCTCTAGACATGGTGTTGTAAAACTTCATTTCATGCCTCTCTTGCAAAACGCATCCGCAATTTCCGGTTTGTTAGCGATAACAGCCTTGTTGTTTTTAACCATGATTGGTCTCAGGATCAAACCTGGATATTTTTCCATTAGTGCTATCAATTCACTCTCATTATAGTCCTTCTGATCGAGTTTCAATTGCTTGTACATCTTGTCCTTCCTCCGCAACGCATCTCTTGCTGATATTCCAGCCATCTTTAGCAGCGATGCGATTTCTTGCTTGGTCAACTTATCCTTGAAGAAATCCCGTAATTCAAACTCAACCTTGTTCACTTTTAATTTGTCTATTGATCTTCTGCACGTTATGCATCTTGGATTGTAATAGACCTTCACGTTCATCATCATCAAAGCAAATAATTTGGTTGGGATATTAAGCCTTTGTCGCATCACATTATAACTTGCAGATCTTGGGCAAACTTCTTTTATGAGCATTCTTGATATGCATCTGTCTGATCTGTTCAACCTTTTCAAGCGGCATATTAAGTTTCTTTGCAGTACTTTTCGCGGAGGCCTTGCGATCGAACAGATTGTATAGTATTCTGTCTATATCTTCATACGACATTCCGATCTCCTCTTCTGCGGTGTGTTTCTCCCACAACCTCGGCGCACTCTTCTTGTTCAGTATAGCATCTGGGAGATCCAGATGATACCCTAAGGCTCGAACCTGCGTCTTATATAGCGATGCTATGGGCAGAATATCAGCTCCACCATCACCATATTTAGTAAAGTAACCTATCAAGAGCTCGCTTCTGTTACTAGTCCCTGCAACCAAACAATTGTTTTGATTTGCATAGTAGTATAGTAAACACATTCTTATTCTTGCAAGCAAATTACCTGACGCTAGCTTGTTAGTAGGTAATTCACGCAAAATATCTGAGTGAATACCAGTCAGATCGATTATACGAAATTGTATGTTCAATCTTTTGGCAAGATCCGTAGCATCGCTCACATCTTGCTGAGGAGTTACGCTTGATCGAGGCATCACGAGCGCGAATGTTCGCTCGGCCGCTGCCCGCGACAGGAGACTTGCAACAACAGAAGAGTCCAAACCTCCACTTAGACCAAAAACATAACCTTCTCGTCCAGATGATTTCAATTCATTTTTTAATGCAGTAACAATTTTTGTAATTACGCGATGGTAGTTGGGGCCTGGAATCCATTCCATGTATGACCTCATTTTCTTTGTCGAACTTTTCAATGGCAAACATACCTGCAGGATGTATAATATAATTACTCTTCAATGAGAACTAAACGTCATTGTCCTAAATATCTATGTAAAGATCGTTGCCCTTTACCTCAACCGCATATGTGTTAAGTTTTACATCCTTGAGGTAGTCCAACAACTTGCCAGTTCTGACATTGTAGTTCCAAAAGTGCCATGGACACTCTATTACGTCTCCTTTAAGCTTGCCTTCCGCTAACGGACCATCTTGGTGTCTGCACCTAGCTTCGGTAGCGAAGAATTTTCCATCTACATTGAATACGGCCACATCAACCCCATCTAATGAGAACTGCTTTCCTGCACCAGCTGCAACGCCATCTTTCGGGCCAAGTTTTTTCCACGTCATTTTAGCATGATTTTTATTTATATGGTATATTATGCTTGTGCTGTGAGCAAGGTAGCAGATCCAAAACTGGCATCGAAGGGCAAACTTTCGTATGAATGGGCAAGCTCGCACATGCCAATACTTACCAAGACGATCGAAAAATTAGAGAAGAAGAAGCCCTTACACGGTTTAGGAGTTGGTTTCTGTTTGCATATTACGAAAGAAACTTCGGTGCTTGCAGTAGGATCTAAAAGATTGGGCGCAAATGTTAGCATCTGTGCTGCGAATCCATTATCGACACAGGATGATATTGCAGCCTTTCTTGCATCGCAGGGGATCAATGTTTATGCGTGGAGAGGCGAAACTGCACAAGAATATCATGATTGCATTAGAAGTATGATTAGAAACAAGCCTGATGTTATTACAGACGATGGTGCCGATACGCACACAATGCTGCACAGTGAGAAAGAGTTTGCAAAGATTGTGCCAATGGGCGGCACGGAAGAGACTACTACAGGCGTTATGAGGTTAAAGGCATTGGCAGATGATGGTCTTCTAAAGTATCCAATAATTGCTGTCAATAATGCGTATACTAAACATTTGTTTGACAACAGGTATGGAACTGGTCAGAGCACTATCGATGGCATTTTGCGTGCAACATCGCTATTGTTAGCCGGAAAGAATGTAGTTGTATGCGGTTATGGTTGGGTAGGGAGAGGAGTTGCAAACCGTGCAAGAGGAATGAGCGCTAAAGTCTTCGTTACTGAAGTGGATCCTATCAAGGCGCTGGAAGCGCATATGGATGGTTTTACCGTTATTCCTGTGAAAGAAGCCGTCAAAATTGGAGAAATATTCGTTACAGCAACAGGACAAACAGGGATCGTAAGAGGTGAGCACATAGAGAGCATGAAAGATGGAGCAATACTTGCCAACGCAGGACACTTTGATGTTGAAGTTGACACAAAATATCTTGAATCTCATAGTAAATCAAAGCGCGAGGTCAGGAACAACCTTGAAGAATACACGTTGAAGAGCGGGAAGAAGGTGTATCTGATTGGCAAGGGAAGGATTGCTAATCTCGTAGCGGCAGAGGGTCATCCTCCGGAAGTGATGGCGTTGTCGTTTTCCAATCAACTGCTGTCAATAATACATATAGTTAAGAATCATGATAAAATGGAGAAGGCAATACATAACGTTCCGACAGAGATAGATTCACAAATCGCAATCAATTCCCTAGAAGCTATGGGAATAAAGATCGACAAACCAACCGAGGAACAGATCAAGTACGCAAAAAGTTGGGGATAGGTTAAAATCCAGTACGAAGGAACCAACAAAAATGGAAAGAAAAAAGATAGTTGTTACAAGTGCATTACCTTATGCTAATGGCGAGATACATTTAGGACATGTGGCATCCACATATCTTCCTGCAGATATTTTCACTAGGTATTGCAGGCTGAATGGTCACGATGCAATACACATCTGCGCAACAGATGACTTTGGCACTCCGATTTTGATAAAATCCGAGCAGGAGAAGAAGAAGCCAGAAGATTACGTAGCACACTGGCACAAGCGTGATAACGAAGACTTTACACGTTTTGGTATATCGTTTGATTTGTTCTACAGAACAAGTTCGAAAGAAAATGTAGAATTCGTGCAGTATGTTTTCAAGAAACTCCATGAGAATGGACATCTCTACGATAAGAGTGTAATACAGTTTTATTGCGAATACGACAAGAAGTTTTTGCCTGACAGGTATGTCATTGGCAAATGTCCGTACTGTGGTGCTGAAGATCAATATTCAGATATTTGTGAAAAATGCGGCAGGGTACCCTCTGAGATACTGAATCCAAAATGCGCTATCTGTGGCAAAACTCCTGTCAAGAAGGAAACCAAACACTACTTTTTCAAACTGTCAGGTTTTTCTGATAGACTAAAAAAATGGCTTAATGATAACAGGAACTTGCAATCTGATGTGAAGAATTATGTATTAAACTGGATCGAAGACGGTCTTCAGGATTGGGATATAACTCGCGACATAACTTGGGGCGTTCAGATTCCTTTGAAAGAGGCAGAGGGAAAGGTGCTTTACGGATGGTTTGACAATCATCTATGCTACATATCATCCGCTGTCACTCATGTGAAGAAGCAAGGTCATGATGGCAAAACGTTCTGGAATTCTGCTGAGATTTATCATTTCATAGGCAAGGACATAGTGTATCACCATTATCTTTTCCTGCCTTCGATGCGTATGGGTATTGATGAGGAGTACAAGTTGCCTGATTACATTCCAACAAGAGGACATTTGATGCTGCAAGCGCAAAAGATCTCCAAGAGCAGAAATTGGTATATTAGTCTCAAGGATTTTCTTGATAACTATCCTGCGGATTACTTGCGCTTCTACTTGGCGTTGATAACTCCGTACAGTCAGGTGGATCTTAACTTTGACTGGGATGATTTTGCTGCAAGGATAAACAATGAATTAATAGCAAACGTTGGAAATTTCGTAAATAGAGCATTAAGCTTTACACAAACAAAGTTCAATAGTACAGTACCAGAACCGAAGGAACAGGATGATGCTGACAAGGAAAGTATTAACGAGATATCGAAAATGCCTGCAGAAGCAGGAGAGTTGATTAAGGTAAATGAAATCGACAAAGCTCTCAAGAGGATACTGAAGTTCTCTGCACACTTTAATCAATACTTCCAGAAGAAGGAACCTTGGGCAAACATTGAAAGTGCAAACACATGCATATACGTATCTGTAAACGCTGTTCGTTCTTTAGCTATCGTCTTGGAACCGTATATTCCTCTTTCTGCAGAAAAGATATGGCACCAACTAAGTCTTGATGGCTCTGTGCATGAACAGAACTGGGATTCAGCATCACAGCTAGCGATCAAGTCAAAACATAAACTTGGCAGTATTGAACCGCTCTTCAGGAAGATTGCTGAGAAGGAAGTTGAGGTGCAGAAGCGCAAACTCGGTCATTGAGTATTATTTTTAACAAAGTTGGTGTACCATGGGTATGCGTGCTCTGATAATAGGACGGTTCCAGCCATTTCACAAAGGACACCTTGAACTTGTTAAACATATACTCAAAGAATGCGACGAGCTTGTCATCGCTATCGCAAGCGCACAGTTCAATTATATCGAAAAAGATCCGTTTACTTCTGGAGAACGCATATCGATGATCCACGAAGCGTTGAAGGATGGTAAAATCGATCTTGCCAAATGTCACATTGTACCTGTAGTAAATGATGAAAACAATGCGAAATGGATAGGTCACTTGAAATCATTCTTGCCGCCATTCGATGTTGTTTACACAGGTAATGCATACGTAACAATGCTGATGAATGAGTCAGGAATTAGGGTACGCGATGTAAAGTTTTACGACAGAGAGAAGTACAATGCTACAAAGATAAGGCAGCTCATGCTTGAAGGCAAGAACTGGCAAGAACTTGTTCCAAACTCCGTAGCTCAGATAATAAGGAAGATAGACGGAATAAAGAGAATGAAAGTGATTTCTAAATCTGAGAGCAAACCGCAAGAGTGGTAGTCATGAGAGGATTGAGAGCATGTCCTGTCTGTCCGGAATGCGGTTCCAAGAAATTCAAGACGATAACTAATCAAGGAAAGACTGTAATCGTTGAATGTTCAAAGTGTAAAAAGAGAATGAAGATCTAAAGCATGGTTTTAATACTGTTTCTAATAAGGGGTGGGCATGGCAAGGCAGTGGATGGACAATCAGGTCAAACTTGATCCTATAAAGAACGAAACTATTGCTGTAATAGGCTATGGAATTCAGGGTCATGCGCAGGCAAACAACCTGAAGGATTCTGGCATCAAGGTAATTGTAGGTTTACGAAAGGCGGGTAAGAGCTGGGAAAAGGCAGAGAAGGATGGTCACAAGGTTCAGGAAGTTAGCGATGCTGTAAAGAATTCTGACATTGTACACATATTGATTCCAGATATGGAGCAGGCACGAATTTACAAGCAGGAGATTGCACCTCATCTTAAGAAAGGTAAAGCATTGGGATTTTCTCACGGAGCTGCAATTCACTGGCAGTGGATAGATGCACCAAAGGACGTTGATGTGATCATGGTCGCACCAAAAGCTCCAGGACAGAGAGTGAGAGAATTATACCTTGAAAACTTTGGTACTCCAGCACTTGTAGCAGTACATCAGGACGCTTCAAAAAGAGCATGGGACAGATGCCTTGCGATGGCGAAAGGTATAGGATGCACTAGAGCTGGAGTGTTGGAAACTAACTTCAAGGAAGAGGTAGAAACAGACTGGTTTGGCGAGCAAGTAGATCTTTGCGGCGGTGCGCATGCACTTATACTGGCCGCGTTTGAAACCTTGGTCGAGAGCGGTTACCAGCCTGAAGTTGCATATTTCGAATGCCTGCATGAGTTAAAGTTGATCGTTGACTTGATACAGCGCTACGGAATTACTGGCATGTATAATCGTGTAAGCGAGACTGCTCGTTATGGAGGATTAACGAGAGGTCCTAGAGTGATCGACGATAATGTAAAGAAGAAGATGAAGCAGGTATTGTCAGACATACAGTCAGGGCAGTTTGCTGAAGAATGGGTCAGCGTTTACGAAAAGGAGGGCAAGCTTGCTTTTGAGCGGTACATGAAGCAGCTCGAACAACATAAGGTGGAGCAGGTAGGAAAGAAGATCAGGAAGATGATGTGGCCGAAGGAGCCAGAAGTTTAATTCTAAATTATTTTCGTCCCTTTAACTTGTTTACATGTTCGATGATGTGCTTGATTATCGTTTCCAGAGGAGTTCCCGGACCAAAGTTTCCAGTTATGCCCTCCTTTTCCAGCAAACGCTTATCTTGCTCAGGAATTATTCCTCCACCAACCAACACAATATTAGTTACACCTTTCTCCCTCAACATTCTCGCAACTTTTGGAAAGAGGGTTGTATGCGCACCGTTCAATAGGCTCATGGCAACAGCATCTACGTCTTCGTCTATAGCGATCTTTGCAACCTGTTCTGGCGTGCAGAATAATCCGGAATAGATAACCTCCATGCCAGCATCTCTGAATGCCCTGCACAATACTAACGCGCCGCGATCGTGACCATCAAGTCCTAACTTCGCTACTAGTACACGCAGAGGCTTCTGCTGTTGCTTTTGCATGACAGTGTAAACCTTTCAGGGTCTTAAAATCTTTCTTTAAAAGTTATTCCTTAGTGTTCCTTGACCTCTCGCATTAACAAAGTTCTTTGCGTTGATTTATTAGACCGAGCCACCATAAAATTACTATGGGCATAGACTATACGTCTGGCGCCCAGAAAAAGACCATTTCACGACGGGATTTCCTAAAACTTCTTGCTGCTGCGGGTACAATAGCTGCATTTGCTCCATTCATTGATTGGGGGAAGTTTATGCCCAGTAACAGAGGAAGTGAAACACCAAGGCAAAAGGTCATACTTCCTAGTGGAAATCAAGCAAATGTCAAGACCTTTCCAATTGACCATATGGAAGTTATAATTTACCCATTGACTAATGATAGAGTGCTAAACCAAGATGCGTTAAGAACTTGGCAGTTCATAAGATTGCCTGCAAGTCTTGGAGGGAATAGGAACGATATTTCTGCGTTTAGAGCATACAGCAACATTTGCCTGCATCTTTGGTGTTTGTGGAATTTCGCTCCAGTATTTCGAGATAAGACTGGAGAACTGGTTGAAGGGAAGGGTTTCTGTCCTTGTCATGGAAGTGAGTACGATATGCTGAGTGGGAAAGCGATAGCAGGACCTGCGTCATTTCAATCTCCTCCGACAAACGTTCTTCCGAGACTGGATCTGGAGATCGATTCTGATGGTTACCTGTGGATATTGTCGCCAAAGTGGGACGCTTACGCAAATGGCATAATCGGGTATGGCAGGTTTCTCAAAGAAGCCTAACTTTTATTTTTTGAGCATATCTTTTTAATACCAAATCGCAAAGCACATCTGTGGAGAAGGAACTAGTTGCTTCCTTAATCAAGGGAGAGCGGGCAGCTGTAGCAAAAGCAATCTCGATAATCGAAGATGATGGTGCAGATGCCAAACATCTCATCAAGAAGATCTTCAAGGAAACTGGCGATGCAAATACCATAGGCATAACTGGCCCTGCAGGTGCGGGCAAGAGTACGCTGATAGACAAACTAATTCCAGAATACAGATCTTCAGGTCATAAAGTAGCTGTCATTGCGGTAGACCCTACAAGTTCGATATCAGGGGGAGCAATACTTGGCGACAGGGTAAGAATGCAGAAGCATGCACTTGACGATGGCACCTTCATCAGGAGCATGGCCTCAAGAGGTGCGATGGGCGGCCTCTCAAAAGCTGTTAGAAATGCAATCAGGGTTTTAGACGCAGCTGGGTTTGATAAAATTATCATAGAAAGTGTAGGCGCTGGACAGCTTGACATAGAAATTGCAAAGATTGTAGATATTACTGTAGTTGTCTTCAACCCGCAAACAGGCGATAGCATTCAGGCCATAAAGGCTGGATTAACCGAAGTTGGAGATGTTTATGTTGTTAACAAGGCAGATCTGGAAGGCGCAAACAAGCTCTTCAACGATGTCAAGGACCTTATCGGAAACACGGAAAGGAAACCTATGGTCTTCAAGATCGCGGCACAAACAGGCAAAGGTGTGAAGGAGTTAGTGAAGGGTATAGAAGAATTAATCAAGGCAAGAAGTAGCAGTTATAAAGAATTGGAACGCAAGAGAGTTGAGGACGAGTTGATGGATATGGTTTTGGGCATTGTCGGACAGAAAGTTTCTACAATGCTTGGTAAAAATAAAAAATATCAGGAATGTATAGATCTTATGGTAAGCAAGAAGATGGATCCTTACGAAGCTGCAGAGGAACTTGCAGCAAAGATTTTGGGGTGATAGCATGGTAGAAAATTATAAAACAAATTCTGACTTGCCCATAAAACGGGCCTACAAGAGCAAGGATAGCAGGAAGTACGACAGCAAAGATGCAGAACCGGGAAAGTATCCATACACTAGGGGCGTTTATCCGAACATGTATCGCGAGAGACTGTGGACGATGAGGCAGTACACTGGTTTTGGAAGTGCAGAAGAGACAAACAAGAGGTTCAAGTTCCTTCTGGAACATGGCCAGACAGGCCTTAGCTTGGCTTTTGATCTTCCAACTCAAATTGGATATGATTCGGATGATGCCCATGCAGAAGGTGAGGTAGGAAGAACCGGAGTTGCTATCAGTTCACTAAAGGACATGATGACATGTTTCAATGATATTCCTTTGAACAAGGTCAGCACATCGATGACGATAAACTCTACTGCTACAACTTTACTATCATTTTACATAGGCGTTGCAGAATCACAGGGAGTTCCTCAGAGCGCCTTGAGAGGAACCTTGCAGAACGATATACTGAAAGAATACATCGCAAGAAACACGTACATCTATCCTCCAAAACCTTCCATGAGATTGTTTGTTGATTCTGTCGAATACTGCTCAAAGCATGTTCCGCAGTGGTATCCGATCAGCATTTCAGGCTATCACATGGGCGAAGCAGGTGCAAATGCTGTCCAGGAGCTTGCATTCACATTTTCAAATGCCATTGCCTACGTTAATGCATGCATAGAAAGAGGATTGAAGGTTGATGACTTTGCGCCCAGACTATCATTCTTCTTCGTATGCAACATCGATTTTCTAGAAGAGGTAGCAAAGTTCAGAGCAGCAAGGAAGATCTGGGCAAAGATAATGAAGGAAAGATATCACGCAAAGGACGCAAAATCATGGCACCTAAGGTTTCACGTGCAGACAAGCGGAGAGTCATTAACTGCACAGCAGTCGGACAATAACATTGTTAGAGTTACATTGCAAGCGCTTGCAGCAGTTCTTGGAGGCTGTCAGTCATTGCACACAAACTCCAGAGACGAAGCTCTTGGATTGCCTACCGAGGAATCCGTAAAGATAGCACTTAGAACGCAGCAGATCCTTGGATACGAGAGTGGTGTAACAAAAACAGTAGATCCGGTGGGCGGTTCCCATTATATTGAATATCTAACTGGCAGAATCGAGGAGGAAGTGGAAAAGTACCTGAAAAGGATAGAGCGCATGGGCGGCTCGCTAGTAGCTATTGAAAAGAGTTTCTTCCAAGATGAAATAAGAACGAATGCTTACAGGATCAAGAAGGAAGTTGATGAACACAAGAGAACCATTGTAGGAGTGAACCAGTTCGTCGATGAATCTAACGTTGAACCAAAGATACACAGGATAGATCCAGAGATAGAGAGAAAGCAGGTGCAGAGGTTGCAGGAACTGAAGGTTACTAGGGACAAGGGCAAGGTCGAGCAGGTTCTTTCAAGACTGGAGAAAACAGCTTCTGGAGATGAGAATCTCATGCCTTTTATAATTGAGGCAGTGAAGGCTTATGCAACTTTGGGAGAGATAAGCAATGTTTTCAGGGAGGTCTTTGGCATTTACCAGCCAAAAGTTACGTTCTAGGTGATATTATGAGAATAGACCATGTGGCAATCGCAGTAAACAATTTAGAGGAAGCTGTAAAGACATTTGAAAAAGTTCTGAAGATAGACAAGAAGCAGATAATGACCGTTGAAAACGAGAAGGTCAAGATGGCTATGCTGCAACTGGAAGATACCAGGATCGAAATAATGGAACCTACAAGTGATGACAGTCCGATAAAGAAATTCCTTGTAGAAAAGGGAGAAGGCATACATCACATCTCCATCTGTGCCGATGATATCGAAAGCGATGTTAACAAGGCATTGCAAAACGGTATCAAAATACTGGGAGGCATTCGTGCAGGAAGCTATGGGAGGAAGATAATTTTCATACATCCAAAATCGTTGCATGGTGTTCTGATGGAACTTTGCGACCCACATGAAGAGTAGTGTAGATTTTGCGCGTGCTCGTATTCTCTGACGTCCATGGGGATCAGTCACTTATAGACAAGATAAAGCAAGCAGCAAAAGACTGCGATCTAGTAATATGTTGCGGCGATATAACTCCAGCTCATGGCAAGACCATAGATATTGGAAGGCGAATAGGCAAATTAAGCGCTAGAGTTCTCGCAGTACCTGGAAATTTTGAATCACCACACGACATGAGCATTGTGTGCAAGGAGTTAGGATGGACAGATCTTCATAGTAAGAATTTTGAGATCAATGGTATCATGTTTGCAGGTTGTGGTGGAGGCAATAAAGGGCCGTTCAATACACCATACGAACTGAGTGAACAGGATTTCAAGGAACTGCTTGACAGACTGGACACATCGAAACGATTTGTGTTTGCAACTCATTGTCCTCCAAAGGGCTTCGTTGATGAACCAAGGTCAGGATTGCATGTAGGTTCAGAAGTAATAAGAAATTTTGTTATGGAAAATCAACCAATGCTTCAGTTCTGTGGACATATACATGAAAGTGGAGGCAAGGAAGCAAGCATTGGTAATACTAGAGTGATAAATGTTGCAAAGCAAATCAAGTTGATTGATATAAAATAATCTACTCTACCATCTTGAGAGTGTCCGAAACAGTAACTATACCAACAACATTTCCTTTTTCACTGACCAACGCACATTTTGAGAACCTGACTAATGCAATCAGCGCCTTTGCTGGTGTGGCAACATCAACTATTGGCGGAGGTGGCTCCATTACTTGCTCGACCTTCATGCTCTTCAGATCTTTTTCCTCCTTCTCGACCATCTGTCTAACCAGACCATCCTCACTGATCAACCCAATAGGTTTTGTCGTATCGAATACAGGAACCTGGCTGAAGGAATATTTCCGCATAGTCTCAATTGCCTTATGCAAGGAATCAGATTTTGATACATAAACCAAATTTCTGCTACAGATATCACCTGTTCGCATTGACGACTGTCCCTCGAGCGAACCTAAGACTTCAAAGATCTTTCTTGCAGTCTCATAGCTAGGCTTGCACCTGCCAGACTCTATCTGGTTTATCATTGACGTGCTAAGACCTGTCATCGACGCCAGCTTTCTTTGCGTTATGCCAAGTCTGAGCCTCGCTTGTTTGATATATTCTAATCTAGGTAACAATTTCGCTCATCAAATGATTAAACGTTGCACCATATAACTTTACTAGGAATTTTACGTTCTAACCTTAATATTATACTGTCATTAAAATTAGGAACTGTATAGTTCATTTCTGATTACCCCAGCACAGTTTGTTCAGCCTTTCAACGTAGTTATCTGATGAAGTGCAAGGCGTATCAAAAGCATATGCTTTTGAATCGGGAGCAATTCTGTTGCCTGTATTACCTAGCAAGAACAGTGTTATCTTATCGGCAAGCTTTATCCTTCTTTCCCACTTTGCGCTAGAATCTTCAGAGTGAGACTTTGATTCGCTTGCTTGCTGTAATTTCGGTTCTACACTTACACTTACAGGCTTCCTTCTCAAATAGAACGCTGCACCGACTATGACTACAACAATTACAGGGAATGAAGTAATAAGCACTACAGCGTTTGTATTAGCGAGGTAAAAGTTAGTCCAATAAGATTCAATCATGGCATTAACGAATTGTGCTCCAGATAAAGCAATAGAAGGAATCCAGATCCATTTAGGAATCCTTCCGATTAATCTCTTCGTCAAAGCAATAGGTAGTAGAGCAACCAGAGATGCAAGAGCTCCTCCAGAGAAAGAATACCAGAAACTAGCAAAGACGTGGTTATCAGGCTGAACCTCGCAATCAGTTCTGCCAACAAAGAGATCCACTTTCATTGAAGGCAGTGCTCCAGAACTTAAACAATATTGGGCATGACCGCTTTCATGGATGAATGTTAGCGGAAAGACCATGACTATAAGAACGCCTAATGATAACACCAACGTCCTACGGTCCAACCTTTTCAATTCCCCACGCGGGGATATGTCAGACATATATATGCCTAGTATGGTAAAGGTGCTATTAATATGTTATGTATTACGGAACATATTATATAATATAGGTTTCCATCACTCCCAGAAGACGTGAGCCCTTCTTGCTGATTTCGTTGACTATGGCAGGCTTTCCTACCCCTGAACCCCTCTTTACGGATCTCCGTATCAGCCCCTTCTCTTCAGCCGTCTTAAGCTCTTCGTAAAGGTGATATCCTGTATGGTTATACAACTCTCGTGTTGATAACGGACCATGATGCCGTAAGGCACTTAACAGAGGGATGATCCTGAGCAAGATATCTATAGGTTCCTCCCGCTTCACCATACATTTGATGCACTAGAATCCTTTAAATATATTCCGTAATACGTAACATATAACTAGAACAAACTGATCTTTCGCTTCCCCAATAGTTTATGCTTAACATCGCTACTACGGTCATCCTTTGGTAGTCCATTGCCTGCACTGCTTGGTGTACCTACAAAGCTTCTAACACTGTTTAGATGATCAGATAGCGCTTTGCCCTTCGCGATAGCTGCAAATTGATCACTAGGTTGACTCTGTTCAATCCCTTCCATTCCTTCCAGAAACCTTCTTTCAAACTCCTTTTCGAATTGTAGTTCAATGCGTTTCTCAAGGCTTTTCTCTTCACTTGTTTTACGCTCAACTATATACGTTGAAGGATAAAGTATCTGTGTGGCTATCACATATACTTGAGCAGGGCTGAGCTTATCCAAACGGTCCATCCAGAGCTTGTACGAATATTTTGGGGAGAGACTTGATAATCTTCGCGCGATTTTAACTTTCAATTCTTGCAAGCTAGATGTGTTGACTGTGTTCATTTTCAATACCTCATTTCAATTCTGCCTTAGGCATAAAGTCTGGCACTGCTATCTCGCCTTCTTTGATTTTATCAAACAATTCTAAGGTTCGCTTATCCTGTTCTGTTAACTGCTCATATGTCTTTGCCTCTGTGATAGTTTTATCAACCTTATCGAAATAGATGCTTGGGTCTATGATATGCGTGTAACGCAAATAACTGACATAAAGATCGAGCGCATTCTGAACTATAGTCCCCAGCGTTAAGCTCTGAAGTCCAATCTTATCCTGTAACTGGAGATTTGCTTGTAGCTGCTTTGTGATCGACCACGTTCTTCCTCCTACCTTGATGAGTTTTGGTTTGGTTATGGGTGGTAGTTTTGGCATCAACTTTAGTAAAGAAATTTACTCTAATAAACAAGCTGTTGCCCAAAAATAGAAAGATTTTGCCTAGGCTGATTAACGTGTTTATGTGAAAGTAGACATATAATATAATAATAAGAGATCGAGCGCCAAAACAGAACCCATCCTAGGATGCGAATTGAAAGCATCCAAGAAAATTATATTAGGCATATATGCTTTTTTAGTATTACTAAAAAAGCATATGCCATAAAAATTTAGTAGTGCTTATATTATAAAAAACTCTTAAATATTAAGATCTTCTAAACCGAACAGCAATTACGACTACTGCCATTAGTCCACCGATTCCTGCTGCCATAGGAATTGGAGAATGAAACAAGTCGAAGTAACACAGAGGATGCTTGTAACATGTGCTAGTTGTCACCATAAATGGTTCCATCGTGTGAATTCTATATCTATCTACATCCAATGCCCACGATGTTTATGTCAGCGATTGAAGAACTCGAAAGTTCAAAAAAATGAAGGTAGGTCGGCTGGATCGATACCTACCATCGGAACCACCTCGGAAAAGGAGGATCCTGATGGATAATACTACAGCGCAAGATGTTATAAACTCTAAGTGTCCGTTTGTTGGGTGCTACTACATAGCAGAGACGGAGCTTCAACTGACAGACCATTTGCGAAAATTCCATTCGAAGCGGGCATTGGCTAGGTTATCAGCTTGGTTCTCAACTAGATATGGGGGTAGGAAAATTGACTGATCAAAGTAGCATCAACAAAGCAGAGCCATGGGTTATTGCAGATAAAATGTTAACGTCAGACAAGCAACTTAATCTATGTAGAGATTTTCACCTTGCAACACTTCGAGACACTAAAGAAATCTTTTGGTATGATCATCTAGCCGGAATCTATAAACCCAATGGTGAGGTGCTTATTGAAGAATACTGCAAAAAAGAAATTCCTAGCTGTTCTACACACTTTCGCAACGAAGTAATCAACCATATCAAAATTCTAACATACCGAGATCGTTCCGTCTTTGATTCGAACCCGACCCATATTGTTTTACTGAATGGAGTTTTTGACTTGCAATCAGATCAACTGCTAGAGCATAGCGCCGAAGATCCTAAACGCATACAACTACCCGTAACATACGATGCAACTGCTAGATGCCCTAATTTTTTGAAGTCTTTGTTAGAGATATTACCAGATCAGCAAGAAAGAACTGTAGTCCTGGAAGAGATGGCATCAATCCTACTACGTACATCCGCGTTTCAGAAGGCTTACATGTGGGTGGGCGAAGGATCAAACGGAAAAAGTACGCTGCATAAAGTTATACACGCGCTGTTGGGTAAAGAAAATGTTTCAGAAATAAGTATTCACTCATTAGTCACTAACAGGTTCGCACCTGCACAGTTAGACGGTAAACTGGCGAACATATTCTCGGATATTTCAAATACAGAGTTGACACAAACTGGCATGTTCAAAACACTCGTCAGTGGAGATCCGATAGACGTTGAACGTAAAAATAAGAATTTCTACAGGATGGAATCCTTCTGCAAGATGTTTTATTCGTGCAACCAATTTCCTGAGGTGTTCGACCAGACGGACGCATTCTTTAGGCGCTGGGTTCTTACGGAATTTACTGAAAAATTTGAAGAGAAAAATGATAACAGGAACTTGATAAACGAACTGACAACGCCTGAGGAGTTATCGGGCATCCTAAATTTATTGATTCCAATAGCAAGGGCATTGAAGGATAGAGGTTATAATTTCTCCAAGTCAGCAACTACGGAGCAGGTTAGACGAGAATGGGGCGAACGTGCTGATCCCGTTAATGCATTCGCTAGGGATTGTTTGATAGTAGATGTAACAGGACACGCACCTAAACATGAAACATATAACGCTTATATCAAATGGTGCAAAGGCAAGAATTTCATACCCAAGGGTATCCAGAAATTCAACGCCAAACTACAAGCGAATTTGAAGGTAGTGGAAGATACCATTAAGATCGAAGCAAAGGCAACTAAGGTCTGGAAAGGTGTTAGAATGAACTCTTCGGTTACCAAGGTTACCAAAGTTACCACTTTATTATCCCATAACCAAAAAAATTCTAATAAAAGTGGAATAAGGGTTACAGAACCGGTAACTTCAGTAACTTCAGTAACCAACACGAATGAAGGCTTGGATTCTGAGATTGGAACGAGGGATACATAGATGCCTGAACAGCAAAACCAAAACACAGAAGCCCTGCAGGAAGCATGTGCTTCTCAAAGACAAGTTCGATGCCGAAACGTGTGCATAACTGATCCTCAAATGAAGGGCAAAAAAGGTGCAAAGGGATCTTTTCGGTGCATCATGTGTTCGCGCCAGCATCCAGAAGTAGTGCCGGATGTCTATGTGAAGACCATCGATTTCCATTGTCCCTGCTGTCATGGTCACGTTAGAAAACAGAGAATCAAGAACAATTCTTCAAAGCTTTTGCCCCGTATACTTGTTCGAGCGATTTTAATAGAAGACAAAGTCATACAGCCTGTTTTACTATCAAAACTCATTCCTGTTCTCATGATATTGGAACAAGGAGACTTGTCCACAAATGATATCCTATTTGAGTGTGGTTCGACCCGTTTTTCTCACCTAAAGCAGGCAGAAGCATTAGGGTTTGTTACCCGAGAATCCATCAAAAATGGAGTTGGAAGACCTACTGTGAGGCACAAACTTACACTGCAGGGCAGAAATCTTCTGCAAAAAGTAATTGGCTACTAAAATAGTAGTTTATTCAGATACAGTTATTCTTTCTACACGAAGCAATTTTGCTTTATCACAAAATCAATTATCATTTTAAGTCCGCACTTCATTAACAACTACGTGGTAGAGTTCTTTACATCGAAAGGTCAGTTCGGAGAGGAACCTGAAAGGAAGGCGACTTTGCGCGGTATTCCCAGTAAATTAGGTAGCGCAATTGAGCTAGCGGGTTCTACTTCTGTAGAGGCTATAAAGCAAAGAGTGCGTGAGAAACTAGCACGAGAACAGGCTCTTAAGGAAGCCAAAAACGCTGGCAGGCTTCGAGTTCTACTTACCACTGGCAGAACCCCAGAGGAAATTGAAAAATCTGAGCGAAAAAAGCGAACCAGAATAGTAATAGCTCCTCAGACAAATGTTACCCAGCGCGTATCGCAAGAAACAGACGTTGATGTAAGACCTTCTATATTGCCTGAACCGAATCTTTCGTTGTTTGGTGATAGTGGTAAAGGATTAAGCTTATTAGGTTCTTCAAGTCCAAGTCCCACAATCGTTCTTGTCAAGGAACGGGCGAAATCTTCAAGTGTTAAACTTAAAGACACTCCAGTAAAAGATGAGTTGCGCCATTTTCTATATGGCTCGCCACATGTTGGAATGGAATTAAAACAAGTAGTGAAACAAAGCAAAGCTGGGGTCAAACAGCATGATCACTTAGCAGAACTTGGTGCTTTTACACTTGGTAGCAAGGCGGGCAAGAAGGTTCGAGGTAAGCAACCAAGAATTGGTTTAGTCAATGATGTCAATGATATGCTATTTGGTAACAAAAAACCAGATTTGCTCAAATTCCTAGGCTTATAGGGGTAATTGTATGCCAACAGAACAACAATCAAGTTTTACGGAAGTCCTTCCATACGGACTTATGTTATCTCGGCAGATCGAGAGATGCAACGAATACTCTGCTTCAGACGCTCGACTTTTCACAATGGCAGTCAGGGGTCTCTATAGATTGCTAACTGAAGAGAAGAAACGTCTGGTCGACAAGCAATTTGCGCAGGAAATAAAAAACATGAATGAGATTCCTAAACCTGTAATAGACCATGACGATGATTCACCATTCACATCGTGGCTACGAATGAGAGAATACAGCTTAAAACAGATAGTAGAACGCAGCGATTTATTTTTTGATGCCATCATGCATGTACTTTCAGAGAAGGGCTACCTCGAAAAATTACTGACTAAGAGGTATGGAGGAGCCCAAAGTGACTTCGCTGAGGGCGAATTGAAAGAGGGAGAATTGAAAAAGTGAACGAACTTCAACAACTTGATTATGATGCAGAACAGAAGGCATATCAAAAGCTTCTAAATTATGGGGTAAAAGTGCTCACAAATATAGAATTAGTTACCGCATATTCCTATCTAGCACGGTGTCAGGTCATTAATCAAAAACAATCTGAGTTTAATACTGTTGAAAATGAATTGCTGAAAAGACTCTTCATGACTTATGATTAAAGTTTAGGTGATCTAATGCCAGTATGTCCTACCTGTTCAAACCACAAAACTTCAGTCTTGTTAGAATATCAGCACTGGTTATCAGCTTCAAAGAACCCCAACGAATACAGGCACTTAACATACTGGTGCGAGAGAGGAAAGCACTATGTTGTCATGCAAAGGCAAGAGACTGGCAATGCAGACATACCAACAGCGATAAGAGTTCTTATCCTGACACCAACAGGGAAGGCTCTCAAGGTAGCAGAATCCAGAAGATACGGCAAAACGGGTAAAAGGACTGAGAGAATACGTATATTGGAAAGTAATTAGAGGTATATATGTCACTCATCGGAAAGACATAAGCCTTTTATTCCCTATTTTATACAATGTTAATTATGTCCTGTAAAGCTACTATGGTACAACTTCCTTATACTACTGTTGCTGACACTCAAATCAATACAGCAGAAAATAGTTACAATGTCGTATCAACAATGTTGGTCACATTGAATGTTAATGAACAAGAGGCATTATTTCTGTCAAAGAATCAGGATGTAGTACTTGCGCTGCCAGAAATAATCTCAACTGTATGCAAGACTCTAGGATATGAAATATTTCCAAAACTAGAGATAATGGAGGATGAAGAATCGCTGGATGTTAGACGTTTGGCATTTATATTTGATGTTAAGGCAAAAAGCTATGAAGAGGTTTTAGAGATATGGGATGATGTTTCGAAGGAAGTCTACAAAAGTTTGAATAATACTACTGCAAAGAAGATCTCTATCATACTCGAAGGTGATTAATTTTACCTTTCGATCCACGAAACTTCTTGCAACTGGCAGTCAATCTATCTACTAGAACTGAAGAAAGTTCATGGAGAACAAGTGTAAGTAGATCATATTATTCAGTCTTCTTAGTTGCGAGAGAGAAAATTCAACAACGAGTTCCAACTGCCTTTCAAGCTATGGTAAGACTTGGTGACATACACCACAAGGTAATAGAAATGCTAAAATCTCTGGGATTCCCACATATGGCTGATAAGTTAGATGCTCTTCGACGTATGAGAGGAAAGGCAGATTATGATTTGATTACAGTTATAACTCAACCAATAGCGGGGAAAGCTTTAACACTAGCCAATAATTTACATTCACTGCTTCAATCGGTGTAATAATATGTCTATGCCACCATTCGTGAATTATGTTGATTTTGAAGTGTTGGCAGAGCCGTGGAACAAGTATAGACTATCGGATGGCACTACCTTGTTCAGTCGTGTGATAGTTACGAGCATAATAAAGCTAGCACAATATGATCCATTTGGTAAGCCAATCTATTCTGTTCTATCAAGCACTATCCATGTACTTAGAGCACCAAAGGAATTACGTGGCATACCTACTTCACCACCTCCGACACTAGAGCAGTTTGCAACTGCCATTGTAGACGAGGTTAGTGCTACAGCTGAAAAGGAAGATTGGAATATTTACAGATGTGAGGACGGGGCTACCATTCGAGTTAAGCCCGTTTTGACAACCATTCAAAGAACAAGCAAGTATGATCCGCTGGGAGAACCAATCTATCTCATTACGGCACAGAATGTAATGAAAGATGAAGTTCCAAAGGCTTTATGGAAAAAATCTTCGAGTACAACTTAATAGTATATGATAACCCCTACCCTAGCCTACCTTCCTTTTGTAACATATCAGGTATAGGGGGATTCTGATTTTAAGAACAAAAATGCTTGATTAAAACTAAAACATCTACATCTCTGAAGAGAAAGATTTGGACTCTAACAAAATTCCGAATAAACTAGAAACCCCTGGCTATAGTGGGTGCGTATTACTGAGGCGATTGAACCTAGTATGAGGAAGCGGGAGCAATGCGCCTAGCCTAAATGGAAGTGAGCCATCTAAATTGTTTACTGTTAGTGTCATGATGACAGAGCTGTTTGCATCATACAATGTATCACCGGCAAACTGTGCCCTTATGTGATGCGCTCCCGCGCTGCCGGGTGCCTGCAACGGAACGACATACTTGCCGTGTACGCCCAAAGGTACCAAGACTGTTCGACTTTCTATAGAGGCACGGATTCAGACAGATCGGTGAATTATCAGTTGTTAGAGATAATATTACTGTTGAAATGGAACGGAACGCTATGTTTGTTACAGTTGATGGCGTAAAGCAACGCTGCCGATCACAAGCAGAGGCATTGAAGTACTGGCTCGTGTATTTTCATTCAGATAGTTGTTCTCAATGAACAAGTCTTGAGCAAGTTTGTTTAGTGAAGTTCTTAGGATGATACCGAACCTAAGAAGGGTAATAATTATAACCAAGCGTACTGGCTAAGCACTGTGGCTCAACGTTATGCAAGACGTTTTTGAGACCTATCTCCGTGAAATGGCGCATATCCGCTCTTCAGGAGCTGCGGTAGACGAGACCTCCTATTATCCCGTAATTTCAAAACTTTTGAACGAAATTGGCAAGCAGCTTAAGCCACAACTCACCTGTATCATGCACATAAAAAACAAAGGAGCAGGACTTCCTGACGGTGGACTTTTTACCCAAGATCAATTTCAAAGTAAGGCAGAGATTCACCAGATACCGGGTCAGCTACCGGCGCGCGGTGTCATAGAAGTCAAGGGAGCAGGCGACGATACTTGGATAACTGCTAAGGGTGATCAGGTTTCAAAATATTGGAGAAAGTACAATCAAGTGCTAGTTACTAATTATCGCGATTTCTTACTGATAGGTCGTGACAGTGACGGTAGACCACTAACGCTCGAATCATTCAGGCTGGCAGAGAGCGAAAGCAGCTTCTGGGCTGCAGCGGCAAACCCACGCAAAACAGCACAAATGCTTGGTGACAGGTTTATGTCTTATCTTCGACGGGTTATGTTACATTCTGCGGCATTAACCGATCCGAAAGATGTTGCATGGTTTCTCGCCTCGTACGCACGTGAAGCAAAGACCCGTATCGAGGGAAAGGATCTTCCTGCTCTGGCCGCACTGCGATCTGGACTTGAAGAATCACTAGGCATTAGATTTGAAGGCCTGAAGGGAGATCATTTTTTTCGTTCAACTTTGGTACAGACATTATTCTATGGAATATTCTCTGCTTGGGTTCTGTGGAGTAAGCAGCATCCCTCTAACTCCAAAGCCCATTTCGATTGGAGAAGTGCAGCTTGGTCGTTACGCATCCCAATGGTTAGAGAGCTGTTTGAACAAATAGCTACGCCAACTAAACTTGGTGCACTTGAGATCGATGTCATTCTTAATTGGACTGAATTAGCTCTCGAAAGGGTCGATAGAAGTGTATTTTTCAATAAATTTGAGGAACGACATGCTGTACAGTACTTTTACGAACCGTTCCTTGAAGCATTTGACCCTGAGCTTCGTAAAGAATTAGGTGTATGGTATACTCCTCCTGAAATCGTCAAATATATGGTTAGTCGAGTTGACACGCTTCTTCGGCAGGAACTTGAGATACCCGATGGTCTAGCAGATGAGCGTGTGTATATTCTAGATCCAGGCAGCGGAACCGGATCATATCTTGTTGAGGTTTTGCACAAAATTGCGCAGACCTTAAAAGAGAAGGGAGACGACGCTCTTATTGCCAGCGAACTCAAGAAAACAGCTATGCAACGCGTATTTGGATTTGAAATACTCCCGGCTCCCTTCGTAGTAGCTCATCTCCAAATCGGTCTTCTGCTTCACAGCTTCGGAGCCGAGCTTTCGAGCACTAGAAATGAACGTATTGGTGTCTATCTAACTAATGCCTTGACAGGATGGGAATTTCCCGACGAACCACAAAAACGTCTAAGCTTTCCAGAGTTAGAGGAAGAACGGGATGCAGCTGACCAAATCAAACGCGAAAAGCCTATTCTTGTTATCTTAGGTAATCCTCCATATAATTCGTTTGCCGGAGTCAGTCCAAAGGAGGAGCAGGGCCTAGTCGAACCATACAAAAAGGGTCTAATCAGCGAATGGGGAATTAGGAAGTTCAACTTAGATGACTTGTACGTCCGTTTCTTTCGTCTTGCTGAACGTCGCATAGTAGAACAGACAGGCAGAGGCATTGTTTGTTATATCACAAATTTTTCATTCCTCAGTGAAGCGTCTTTTGTAGTGATGAGGAGACGCTTTCTAGAAGAATTTGACGAGATGTGGTTTGATTGTATGAATGGGTCTAGCAGGGAGACAGGCAAGCGTACCCCTGACGACAAACCCGATCCCAGTGTGTTCTCGACGGAAAGGAATCCAGAAGGCATACGCGTTGGAACTGTAATTAGTACGCTAGTTCGAAAATCTGCGCATGGGGAAAAATCTACTGTCAGGTACCGCAATTTTTGGGGTGAGAAAAAGAGGGAAGATCTAGTGAAGAGTCTAGAGCTCAAGAGATTTGATCAGACATACGATATCGTATCTCCGAACGAACAAAATCTCTATTCCCTCCGTTCTGCGCATATCCCTTCACATTATCTAACTTGGCCAACGCTAATCGACCTGTGCAGGGTACATCCATTCCATGGACCTTTTGAGGTGAGAGGTAATTCATTAATCAAATTAAAGGCTGATAAGAAGAAGCTAGAAGTAGTCAGAGATTACCTTGATGCTCAAAAGTCTGATGATCAGATACGGGTACTTGCTCCGCGTTTTATGGTGTCCTCTGGTGAGTTTAAAGCGGAAGAAGCCCGAACCTTGATATTAAAAAGGGGAGTCAGGTATGATCCTAAGAAGATAGTCAAGTACCAAGTCAAGTCCTTAGACGTGCGGGTAGCATATCTAGATAGTGCAATCCAGCCTTTATTTGCCAGACCCAGCCCTGATTTGCTAAATCTTCGAGAAATCTCAGGTAATGCATTTCTCGTAACTCGCGACACCGCTGACAGAAGACCAGAAGGCTCCCCATTTTACTATTCTACAATAATCTGCGACTATGATTGTATGTCTGGCCACGCAAGACATCTTCCGTTTTTGATCCACCCTATGAACATAGGAAAAAATAAATTGCTGCATCGAAAAACTCACCCAGATACGCAGGCCACCCTAACTGGCGAGCGAGCAAGCCACTCGCCTATAGCAAATCTCTCAGAAGGCGCCCGAAAATACTTGAAGAATCTGGGAATATCGGATCCGGATACTGATGTGCATATCGCTGAGTTATTGTTCCTACATTCTCTTGCCATTGGATATTCGCCCAGTTACATAACAGAAAATGCTGACGGTATACGCGTGAGTTGGCCACGCGTGCCTCTTCCGAGTTCTAAGAAATTATTGTTGGATTCCGCAGCCCTTGGTAAGAAGATCGCAGAATTGCTTGATACGGAAAAAGATGTACAAGGTGTAACGGTCTCACCAGTTCGACCTGAGCTAAAATCCATTGCGATAATTTCACGTAAAGGCGGAGGGTCTCTTAATCTAGATGCAGGAGACCTCAAGGTGACAGCTGGGTGGGGACACGGTACTGAAATTGTCATGCCGGGAAAAGGTAAGGCTGTAGAACGGAAATATATCAAAGAAGAACGTGCTTCAATCAGTCAGGGTTGCACTAGATTAGGATTGAAAGTAGGAGACATCTACACAAAGTTCGGAGAAAACACACTTGACATTTTCCTGAATGAGATTGCGTATTGGAGAAACGTCCCGACGGGAGTTTGGAATTACATTATCGGAGGACATCAGATACTGAAGAAGTGGCTATCATATCGCGAGTATGAAGGCATTGGACGATCGATGATCCCGGAGGAAGCTCGTGAATTTACGAATATTGTGAGGCGGATTGCTGCGATTCTCCTACTCGAACGAGCTCTTGATGAAAACTACAGAAAAATAAAGGGTAGTACTTACAAATGGAATCCTAAAGAAGCCAACAGATGAAAAAATTACTAGTACTGTTGAGCTCTTGCAGCGATCATATTCCCAATCCTTCAAAGTTAAGCGTGTTTGATTTTGATTGTTTGATTTTATGAATAAATTGCGAACCCCTCTACTGCAACAAGAATGATCGCACATCCATCATATAGTATTTCTGTTTGTATGGCTTATACGGATACTCTATCGTAAGCCATATTTCGGGACACTGTGCCCAATTCGGATAACATGTTTGCAGTATGTTTTGATCATCATGTACACCATCTCTATATTGCGGGTTGCCCTTCCAGAATAATATCATGTGAGCCATTTCGTGGGAAAGTATCCATGCTGTTGATTCTGACTTGTATGCCTCAAACAATATTATGTCAGTTTTGTTATCCCTTGCAGAGGAATACACTCCTGCAAATGGAACAGGCTCATTATGCGGATAATCATTCCTAACATATTTTTGTGCCACGACCTGCATGGCTTGAAGAGCGTTTGTCGGAAGCACTACAAAGTCCCTGTCTTTAACAAGGGACTGATCAAAATTTCCATTCATAAAGTCATCGAGGAAGATGCATTGCATGTTTGTCTTACCAATGTCATAACCATACTCGTGCAAATATTGTTCAGCCATCCAATGCGTGAATTGCATAAGTTCTATCTCCCTCTCTACGCATGATTTGCGGAGGGAGAGATATATTGTTGAGAATTTTATCTTTTTGTTAGAGATCACTTCTGTCTTTGCAACATTGTTGGACAAAGAAATGTCTTGCTGTGACATTGCTTCGTCCATATTGTTGGATTGTGTGATTGTTTGAGGTTGTGATGGAGTTGGAGTTTGAAGTTGTGGATCATTTGATTGAGGTTTTAGGTATGGAAGGTTGTCTAATATAATACTGCGAATTTTCTCAGCACCTACAACTTGGTTTACGCTTATCGTCATTAACACAATCTGTTCTTAGGAATATCAATACGCCACTGAAACATCGATGAGGAGAAGCACATGCTTTTAAGAATGTGATTTGTGCAGCTGTTCAGTCTCTTCAAACTTTACCTCAATATCCTTACCCTGCTTGCTCATTGCAGTAAGCCTGTAGCCTTCCTTTATGAAAGTCTGCACAACTGTCGTTAAGGTCTGTACCTGTTTTTCAACATTCGCAATCCTTCTACTCTGGTCTGCAATGATCTCATCATCTTTGCTCTCTTGAATCTCGGTAAAGATCGTAAGCTTTGGCTCAAGCTCCAGATACATTGCTCTCTTCTCTTCAAGACTGAGTTTGTGATAGGGACTCTTCTTATCGCCTTTTAGACCACTTGCAAAGCTTATTCCATGCATCTTTTCAGTTTGAGTAAAACCAAAATCCTTGAAGGAATAGATATGAATCTTCAGAGCCTTGACCTTCAGACCCTTGATAGTTTCAGCCAAATCCGGAAGCTTTGTTTTGATCTGGTACGCAAAGTAATTATCAACGTAACCTACAGGCTTCTTATAACCAGCCCATGGAAATAAGTAGGAGTCTGGACCAAGCCTATTTACCCTGATAACTTCCTTCAGTATTGAAGTGCATTCAGAAGTGCAAAATGTAATGCCTTCCTTGCGGTTCTTGCTTATCTCGGCTGGAATTCTTATCATCGTAGGATTGCTCTCAAAATCTATATCCCTTACCCTTAATTGTAACAATTCGTTAGGTCTTCTTAACGTAGTCAAGACCATCATGCAGAAGAGTCTCAGTATGGTAGGCAGGACAAGAAGAATCCTCCTGACAACTTTCATATCAAGGACTGCATCTTCATGCTCTTCAATGCGTGGCATGCTAACCAACTGTCTGAACTTGTACCGATCTATGTTTACGTCTCTATAGACCAAATAGCTTTTGACCCAAGCCATTCGCATATGTACAACACTGGTTGCAAGCTGCTCTCCCTGCATATAGCCTACAAAGTCATCAAGGACACGGTAAATGTCATGCTTGCCCTTGATCAAGTTTGCAATGACTTCCTCTGTAGACCTGCTGAACCTTGCGAGGCAATACTTTTCAAATGTGTCAATAGCTGACTTTGCTCCATCCCTGCTTTTGGTACTCTTGCTCTTTCGATAGACCCTGTCAAGAAAGCTGTCTTTATTGAATGCAAGCTCCATTAGATCTCTACCATCCAAGGAGGCTGTATAAAAGTCTGCAATACAGTTGCTATAATTCGGAACTGTAATATTATACAATTCCGAAGTTGGCGTGTCATGGGAAAGTATGATTCTGTCAAGCTTTACAGGCTTAAGCGAATTTTAGAAGAACTTTCACAGAAATCAGGAAGAGGCACAGAACTCGTGTCTCTTTACATGCCGCCAAGGAAGGCCATACATGAAGTTGTAGCAACGCTTAGCGAAGAGCGGGGAACTGCATCAAACATAAAATCTGATACAACAAGAAATCATGTTGTGGACGCTCTTACAAAGACTATTCAGAGATTGAAACTTTACGATGAGACCCCTGAAAATGGCTTGGTGATATTTTGCGGGGCATTACCCACCAATGGCGTTGGCAGTGAAGTTGTGACAATGTACGAAGTTGTCCCTCCAAAACCTTTGCAGACATTTCTGTACAGATGCGATGATCATTTTCACACTGACATGCTGAAAAGCATGCTAAAGGAGGAGAAAGTGATTGGAATACTTGCTTTGGATAGTACGGAAACTGCGTTGGGTGTAGTGCTCGGTGATAGGCTCGAGATCGTCGAAAACATGACATCTGGTGTTTCGGGCAAGCATAGAGCTGGTGGACAATCCGCAAGGAGGTACGAGCGTTTAAGGGAGATGGAACTAAACGATTACTTTCGTCGAGTAGGCGCACATGCGAAGTCTATCTTCCTCGATTCTTACAATGTTCAGGGCATAATAATTGCGGGTCCAGGGCCAACCAAGGATGGATTCTTGAAGGAAGGCTATCTTGATTATCGATTACAGGCTAATGTCATAAAAGTTATCGATACAGGTTATGCAGGAAGGGAAGGAGTGCGCGAAGCCCTTGACAAGGCACAGGATGTTTTGCAGGAGTACAGGCTCATAGAAGAAAAACAGCTTGTGGACAAACTCTTCGCAGAAGTGCATTCAGGTAAAGGTTTAGCTTTGTATGGATTGAATGACATAATAAGTGCATTGAAGAGCGGTATGGCGGAATTAGTTCTTGTCAACGACAACATGCACAAGGTCAGACTGGAGATCGTCTGCAAAAGGTGCAAAACTAAGAATGAAGAGATAGTAGATATGGACAAGCTTATGCACGTCAAACAGCAGAAACTTAGCACGCCGTGTTCCAGCTGTTCCTCGCTTGATCTTGATTCGAGTGTACAGGACATAGTTGACTATCTAGAGGAACTTGCGTTGAAGACCAATGCAAAGATAGAAGTGATTTCTTCGAAGACCGAACATGGAAGGATGGTTGAGAGTTTGGGCAAGGTCGCAGCAATACTTCGATACAAGATGCAGTGAGACTATGACCATCCGGGCTGACAAGATGTTTCGGCATTTGTATAAATTTCACAAAAAATTTCTTTTATATGAAATTACATGATGCTAATAACAATTTTTTACAGGCTAAGATCTGTTCTTGACAACAAGGTAAAAAATCGCTAACGGTGCGATTGTCATAACTAATTACTAACAGATTGGTAGTGCCTACCGTCATTTCGATAGCAAATGAAAAAGGAGGAGTAGGGAAGACAGACCTGTCCATAAACTTGGCTTCATGTCTAGCGCAGGAAGGCAAGAAAGTTTTACTTATAGATCTTGACCCCCAAGCAAACGCAACAAGATATTTGCTCGACGAAGACTGTGCACTTACTTCCGCTAATCTGCTTATGGATACCGTCGTAAGCATCTACGATATAGCTATACAAACTCAGGTACAGGGGCTAAGTCTAGTACCTGGAAGCAAAGCATTGAGCGCGGCTCAGCTGCATCTTGCTGGAGATCCAGACATGCAGTTCAAGCTCAAGCGCAAACTAAGATTCCTTACGAAGCACTATGAGTATATTTTGATTGATACGCCGCCATCGCTAGGGGTTCTTACCATAAACGCTCTAACAGCTTCAAACTTTGTCCTTGTGCCATTGCAGACGCATTACTTTGCGCTTTATGGGCTCAGTGATCTGATGGAGACCATTGGAAAACTTAAGCATGAAATCAATCCAGATTTGGAGCTGCTTGGCATAGTGCTAACAATGTATGACAAAAGAACAAGAATATCTAGAGAGGTCGAAGCTATGGCAGAAGAAAGATTTAGCAGTAGGCTGTTTGCAACAAAGATACCCTTGTGCGTAAGGGCCGCTGAATCACCAAGCCATCATAAACCTGTTACCATCTACGCACCTGCAAGTTCGGTTGCCCAATCATATAGGATTCTGACTCAGGAGTTTCTACAATGCCTAAAAGGTTGCGAGATAATCCTCTGAACCAACGTAAAACAAAAACGAAGCATTCCTACGATAATTACCTTAGACCATTCTTCGAAAAAACCACTATCGAGCAGGGTTCAAAAATTCACACTTTCGTTCAATCTGACCCGATAAAGATTCAAGAAAAACCCATCGATGATGAGCATCAGGCTTCGAAAACATATGGAATAAGCGCAGACGAATTTTACATGGACTGTGATTCCGATGACGACAACGACGACGGTGAAGATCCTTTCTAACTGTCATATGCACAAAATACATGCTCTCAAATCCTCACAACCACTTTCGATATGGTAACTTTATGATTTATATCGATCTTTAGTGTAATTCTAGACGATGGTAAACCAGCCTGACGATGCATTTGCAGGTGGGAAAAAGGATCCTGCGTCTTACGTGGATAGTTCCGTAAATTCCTCAAGCCCAAAGCAGGAAAGTGTTATTGTTGAAGACGCTGATGTAAGACCCAACGACGAGAAGGTTCTTGAGACACTTGGCGAAGACAGGTCACGCTATAGCTTCAAAGGTTTGATGAGAAAACTTGGCATTCACCAAGAAAGTCTTTCACGATCGCTTCACAGACTCGATGAACTAGGACTTGTGGAGAAGACAGACCTAGGTTACAGGCTGAGCGGGAAGGGGGAATTACTTTCGCGAAATAAGACTGCTCATGCAAAAACATCTTACACTCCTCTAATGCAGACCTACATACCTTCTAACATAGATGTAAGCAGCATAGTTAGCGGTTTAATGGGTAAGTGGTTCAAGAACTTGCGATGGTTAGGAATGATAGAAGGAGATATGGGTCACATGCTCCAATGGGTTGATGAAGATAATTCGTTTCAGGTAAACCTAAGGATAGTTGGAAACTACATAATCATAGAAACCAATGCAGACAGTGATAAGGACAAAGTTGAAGCAATGGTTTCTGCCTACAAGATATTCGAACATGTATCGAAACTGTACAGCAACCAGTACGGCAACGTATCAATGTTTCATATTGGACACGATAGAGAAGCAAACTGATGTGACCGGTTTTAGAAATTACTAGTCAACTAATACTCCTTATTCCATAATATATGTAATGACAACAATAGTTGGAATAAAGACCAATGATGGAGTCGTGCTCGCATCGGACAGAAGGGCAAGCAAGGGCTTCTTCATAGGGTCAAAGATAACGCAGAAGATCAGCAAGGTAGATGATACATTAGCAATGGCAATTGCAGGACAGCTCTCGGACGCAGAATACATGGTAAAGATGGTGAAGGCAGAGCGAACACTTGTAGAGTTGAGAAGAGGATTTCCATTGACAGTTAAGGAATCAGCCAGGATGATTGCAAATCTGGCATATTCAGGACTGAAGAACTACTCGCCATACTTCGTCGAGCTTCTGGTTGCTGGCGTTGATGCTACTGGATCACATGTTTACGCTGCAGATATGAGTGGTGCAATTACGCGGGAAGATTTTGCATCAGCAGGTTCGGGATCGCCACTTGCGTACGGAGTGCTCGAGAACGGTTACAACCAAAACATAACTAGAGAGGAAGCAAAGATACTAGCATCAAAAGCAGTTGCTGCCGCAATTGAGAGAGATCCAGGTTCTGGCAACGGTGTTGATGTTCTGGACATTCCAGCACTGATAGTAAAGGAGGTAAGATGATGTCGGATCAGAATTTCGGTAGATACCCATACTATGGCCCGCAGGGAAGACTGGTACTTGTTGACAGCGCACTCGAAGCAGTTAGCAGAGGTTCGACCACAATAGGAATCAAGACGGACAAATTTGCACTGCTCTCAAGTCACATCAAACCAATAAGGCCACTGGTAGAACCGTCAGAAAAAGTATTTCCGATAGACGAGCATGTAGGAGCAACGGGCTCTGGATACATTGGAGATATTCTGAGATTAATAGACGAGTTAAGGCTGGAGGCACAGCGTCACAGGGTGACGTATGAGACGCCGATCGATGTTGGCTCGCTTGCAAAGCACATCGGAACATTCCTACACAGTTTCACGATCTACACAGTCAGACCACAAGCAGCATCAGTGTTAATTACAGGAATTGATCCAAAAGGCATCCAGTTATACCAGGTTGATCCAAGCGGCACATTCTTCAAGGGACAGGGATTTGCGATCGGACAGCAGGCCGATGCAGCGTTGCAAGTGATAGAGCATGATTACAGTGCAGACATGACTGTAGATCAAGCTGTGCAATTAAGCAACAGAGCGGTCGAACATGCACTGAACGAAAGGCCGATCGTCGAACACGGAGTAGTAGATGCTGAAAGTAAAACGTTCAAAAAACTCTAACCTTCTTTTTTTGCGAAAGCCTAAATATTGATTGTTGTGACGTGTTAGTGTGCAGAACATAGCGCACGAAGAATTTGTCCAAACAGTAATGGAGAGCGAGGACAATTACTTGATCCTCTTCTATGCTGATTGGAGCGAGTTCTGCACTAAGTTCAAACCCATCTTTGAGTCATATCAGGGCAGGTTGAAGTACAAATTTGCAGGCGCTAAAGTAAACGAGGATGATAATCCTTTATGGGACATGTTCAAGCTGGAGTCGATACCAACCATGATTGCTTTCAGTAATGGCGAAGTAGTGAACAGAAGAGATGCCAAGAAAGGTGTAGGGCTTACCAAGGAAGATATGGAATCTATAGTAAAGGAACTTCTTGCTTGATCACTTGCCGAAGAATCCTGACACTTGTACAGTTACAAATCCAACGCGGTTATTGTAACCGTCTTTGGTAGGATTGATGACCAACTGGTGATGTCCTACAGTTAAAGGAGGAGTAAGAAAGGTATACGAACCTGTCTTCTTCTTGGACAACTCAACAACTTGGCTGCCGTCGTAGGTTACTCTCATGTCATCAGGATCGATAAAGGCACCATAATCAACATGTCTGCCATCAAAGTCAGCCTCTACAAAGTTGACAAATATCAGCGCCGTATCTCCTTGCCGATAAAGTTTTTTGTCTGTGGCAGCAATAGTTATCATGTCTATTATTTTTACAGTTATGATCATCTTGCCCGACTGTGACGCAGTATAGGTTTCATCGCCTTCAAATTTTGCAAATAATGTGACCACTTGAGTGAGCTGTTGTTTGAAAGTTTCTCCAACTGTTTTTTTCTCTATGAACTGTGCTTCCCACGTAGTCTTGAAAGTGCCATCTACATCGGTGGTGGCTGATGCGAGCAACGGTATTTCGGTCGCCTCGAATCTGTAGATGTTTACCGTCGCATCGGGAATAAACTTTCCTTCTCTATCGGTCAAAATACCAGTGAATGTAACAGTATCACCAGCATGAAACGTTGCGTTACACTGAAACAGGTTTGTGCATTCTGGAAGCATATCAAGTGTTAGCTGGGTAGCCTTCGTTTTAGGAGGCTGCGCCACATAAACTCCATATGCGGGCATGACGAACGTGCCTAACAGTACAATACCTGTTACGAGCGCCAACAGTTTATTTCGCATATCAAAATTTCATTATGGGATATTATAAGCTCTGCGGTTTAATGGGTTCATTAATCCTACTAATTTAATTGACTAACTAGTAATTTGTGCGTATTATTTGCCGTAGAGTTCATCAATCAAGCGTTAGCGGTTTGATAAACTTCCTTATCTTTTCGGCAATTTCGTTCAGTTCCTGTACGGAAGCTGTCTTCCTGCTGGGCCATCTTCCCATCTCGCTGTCATTGTTAAACCTTGGAACTATATGCACATGGACATGCGGTACAATCTGGTTTGCAGCTTCACCATTATTCTGTCCCAAAGTGAAACCGTCTGCGTTAACGGCTTCGATCACAGCCCTCGCAATATGCGATGACAAACCAAATAACTTGCCAACATCCTTAACCGGCATATCGGAGACGGTTTTGTAATGTTCTTTGGGCAAGACCAATGTATGCCCGATATTAATTGGATACTTGTCCATGAATGCGATGAAACCACCGCTCTCGAAAACCTGCGCAGCTCCGCCTTTCTTGCTGATTATAGAGCAGAATACGCAGTCCATGGTTATGTAAAATAACGCTAACCGTGTTTATATTTTTACATTTAATGCAACAATTATTTAAAATGTGGCGTTGTAACTGCTCCTTCGGCTGCCGAGCCTACAATAGATGCATACTTGGCCATTACCCCCCAAGTGTATCTGGGTTTCATAGGCTTCCATCTCTTCTGTCTCGCTGCTAACTCTTTCTTTGATAGTCTAACGTCAAGCCTACCTTTGTCAGCATCTATACTGACTACATCACCGTTCTTCAGCAGCCCAATAGGCCCACCAACTGCTGCTTCTGGGGCAACATGCCCAATCATCAACCCCCTTGTTGCTCCCGAGAATCTTCCATCTGTAATGAGAGCTACCTTCTCTCCCAATCCTTGGCCAACTATTGCAGCGGTTACTGCCAACATCTCTCTCATCCCAGGACCTCCTTTCGGTCCCTCGTATCTTATTACAACAACATCACCTTCCCTTATCTTTCCCTTTGAAATGGCATCAAATGCATCCTCCTCACGATTGAATACCTTCACCTTTCCCTCGAACCTAAGATTTCCAACAGAAGCGATCTTTACAACTGCTCCATCTGGTGCTAAAGTTCCTCTAAGAATTTTCAATGTTCCTGTCTTGTGAATAGGATGTTCTATTGGTTTCAGTACTTTTTGATCTGCGGGAACCGAAAACCTTACGTTTGCAAGATTCTCCCTCAACGTCTTTCCAGTTGCAGTAAGTACATCTCCGTGTAGCAACCCTTTTTCAAGCAATTTGCTCATCATCAAAGGCACTCCTCCGATTCTATCAAGATCTAACATGACGTAAAATCCTCCCGGTCTCACATCCGCTATGTGGGGCGTCTTCTTTCTAATAGGCTCAAAGTCTTTGTATGTAAGCTTCACTCTAGCCTCCCTTGCTATTGCAAGAAGATGCAAAACAGCGTTTGTCGATCCACCTATCGCATTCAGCATTGTTATAGCATTTTCAAACGCCTCGAACGTTAGAATATCTCTGGGATTTATGCCATTCTCCAGAAGGTTCATCACTGCTCTGCCGGTTTCAAAGCAAACATCGGATCTTCTGTTATCTTCAGCTGGCGGAGAAGCGCTTCCCGGCAAAGCAACGCCCAATGCTTCACTTATCGATGCCATAGTATTAGCAGTATACATTCCAGCGCAAGAGCCAGCACCAGGGCATGCATAATTTTCGATATTCTTTAGTTGCTCATAGCTCATCTGTCCAGAAGAATACGAACCAACGGCTTCGAAGACATCTTGAATAGTAAGATCTTTGCCTTGGTAAACACCCGGCATGATCGTTCCGCCATAAACAAACACAGATGGTAAGTTCATTCTGGCCATGGCCATCATGGTTCCTGGTAGGCTCTTGTCGCAGCCAGCTACTCCTACCAGTCCATCATATTGGTGAGCATGAACCATCAATTCTATGGAATCTGCAATAACTTCTCTGCTTATGAGAGACGCCTTCATGCCTTCATGGCCCATCGAGATCCCATCGCTTACCGCAATGGTAGTGAACTCTCTTGGCGTGCCATTAGCAGCCTTTACACCGTCCTTGGCTCTTGCCGCTAGTCTGCCAAGATGAAGGTTGCATGGAGTAGCCTCATTGCAGGTATTAGACACACCTATCAACGGCTTGCTTAGATCCTCATCAGTAAGCCCCATTGCCTTGTACATAGCACGATGCGGTGCTCTCTCAGGTCCCTCTACCGCATTCCTGCTGCGAAGAACTTTCTTACTCATGACGCAGTATGAGATGAAAACGCCAAATAAAAATCTTTTAAGAAATTATTTTATCTCTTAACTATTGTAAGAATATCTTCGTCAAGTAACTGATGGGTCATGCCCACTTTCTGTCCTCCGAACTTTACACTCTTACCCCAGACCATGGCATATCTAAAGTCATCCTTCATGCTTCTGTGGATCTTGTTGCACACTTCAAGAATTGTAGAACCGTTCCTTGTGATCATAGGCTCCTTGAAATCGGGCTCTCCGTTCTTTGGCCGCATGTATACGCGAATGAAGCTAAGTTTGTTGTAGATAGTTTCCTTCAACGCTTCCATGTTAAGTTCCGCATCTGCAGATACTGGCACAAAATCATTCTTTATGCTGCCTTTGACTTCATTTATGAAACCTTGATTGACAAGATCGATCTTGTTCAAAACAACCAGAGATTCAACGTAGGTGCGGTTCCCTGCAACAACATCAATGAGCTGTTCATCAGTCAGATCTTCTCTAACAATTACGCGTGCATTATGCACGTCATAAACACGTAAGATGTCCTTGATCAAATTTTCAGTGATTTTCTTGAGCTTGACCTGTGCATTTACTGCTATTCCCCCAGTAGATGTTTTTTCAATGACAACATCTGGAGGCTTCTCATCTACTCGAATCCCTATCTCCCTCAATTCTTTCTTGAGAAGTTCAGCCTGATTTGGATGGAAAACATCTAAAAGCAAAATTACAAGATCGGCATTTCTCGCTACCGCAAGAACACGCCTTCCCAAGCCCCTACCAGAAGAGGCACCTTCGATTATTCCTGGCAAGTCTAGTATCTGGATCTTCGCGCCCCTGTACTCCATCATTCCAGGCACCACGGTTAGGGTTGTGAATTGGTACTGTGCAACCTTTGATTTGGCATTTGTGAGACGATTAAGAAGAGTTGACTTGCCAACACTTGGAAGGCCTATCAGAACTACTGTTGCATCACCACTGCGCTTTATGTCAAAACCTTCGGTGCTCTTTCCGCCGCCTTTAGTCTTGTTCTTCTCCATCTCTCTTCGCAGCTTTGCCATCTTCGCCTTCAGCAGTCCTACGTGATGTTCTGTAGCCTTGTTGATCTGCGTTCTATGTATTTCGTCCTTTATTGCCTGAATCTTTTCTGGTATACCCATCTTTTATCTACGAATGTTCATGCATGCTTTATACATATAAATCAAGATTATGAAACAATCCGAAGTTTTTTGTCTTCTACTAAGATGTTTTGCATCTACTCTCTTTTCTATTAATGTTAAATCTGTGATGCATGAGTCTAAGCAGTACTCGGGTACACATAAGGCGGCGTCATATTTCTCTGAGAGTTTACAAAAACAGGTATGATGATAACAATAACAAGTTATGCCTCAACTGCGGTAATGCTGTAATAGGCAGGAGAATAGATGCAAAATACTGCTCGAATGATTGTTCATGGAACTTTTACGTAAAGAATAACTGGCGCTTGCTGCGAATCAAAATCTTGAGAAGGGATAGATTCACTTGCCAGTTATGTGGAGATAATAGAAGCAGGGTAATGGTAAACGGTAGAGTTAGAAGGAATTTCAACGTAGATCATAAAGTGCCTATATTCAAGGGAGGCAGGGAGTTTGAGGAATCGAACCTATGGACGTTATGCATTATGTGTCATCGTGCAAAAACACGTTTAGAGCTGGTTCAGCGCAATAATAAGTGAATTACAAATTAAGAAATCTCATTTAAGAACTTTTGATGTCGTAGATTCGGTGTGATTCGAACCCACACTGGGTGCGAATACATTGAATTAAACAACAGTAGAACGGCAGCTGCCTTTGGGGGCTACAAATCCCTACCAAATTTTATATTGTACTTGGTTCCTATCATAATTAGACTAGATCTCTTATGCACCCGCTACTCTCTCGATCTTAGAGTCCCTAGCGATTTCATCTAGTAATTTAGCTCTCCACTCTAGTACGAACGTGGTAAGATTCAGTACAATATTGATTCTAGTTAGAATCTGATCAAAATAAGATGCGACCGCGCTATTTCTAGTAAGCTATTGTCCATAATGGACGGGAAACTCTCTCTCCGTGCAATACAATATTTTTTATTTTCTTGGCTTTTATCTCTTGAGAATTGATTCTAGGTAGAATTACTTGTTTGACTGCATCTGTAATGCCTAACTCATCCTTTTTGAATTTCTTTTCGATTTTTGCTATTTGATTGATAACTAAGGCGATGGGATCAGATTGTTCATTAAAATGAACTTCTCCTAAGTGAATACATTTCTTGCTGTACATTTGGTAAAGTTCTGGTTTGTGCCTTTCTATGCATAGCTTATTATATTGATCACATGATTTGTCTGTTTTATCAGACCAATCAAGTATATCTTGAAAATTACTAAATAGGAATAATGCTGCATCTCCTATATCCTTCACAAATATCGCAGTATTCCTTCCTTTGGATGGAAGTGCCTCTTTAGTAAACTGAATAAATTGTTTGATTCTTTTCTTATTTTCATCAGGCGATAGTTGAGTAGAGGCCATAGTTGAACCTACCAGATCTATTAAAACAACATAATACAGGCCCGGTTTGAGTACTTTCTCTTTTTCCATTAGCTTTACTCTATCAATAGCGTGTACCACTGACTCTCGTCGATACTTTTCTTTAGAATGTGTTCTGAGTGCAATAGAAGATTCCTTTTCATCGAATACTTTCTGGACATGATCTATTCCCTCCTGCATTATTTTGTAGGCTATTTCACCTTCTACGTCTTTCCGATGTATTTTGCCTCGAATAGGTGCGAGTGCGTTTTTGACAGTCTTTTCATTTATCGATATTGATAATCCATCAACTAAGATTGCTACAACTACCGATATCGGGATAAATGATTCTATTTTGTAGTCCTTTTTTAGCTTCCATAATAACCATAAAATCTGATCTGCTTTTTTGTGACCATACACGGCAGAGTTGTCTGAATTTAGAATCTTGGTAACTAATAGCTCTAGTTTGACAGGAGAACTAGTGGTCATTGTTCTCAGAGCAAATTATCTTTTGACGTAAGACCATTTTCCGGCTTTTAGTATGCGTCCTAGTTCCCTCCCTCTCACTAATTTTTGTAGCGGTAAGGTCAGACTGGTTACTGGGTAAATATAGTTTTTCTCTTCTAATTTTTTCACGATCTCATTCAATGTTTTGGGCGAATTGAAAAATCTTTCATCTTTTAATTCTAATATTAATCTAGCCACAGTCACTTTCCCAGATCGCGAACGTTGTTTAGCTACGGTTCCAGCAGTAACAGAATGTCTCTTAGTCTGCCCTGCAGATAATGACTTCAATATTTTGTTGAGTTTTGCATTTTGCTCTTCAAGTAATTTGAAAATCCGTTTTTCATAATCTATCTTTTTACCTTTGCGATTCTTTGTCTTCTTACGTATTATCATTTTTACCGTTATCATCACCTAGCTAGATAAGCCCATTGTCCCTTAATTCTGGTTCTAAGTAGGTCACGATTTTTAGTTGCTCGCTGCAAAGTATCTGTCAAACTTTGGGGTCGCCTATAGGTATAACCTAACTGAGCCAATTTATCGAATATTTCTCGAACGAATTTATGCTGCTTAAAAAATCCGTTTTTCTTCAAGATCATAAGCATGTCATAAGCACTTTTATTCTTACTTGACAGGTGTTGCTTCGCGGAACCCTTGAGAAGCGATTCGATTTTAGAAAGCCTACTTTCATGATCTTGTAATATGTTTTTCAGATTGCTTATATGATCCAAACCAGAGTCTGTATTATACTATTTGTAACCCATTTATAAAAACATGTCATCTAGTCATAACAATATCATATATGTTACCGAGATTAGAACCAAATCCATATGTATCATAAACCTATGACCATTACTTGGCAAGTTTTCTAAGAATAGGAAGTTACCCCTACACGTATTCAAGTATATTTGCCTGTAATTTCTTCGGCGCTAGAAGACCCCCACAGCTAACCTGCTCCAAACTTGGAGATGACTCAAAGGGGAAGCCAAACGTAATACATCTTTGCTCAACGCACTCCTTCACAAACTCAATTATGGGTTCCGAATAAGCCTTGTCGGCAAGAAAGTAGTACGACGATTTTACAATGTTGCTAAAATAGATCTTCTCCATCTTCTTTATGATATCATTTCTTCCTATCGATACAAGAAACGATTTTGTCCTTGCCCATATGTCACTTCTCAAGCGCAACATACCGGCTGAAATGAACCTAACTCCAGCATCAGCACACTGATCTACCAATTCCTTTAACATTTCATGCGAATCCGTTATGCATGGGATTATAGGATCAATGTTCACCCCGCACGTAACACCATTCTCAGCAAACTTCTTGATAGTCTGCAAAACATTCGTTGCAGTGGGCGTATAAGGTTCAATCAACCGTTTAGTATTTTCATCTATCGTAGTTAGCGACCATACTATAGCGCATTTATCCCTATACCTAGCATGCAGTTCAAGATCACGTATTATGCTGCTCGCCTTTGTAATTATCAGGTATGGAACGTTCTGCTTCTGCAGCTCTTCAACACACGACCTTGTTAAACCCAATAAACTCTCTATCTGCTGGTAACAATCTGTAGCAGAGGAAAACATCACAGGTTCCACCTCCTTCTCCTTCCACTTCTTCAGTTCCTTCGCAAGTATCTCAGGACTGTTCAGTTTCGCATAGATTGTATCGTAAAACTCTGGCGACCATTCGTATGTTGCATAGCAATACAAACATCTATGCTGGCACCCAACGTATGGATTGACAGTCAAACCTTCAGGCTCTTTGGTAACGAACTTGTGCAGAACGCTCTTGCTCGTCTTTGCACGTATGTACGGACTATCGTTAGAATACCATCTGTAGACCAAACAATATAGTATATACTATTTAGTATAAAAGTATTATACCGTACACGTACCGTAATCTATAGATACATGCGTAACAATTGATACTGGGAGAGATTAGTGGAGTGCAAAAGCGATGATGAAGCCTGTTAATGGTGAGCCGATCGGCAATGATCGGACACACCCCAGTCTGAGTTGCGACACTCTACTAACTCCAAACCCACTAATAAAGAAAACGCCATAATAGCGTTCAGAGGATTCGGAAAGGCGTGACATCTGAGCCTATCATCGGCAATGATAATAGACTCAGGCTCAGGCCGTCTTTAAACGGCGGTTCTGTTAGCTCCAATCTCTCTAATAAAGGCAGTGTTGATACAAGAAATTAACGAAAGAAAAAAAGACGAAGCTTGTTATCGGTGATCATCAGTGATGATCGGACTCCCAGACGATCTGGCTTGCGCCATTCTACTAACTCCAAACCCACTAATAAAGTCAATGCGGAAAGACTTCGGACATCAGCCATAACTTTCAATACCTTTAGGTATTCTTTCCCTCCATTTTACGAGAGCTTTTTCCCATCAGAGTTCATTTGGTTATAGTTTTAGAACACTATTTCTCGATACATGATTGAACGTAATAACAAATCGCACATAATGTCTTTTTAGTTCCATCAAAATAGGTTTAGCGATGACTAGCAGGGCCAAAGAGAAGGCATTAGAAAAGATAGTTCCAAGGCTGAAGGAAAATCAGGCAAGATCGGAGAAATTCATAAAGAGCGACGCAATCGAGCCCGTAAACAAGAAGATCGATAATATTATAACACATGTAAAAAGTCTGATCAAGCGCAAAGGAACGCCCTTATCACTAATATTGAACGATCTTGAAAACATACGCGAAGACTTGACATACTATTCCGATTCAATCAATCGTGCTACGAAGGACAATGATACATACGTATTTGCACTCGAAACCTTATACAACGAGTTTAGTGGGGGTACTAGTGAGATCCAGCCAGTAAAGGTCGCAAGAGCGCCAAGAGAATCAAATGGCAAGACCTACAAGAGCTTGATATCGGACAAGATGTACGAAAAGATTGCTTCTACGCTAAAGGAGAAAAACATAACAGCATTCAACACCGCAACGGGGGAAAAGATCGGTATACCAAAGACAACCTTGTTCAGGTTTGTAAGAGTTGCCCTGCAAAAAGGTGAAATAACTAAAACTGGCAAGGACCAGTACGAGTTTGCCAGCATGGCAGCAAATAGTGTAACATAAACGAGTTCATTGAAAAGCTCAGAAACAATCAGTGATGAACACCTGTATTGAATGCCTTATCAGCTGAAATTCCTAGCCTTATATAGAACCCCCCCTCTAGTAGCTTTTGCATCCGTGCGTTTTTCGGCGCATTAGGGAAAATCTGTTCTGAACCTTACTGAACAGCTCGCTTACATGCTTTCGAATCTGGTTACGTAAGGAAGTTATAAATAAGGAACAAGGAGAGTGTTCTTGAAATGGGTGGACACGTTTGGACGTCTTTCCCAGCGTAGTACTCTGAACTTCCGACGCTTGAGTATAACCGAAACTCCGTTTGAATTCTTCAGGAAAATTTATGCAAAGTACGACCACGTATTCATACTTGAATCTCTGACAGGACCTAGGGAAATGTCCGAAATGTCTGTTATAGGCTTTGACCCATCCTTGGTCGTAAGTTGTGACGCTAACAAATTCTACGTCAAAAATGATGGTAATAGCGATACATACGACATTGCGGAACCAATGGAACAGTTACGCGAGCTTGTGCCAAAGGTAAAGGATGACAGGTTCAGATACATCGGGGGTGCAGTAGGTTACGCAAGCTATGACGCAGTAAGGTACTGGGAAAATCTTCCGCTGGGGAACAAGAAACTTGAAGGATATCCATACATGGAGTTTGGCATTTACACTGATGGTATACTATTCAACCACAGGGAAAATCAAGTTCACTACTTCTACTTAGACAAACCAAGGATAGATGAATTGAAGCTTGAAGATGTCGAAGAAGATTCTTTCGAACACACAGAACCATCCAGAAACATCGATCAAAGCAAATTTGAAAAGATGGTAGAGAAGGCAAAGAACTACATCTATGATGGCGACATTTATCAGGTCGTGCTTTCGAAACGCTTCAACTTTGATGCAAAGGGCGACCTAATCAAAATATATGATAAATTGCGGGAAGTAAATCCTTCGCCATACATGTACTTCCTTAAGATGAAGGACAAGGCTGTGATAGGTTCCAGTCCGGAGATGCTGGTTAGAGTCAGTTCAGGCAATGTTGAGACATTTCCCATCGCTGGCACAAGACCTATTGTAGAAGACAAAGTAAAGAATGCACAGTTGAAGGAGGAGCTGCTGCATGATGAGAAGGAACTTGCAGAGCACACAATGCTGGTCGATCTAGCAAGAAACGACGTAGGAAGGGTATGTGAATGGGGCACTGTCAAGGTTGATGAGTTGATGACGGTAAAAGAGTTTAGCCATGTGCAGCATATAGTATCGCACGTTACAGGGAAACTGCGGAAAGATTACGATTGTTACGATGCCTTCAGGGCTGTCTTCCCGGCAGGTACAGTGTCTGGAGCACCCAAGGTAAGGGCAATGGAAATAATCGATGAACTTGAGCCTGATGTTAGAGGACCTTACGCTGGTGCAGTAGGATACTTTTCGTTCAACGGAAACTGTGACTTTGCAATTACGATCAGATCCATGTTCATCAATGGAACCAAGGGGTATGTTCAAGCGGGAGCTGGCATAGTTGCTGATTCTGTACCGGAGAACGAGTGGATGGAGACCGAGCACAAAGCAAATGCTCTGATGGAAGCATTGAGGAGGGCATCGAAATGAAGATCCTGATAATTGACAACTACGATTCTTTCACGTACAACCTAGCGCAGCTTCTGGGCGAATTAAAGACGGAACCTGTTGTGGTTAGAAATGACAAGATAACTATCGAAGAAATTGTAAAGATGGATCCAGATGCCATAGTAATATCTCCAGGACCCGGTCATCCTGCAAATAAAAGAGACTTTGGCGTTTGCGCAGATGTCATAACAAAGCTTGGTTCAAAGATACCAATTCTTGGCGTTTGTTTGGGGCATCAAGGTATTGTGCACGTGTTTGGAGGCAAGGTTGTGCATGCGAAAAAGTTGAGGCATGGCAAGACAAGCGAGATAGAGCACGGCAACAAGAGTGTGTTTGAGGGCGTTAGAAATCCGTTCAAAGCTACTAGGTATCATTCGCTCGTTGCTGAACAAGATTCTATACCGGATTGCTTGGAGGTAACGGCTCGCTCGTTGGACGATGGCGAGATAATGGGCATAAGGCACAAGCAGCACCTGATAATGGGTGTACAGTTCCA
>JBMCYV010000019.1:0-42112 GCA_049199595.1 Candidatus Nitrosomirales archaeon
ATTTGATCTAGACCATAAACGGTACTACCGAACCTTCGGCCAACTTGTTCTTACTAGGGTCAAATGTTGTCCATTTGATAAGCGGCTTTTCTCCATACATCTTGAGAAGGAAGTACGCTTTATCGCCAGCATGTATAGGCTCAGCCGAGGTTAGAAATACTCCTCCTTCGTTAGATATGTCTTCGCTACTCCACTCACCAAGTCCCCTTACAGCTATTATTTGCGATGAAGCTGTAGACACCCTGAAGCCAGAAACATCTACTGCGTTATCACGCATATTTGTCACGCGTATTATAACTAGGTCTCTGATCTGCTTAGCCTGAACTTTGATATTCACCATGCCTTGATAGCTTAATACGTTCTCGCTCGCTAATTTTTCAGGTATCTTGTTTCGCAGCGAATCAAGAGAGTTTTCTACCATGAAAGTAACATCATTAACAGTATCAGCAAAGGTCATCCGTATAGTCCAAAGTCCCTGAATGGTGAACTTTGATTCTGTCAGGGGAAACTCTGCACCAAATTTTTTGTCTGACGAAATAGGGGCATTCGTATAGGCAAAGTTGATACCGTCTGGGTTAAGGACTCTTATGGAAACCCTATCGCCGTATCTGGTAACATTGCCATTAATTTTTACAACATCACCTGCAGAATAGCTTGCTTTATCGGTCTGTGCGAGGGCCCTGTACGGTGTCTCCTCTACGTCAAACAATAAACTTTTTGAGACTCCCATATACTGTGTAAGCATCATCCAGTCCCCACTTTGGTCTGTCCTCAAATCAGTATCAACAGCAAATGTACCATCATAATTCGGTGTGAAATTGGTAACTTTGTTTATAGACAATGATGGCTCACCGTCTAGAAGTTTAAGCAACATGACCATGCCGGTTCCTCCTAGCTTTGAAACCTTGCCAGACACTTTTACTGCATCATCAAAGAAATACGTGTCCTTATCCATCCCTACATCAACTGTAACCAAAGGTTTGACTTCAACAGGATGGTCAACTGCACTGGTTGTTTTGCCGTAAATGCTATTCAGCGTTCCTATAGCTATGGCTGAAATGACGTATTGGTTGTGCTCTCCCATTGCATACATAACATCAAAAGGCTCAGCGCCATCATCTTCCGGATGCGCTAATCCCAACGCATGGCCAAACTCATGCAGTGCAATCAAGTTGAACTTTTTCTCGGAAAACTCGTATATCAGAGCCTTGCAGCAGTAATTTCCTTGCTTCACTTCTTGTTTTAGCTGCGTAGGGATGGTGATATCAGCATTCACTATATTATTGCCGTACCAGTAACCGATCCTAGTAGTTCCTAGGCTGTGTTGGTCTTTAGGTAACCCAACGACATCTTTTGTAATGTTTACATTAATGTCACAACCCGTCTGCCCGCTATGTACTATATATTCAAAATTTGGCCATGCACTCTTCCACTGTTCTACAGCGTTGACGAACATCTTTTCATATCTGGGATCAGCGGTGTTTGAAATGCAGATAGAGAAATAGAGATCAGTCCACTTGGCTGGAACTGCTTGATCCATAAAGGTAGGATAGCCGTACGCTGCTTGTGTAGCGGCTAATAGTATTGCTGCTATTACAGAAAAGACCAGCGAGTATGCTATCAAACTAGAGGTAGTTTCTACTCAATCGAGAAATCCTAGAGTAAGTATACATGTATTACATACATGTAATACACCTGTGCCAAACCCCTAGCTATGACAGAATAATCTGCATAGATTGATAACGTATGATTGATCCGAATTAATTATCACATAATTACTGGTCAAAGTTAAAATTCTCGTTAATTGTTGCCTAGGCTGCGCCAAGGGTCACAGGCAAGGAGCCGGGGTTTCGGTATTTTAGGTAATACCCAAACGGAGTCTCCTAGCATGGTATGGAGCAGGCCTGCTAAGCAGTACCTGCATAGAAAGTCTGTTGCCCTTATGGGCATCGTGGGTTCGAATCCCACCCCCGGCGCTTATTTTATCATAACTAGTCATAATTGAAAACATTACATGATCGTAAACAAAGCATATTAGATTCAAGCTAGCGCAACTTAGATGGAGAAAAAAGTTCAATATTTCTAGTCTTGCCATGAAGTATGATTTCCAAGATCATTCTACCCGCATAAAATCCGAATCCCAAACCATGACCTGAGTATCCTGCTGAGACTAGCAAATTCTTCTTGTTAGGCAAGGATCCTATGATCGGTAGACGGTCTTCTGAAAAATCCATTACGCCAGACCATCTACGTTCCACGCTAAACTTTAGCGATAGTTGGGCAAGCAACTTCTCTAGATTTTTCTGAATTTTTCTTGTGGTAATCATTTTGTAACCCTTCTCTCTTACGAAATCCAGTTCTCTAAAACCCCCTACGAGTACTCTTCCATCATTTGCCTGTCTCCAGTATTCATAACCATAATTTGCATAAAACACACCCTCGAATCTTTTACTGAGGGGGTTTGTAGCGAGCATCTGTCCCCTAACCGGGGTTATTCTGCCCTTGAAATACGAATTAAGCATGGGTGTATATGCACTGGTAGCAAGCACCACGAAATCGGAACGTATGGTAGCATGATCCGTTTTGATACTAAAACCATCTTTCCCAGCAGAAATTCTTCTAGCAGCAGTTTTCTCATAGATTTGTATTCCATCATTAGATTTTTTGATCACCGCACCTACAAGTTTGACAGGATTGATCTCGCCATCTCTTTCATTGAACGCAGATCCATGAAAACCGTTGCTCGAAAGAATTTCATTTATTTCTCCTTCACTGATTAATCGGTAGTCGAATCCATCATTTCTTAGGAGATTGACGCTTTCAATAATGTCATACATCTCTCTCCTGCTGGTTGCTACAAGGTAGCTGCCAGAACGTTTGTGATCACATTGTTCTTCATTGAGAACATGTTTTTCCAGCAGAGCATGGTTTTCTTGTGTAATTTTCCAGATTTTCTTTGCGTTATCATGTCCGTAACGCTTAATCGCCTTGTTGTAATAATCCGAAGTGCCGGTAAGAAGGAACCCAGCGTTTCTTCCAGATGCCTTGCTGGCTACCGTATCTTCTTCAAGTAAAACTGCATTGCATTTACCAGATAACCAATAACATACAGACGCACCTGTTATTCCTGCACCTATTATTGCAACATCTGTGCGTATGTCTTGCTTAAGAGCTGGAAAACTTACTTCCTTGTTGACGAGCCAGTAGGGTTTCATACAAACTCTACTTGTACATATCCTGGCTCAAAATTGCCTTTATGTCGCGAATTATTGCTAGAATATTGTCTGCATCATTTGCATCTGGTTTGTTTTCCAAATACTTGGTAAGATCTGAAAGAGCATTTTCGTATAGTTGCTTGTAATAAAAGATCATGCCTCTGTCCCTGAACTCTTCTGCAATATTCTGATCAATTGAAAGTACCATGTCTGTTGTCATAAGGGCCTTGTCGTAATCATAAGAATATACAAAAGCATCCTTGAGGTTCCGTAGCATCCTTATGAGTATCTGCTCGTTGGTGACTGTGTTCAGAAAACTTTTCTCGAACTTGATTTGACCGTTGTATAGTTGATCAAGCAAGACCTGATAGTCTTCGTACGCAAGTATTCTTCCCTTGCTGAATGGATCTAGAACTATCTCGAGATCCTTTTCGGCGTACTTGATCAGAAAATGGCCCGGAAAACCAACACCGTGCAGCTTGAACCCTATTCTCCTTGCAAGCTCGATGTAGAGAACTGACAGCGTTATGGGTATGCCAGTCTTGTGTGCAAGAACATCGTTTAGGTAGCTGTTCCTAGGATCATAGTAATCTTGGACATTTCCAGCAAACGCTTGCTTTTCAAATATGTATTCGTTCATTGCGGTGATAATTTCAGTTGGCCTTTCCCTGTGATCTATGAAACTCTTGAGCTCCGCTGCCATTGAATCTATTATTCGAAGCTGTTCGTCTATGTTGAGTGATGGATACTGCAGGGTCTTAGCCATCATGAATGCAGTTTTGTCAAGAACCAGTTCTTTGCTCCTCACATACTCATTCCAATGCAAGAGTTCTGTTCTATGTGAATCCATGCAGTGATCGTAGCAAAATTGGCTTAATAATGTGTTTTTAATAAAATCAGTCTCCTCGTGAATATGCATCCATGCCCCGAACAGGATTGTTTATATCATAACTTGTTTGTAAAAAAGTAAAGATGACCGAGGAAATCAGTGACGCTGAAGAATCAAAGACAGGGCAGATATTTACGGAGTTGGCTGGTAAGGTAAGAAGGGCAATGCTCTTCAGGTTAAACGAAAAGACTTTGAAACTTTCAGAACTTGCAAAAGATCTGGATATAACGATCCAGCATGCTCACAGTAACATAAACCGCTTGACAGATATAGGATTGGTTGAAAAAGATTCTAACGGTTCTCTAAGCCTTACTACTTATGGCAGGACAATAATAAAACAGATACCATCCTTTAACTTTCTTGGGGAGCACAAGGAATACTTTCAGGATCATACGCTGGGAAATATACCATTAAAGTTTGAGCGTAGAATCGGAGATTTAAACGAGTGTAAAGTTGTAAAAGGTGTAGTGGCTGTCCTACAGGGATGGAAACTTATGTACCTGCAGGCTAAAGAGTATATCAATTCCATAATACCTCAAGTGCCAGTTGATCTGATCGAACCTCTTGCGGAGAAAATCAAAGATGGCACAAAATTTTCATACATACTGCCAGAGGATGCAATTGTTCCGAAGGGAATGTCCGAGGCTACGAAGAAGGTATCGTGGAATACACTTTTGACAGAAGGGAAAGCTGAAAGAAGGATGGTTAAGAAGATCCAAGCTGCAACTATAATCACGGATAAATCAGCCTGCGTGCTTTTCCCGAACCTGAAGAACGAAATCGATATGAACGCGATGTTTTACAGTGAGGACAAAGTCTTTCATGAATGGTGTCAGGACTATTTCCGCTACGTATGGTATGCTTCAGACCTATTTGATAGAAGAAAGGTTCAGAGCGAGACATAGTTTTATCACCTGTGCTCCACAAGATATACCGCATAACTATTGTTCCTGATTCCGAAGCGATTTATCAGTTTGAATTCGAATTCTGTCGAATTGATTAATTTCCTCAGGAGGTTCTCGCCAACTACCATCTGGCCTGGTTTGGCGTAGTGTGATATCTTTGCTGCCGAGTTCATCGCGCTTCCGAAGAGATCTATGGCTGAGTAATCGCCATTGGAGCTTATCCTGATCACCTTTGCTGCACCAAAGTCAGCGCTTATCCTACACTCTATCGAAGGCAGTTTTCTCTCTATGAAATAAGGATTCAGTGAATCTTTTATCATATCATGCATTGCTAATCCGCAAAGTACAGCCTTGTCGTGGTTCTCTATGTAGTACTTGCTGCAAGGGAAGAATCCTATCACACAATCTCCAACATTCTTTAGAACATATCCTCCATAGTGTTCTATCAGATCCGATGCGTTTTCTAAAAACGCTTGATAATACTCCCCAGCCACTTCGTCCGAAAGTGTCTTCACCTTCTCGCTGGAATTTACTATATCCACGTCTAACGCCGTGATGTTGATCGTCTTTCCTTCAAGTGATTGCAGAATATAGGAACACTTGTTATGTATTACCTTCCTTGCTTTTTTCTCACACAGGTCCTCATCGCTTATAGTGTTCAGATAATAATCTTCTTCAAGAACAGTTCTATCGGATCTCGAGTTTGGATGATGGAAAAAATCACCCTTCATATCCATGTGAAGGGTTTTATCCTTCGATCTAGACGATTTTCTCCTACGTTCCCACCAGATGTTGAATGTTCTTGACACATCTTAACCATATCATTTGCTGATGATATAGTCAGCTCAAATGCTTGTTTTATAATTCATACTTTGTATTTATTGTACATATTCTAGTTTATGCGGCATTTCGTTGAGAGCATCCTTCACAATATAGCCCAGAGTTGAATACATTTAGCTACACTTGTTTGCTACGCACTTTTATTGCAAATTTGGTTTACAATATGATGTATGTTGAAGGGTAAAAGATTCTGCAAGAGCTGCGGTAACAGCTTCGATCCCAGCACACTTTGCTATGATTGTTCCAGACTGTATAGTTACACGTTGTGCAGAAGGTGCTGCGATTCTCGTTTGCTTTTGTTATCGTATAAATGAGTGTCATAGATGATCTGCTTACCAAAATCTAGCGAATAGTAAGTGTTACTCAATTCAAAGATACATCTAGCTACAACCGCTTGCTGCTATTTCTTATAGTTTCACGTGTTGTAAAGACCAGGGCATATTGCTTTAGGTGGAATGAAGAAATCATGATGTGGGGGGTATCAAGTCATCGCATTAGGAGTGCAGATCCAGAGCTTGTGCAGCGGTCTACAGATGAACGGTTTCTGGATTTCATAAGCGATGTTGATGTTAAATGTGCTGACAGAAAAATCAAACATTTATGCAATAAGCGTGATTCAGTCCTAGAAGCACTGGAAGGAAAGACAGTTCAGATTACCGCACTTAACATGGATATAGTAAATTCAACAGAGAAGGTAAAGACGCTTTCGGACGAAGTGACGGGAGAGTATTACAAGACATTCCTTGAAAACGCATCAGATTTAATAGAATACTATGGAGGCTATGTTCTAAAGAACGCTGGGGATTGTGTGATAGGATTCTTCCCTTGCAGCAAGTACTACATAGAGAACCACGACAAGGCGGTACTGTGCGGCTTGGCAATGTCTCATATGCTAGAGTCACTTACCCCATATCTTGTACAGAAAAAAATTCCAGAGATAAGGTGTAGGATAAGTGCTGACTTTGGTGCAGCAAAGGTGATCAGGATAGGATCCCCTGATGGATATTCAATGATCGACCTTTTCGGGACAGTCATTAACTCCGCAGCCAAGATATCGCACTATGCCAAACCAGGCCAGATGGTAGTTGGCGATGATCTCTTGCAGCAACTGATTCATGACGACATGTTCGAGTTCAAGTTAATTAACCGCTGGACCCTAACGGGGAAATATCCTTACTCAGCTTACAGTGTATGGCTGAAGTGACTCCATGCAGAATCAATTATTTACTTCACACTACAGCTTTCTCCGATTCTTATGCGCAGGATCTTTGAATCAGCGTTCAGGATGTCTGCTTTGAATGATAGATCTTCTGCCATTACTCTGAGGCTCTCGCACAGGAATCTTGAGAATTTTTCGTTAACATCGTGGTATAGTATCAGATCATGATAGTTTCCACCGTTGCTGTGCTGGACCATGCCATAACGCGATGATGTAATTTCAAGGAATGCTACTATGCTGTCGAAATCGATCTTGTTAAACATGAGCAGGATCAATTCCTTTGGAATCGTTCTTCCAAGATGCTCTGCAATCTTGTACATTTTTTTCTCCTCTAAGCTCTCAAAAATAAGCCTTACAGTCTCCTTTGCAAGGGGAATGAAACCAACCTCTGCAGCATATCTTTCCCACGAGATGTATCTGTTTGCTATGCTGTTTATCAGCGAGTTGAGGCTGATGCCTTTCTTTTTAGAGTCGCTCTGCAACATATCGTATAATGTCTTGTCTAATCTGCAGGATAGCGTAACCGTACCTTTCTTGCCACTCAATTCTTGGCCGATTTCAGACACATAGTCTAGCTTTCCCATGTTTGTTCAGTACTATAGCGTATAATCGAAATGATATAATCAGCTCAAATGTTCGTTTTATTATTCATGTAATACATTTAGTTAGCATATAGCGACTTTCCACATGCATCAAATGTAAACTTCTACAAGTACAACAGGTGGATCTTTCACGTGCTACGAACTATCTCTCCGATATAGAAGATAGAAGGTCAAATTCCACACTACTTTATTAGGATCTTATCCATAAAAGGGAACTATATTGGGCCAAAAGAGGGTGTTAGTGGCATTGCTAGGATGTATTCTAATTGCGCAGATGGCAGATTTTGGCGTTGTTGGAAATTCTAATTTTGTATTAGTAGATGAGCAGGTACAAGAAGAACAGAACGTTGCTGTTCATGGACAATCGGCAATGGAAGATCAAATAAGCTCGAACATGCTTGCGAAAGTTAGTCTACCATTTATCGAAAATCATGGACAGGTGGATCAGGAAGTAAAGTTCTATGCAAGCACCTTTGCAGGTACTGTGTTTGTTACTGATAATGATGTTACCTATGCTTTGACCAGTGGCGCCTCCGCGAATGATAGATCTGTTAGCGGTGTAGTGATTAGGGAGAGGTTTCTAAGTGAAACTCAGCAGGTGTTACATCCTGCAGGTGTGGATAGAAGCAAAGCCATTGTCAATTATTTTGTTGGTAAGGAGGAGAACTGGCGTTCTAATATTCCTACATACAATTCAGTTGGTCTTGGAGAGGTATGGCCATCGATCGATGTTGAGCTACGCGCTTATGGAAAGAATGTTGAGAAGATATTGAAAGTAGAACCTGGTGGAAGCGTTGAGGATATTAGACTTGCGTTAGACGGAGTTGGAGGTTTAGATGTTAACGAGAAAGGTGAACTCTTGCTAGATACAGAGCTTGGCACAGTTGCTATGACCAAACCTTTGGCATTTCAGGATATAGATGGAATACGTAGATCTATAGATGTTTCTTACACGATAAGAGATACCAACTATGGTTTTGCGGTAGGGCATTATGATCCTAACCATACATTGTTCATTGACCCGCTCCTAGCCTCAACCTTTATTGGTGGGGAAAACGATGATGCAGCTACCGCTATTACACTTGATGGCTCTGGCAACCTGTTAGTAGCTGGTTTCGCTGGCGAGGGCTACCCCACAACTTCTGGAGCCTATGATGGGAGCTATAATTTAGGCGCCTCCGATGCCTTCGTCTCTAAGTTTGGCAGCGACCTATCATCATCATCATTGATAGCCTCTACGTTTGTTGGCGGTATGGGTGATGACTTTCCTTCTGCTATTTCACTTGATGCGTTTGACAATGTAGTCATCACTGGTAGTACCTCTTCAAGTGATTATCCCACAACACTCGGCGCTTACGACGAAGTCTTTAATGGTGGTGAATTTGACACGTTTGTCTCCAAGCTTAACAGCGACCTAACCTTACTGCTGGCCTCTACATTCATCGGTGGAGACGACAATGACATTGGCTCCCGTGTTGCTTTTGATGCATTTGGAAATGTATTCATCGCTGGTGCCACCACTTCTGAATTCTACCCAACAACTTCTGGCGCATATGATCAAGATTACAATGGCGGTGGCTCCGATGCCTTTGTCTCCAAACTTAACAGTGGGTTGACCTTATTGGTAGCCTCCAGCTTTATTGGTGGAGAGAATGAGGATCTGGCTTTTAGCATCGCCTTCAGTTCTGATAAAGTATTCATCATAGGTACAACTTCTTCTGAAGACTTCCCTGCAACTTCTGGCGCTTACGATGAGATCTTTAATGGTAGCTCAGATGTATTCGTCTCCAAGTTTAGCAGCGATCTAACCTTACTGCCTGCCTCTACCTTCGTTGGAGGGGAGCTCTTTGATTTTGCTTCTGATATAGCCTTCAGTTCTGGAGATGTATTCATTACAGGCGGTACCGAATCAGGCGACTTCCCTGCAACTTCTGGCGCTTACGATGAGATCTTTAATGGTAGCTCAGATGTATTCGTCTCCAAGCTTGACAGCAGTTTAAGCTCACTACCTGCCTCTACCTTCGTTGGTGGAGATGATGCAGACAACCCGATTGCTATTGCCGTCAGCTCTGGAAACATATTCATTACTGGTAGTACTTTTTCTGCCAACTACCCCACGACTCTTGGTGCCTATAGTGAGACCTTTGGTGGTGTTGAAGATGCCTTCGTCTCCAAGTTTAATAACGACCTATCAGACCTTCTAGCCTCTACCTTTGTTGGCGGAACCAACGGAGATGGTTCTGGTGCCATTAAACTTGATGGTTCTGGCAGTGTTTTCATCGCTGGCCGTACCTTATCAGACGACTATCCGACAACTTCTGGCGCTTATGATCAAGTCTATAATGGCGGTGACATTTTCGGTGACGCGTTTGTTTCCCATCTCACCAACGATTTAGGTGCAATCGATCCCCCTAGCTTCTGTGGAATGACAATTGACCAGTTTGCTAATGTTATTGATGGTACCGAAGGTGATGATACTCTAATCGGCACGAGCAGCAATGATCTCATTCGCGGAAATGGAGGAAATGACTTCATCAAGGGTAGGGGTAGTCCTGATTGTTTGATTGGTGGAGATGGAATCGATACGATACTCGGTGGTGGGGGACGCGATATGATTGAGGGTAACGATGGTAATGACGTGCTTAAGGGAGGTGGAGGCAATGATGTAATTCTTGGAGGCAAAGATGATGACACTCTGAGAGGCGGTCTAGGAAATGACACACTGGATGGTGAGGATGGAACTGACTCTTGCTTGGGCGGTGACGGTTCAAATATTATAGTTAACTGTGAATAATAACATCGAACATCGGAAGCTTAACAAGTTGTTAGGTTAATTTCTGCAATACTTCTCTATTTTAGAGAATCAATGATGGCCAGCTGCTCTTCACTGATAGCATACCTTTCCTGCACATAATCCTTCCATTCATTAACTACTGTATCAAAACTCAATTCGTGTCTCTTATCATTCATCTTGAATCCATTAATATCGTACACTGCTCTTAGAACTACACACTGTTCAAATGTGGCACATTGCCGGTTGCTTACCATTGATGAATCCAAATTATTCAGTATTCTATCTATTACTGTATCACCATACTTCTCGCTCAAGAACTTGAACAGCATATATGATGCTCCGTACTGAGATGGAGTGGATATACCATACCACTCGAATGACACAGGTTGGTTTATGAACGCATCCAACTGATCCTTTATCATATCACGCTCACCAACTATTCTTGCTGTCGCATAGCCTGATATCCCATCAACAAGCCAGTTTCCTTGATCTGTTGCTATCTTCTGCTTTGCCCAGTATGCGCCAGAGTTCTGCATTATGGTTCTGTGTGCAAATTGCTCTAGTGCTAGCATATCGATATCTTCAGAGTCGCTCCAGATCAGGGCGAAGTCTTCATTATAGATATATGCCGAAGGTGCTAAGGCGCTGCTAAGCATCTTGACTTCATCCAGCGAACTTGTCATGTATATTACGGTCCTAGTATTAGTTTCACCCAGAATCCTAGCTGCTTCAGAATAGCTATGTTCTAGGAAATTTATTACGTGTGCGGCTTTGGCCAGTTCTTCAGCACTGTTCCTAGCATTGACAACAAAGTGTTCGCTTGCAATACCTTTCCAAACAATGCTTACAGGTATTACCTTTTTCATTCCGTCTGAAGAGACTATTATGATGTCTCCATTGTAATCATTCAGTATCTGTTTTGCATTACTCTCTATGGTTCCTCTCTGCCTCATGTATACTATCTCTTCGCTGTTTGGTTCGATAGCTTTGAAGGAATCCTCGCTTAACGAGAATATCCTCGCAAGCTGCTGCGGGAGTACTATACGGACGTTGTCTATCGTTTCTTGACTAGTATTCCTTATCACAATGCTTTCAGAGGTATGCGTTATGACATAACTTCCAGATACCGTGCCTACTTGATACATCCTATTTTTATCTTCTGGCAGCTGCCTGCCTACGCTAATCGGAACCGATACTGGATTTCCGTTTTCTGGCGCCACAATTATCTCTCCTTGCAGGTCTCTATATACGGCGTCATTCAACTTGGACACAAGTTTCACCTTAACGAAACTACCTGCTGGTAGGAAATCTATATTCCTCTGATCTGGCATGATATAGTCAGCTATAGAAGAGGTCATTATTCGGAGGTTCTTCAACGGGCTGTCGCTTGTGTTGGTTATTATCAGCTCATCAGCACCTTTTACGAGCTTATCCCCGCTTCCTAATGTAACCTTGTAATCTGCCTGTTTCGAGATTCTCAGATCTGGCTTTTCGAAGCTCTTGTACCTCTGCTCTCCCTTACTTTCTATCATCTTCATAAATAGACTATGCATGGACGCTGATTCGTTTGGGATCGCCCCAGAGAGTTCCAGTATGTAAGGGCTGCCGTTATCTATGGAAATTATTACCTGCCCTCTATATGGTACGGGATTGTTCATAGCATCAACGTTTGGCTTTCCATTCAGTTTTAGTGTGACTACAGCGTCAGAGTGAGGATCAATGCTCTTTATGGCATAATCGCTCAGCAGGAACTTGCCCTTTAGTGAAGGTGACAGCATCAGCCTTATGTTTTGCAAGGGTTCTGTGCCGACATTCTTTATCGTTATTTGGGGGCTGATACTTTGATCACTTGGTCCTATCCCTGTTGCCATGATGGAATAGCCTTGATCTAATTGGTTAACGGTTGCAGTTGATGCTATAGCAAATGACGCACCTTCTTTTGTGTTTGGAGATAGTGCTCCAAACGGTATCTTTAAGGAGACAGAATGTTCTGCCCTGTTATCGTTATAGTCCCTTGCAACTATCTTTGCTAGTAACGTATCTCCAGAAGCAAGAAGATCCTCTGACGTAAAGGAACGATACCACCAACTCTGACTACCCGCATGGAGACTCATTGAGAAACCTTTCTTACCGATGATTATGCTTACATCCTTGACCCCCACCGTATCGGTTATTTCCGCAAGTATCTTGACACTGCCTTGCTGAATTAATACTTCCTTAATGACTGGTGGCGCAGCGTCATATCTAGGATCATCAGGGTTTCCAAACGCAAAATCTCTGCTGCGGTACAAGCCTGCACCACCTCCGCCCGTACTAGTTGCTCTTACGGGGCGTCCACCAATAAATTTGGAGTTCGGCAGTATGCCAACTTTTGCGCTCCCCTGAGCCGCAAACCAGAACTCACCATCCAGTGGCACGCAGCCAAACCGATTATTCGTGGTTACTGTATTATTCACTGTTTTTTCGCCAGTACTTAGATCTATCGTTCCAACGTGGTTGCTTGCATCAGTCCATACAAGCACGTCGTTATTAATAAAAGTTGTAAACGTGCCAAGACGATTGGCAGCAATGGGAGCGCCCGTATCTATTATACTCACACTTAAGCTTGATTTGTTGATCTGCGCGATTGTGCTGTTTCCAGGCGGTGATTTGAAAAGTGCCACAAATACATTGGTTGCGTTGTTGGAAATGCCCGAAGGAAAGGTTTGAGGATCGAGACTTACAGTGGCAAGGACAGTCTCAGGCTCATTCGTATCAAGGAAAAGCACTTGATTACTGAACGGATCTGACAAATATAGTATATTTGGTTCAAGAACATCTCCATTAATCCCAAATGTCGTGAAGACACCAAACTCGGACAAAGATATTCTCTCCTGCTCCAATGTTATTGGATTCACTTTGATCAGGCCCACAAAGAAGAGGTCGTTCACTCCCAGATTATTTATATCAATGGGAAAATCAACGCGGTAACTAACAGATGCGAAAATATTGCCATTAGCAAACTCTACAGCACTGGAACCCGCACCGAAATCAAAACCACTATCTACATCTCCATCTCCATCCGTATCAAACTGTACACGGGTAGGTCTTACATCGAATCCCAGTGGATATGAGATTACTGGAAGCCCATCTTCAGGCGTCTGATCTACTACGCGTTCAACTAGAGGAATTCGAGTAAAAGCAGTTTCTCTTGGTGCCGCTGGGTCAAAACGCCATAACTTGCCATTATCTCTTTCGATGATAAAGAGATTGCCAGTACTAGGATCTCTGGTTACGTCAAACCAGTTCTGAAACGATCCGAAGATTTCACTATCAGGATTCTCTATAAGCTCTACTACCTCTCGTGTATCCTTGTTTATCTTTGCAAGTAAACCCTGTCTTTGTATTGTGACATAAACGAAATCAGGTTCTCCGCATTCTATGCCAGCTGGGGAGTCAGTGGGATCGGCCGTGCCGCTCAAGTCGATAGTTATGAAATCTACGGTCAGAGTGCTGGCGTCTTTCATCAATGTTCCTGCACTAGCAACTAACGAGAGACCTAATGCTATCGTCAGAAGTTTGTTCTTCAAAATCTGCATCCTAAGCAAGTCCATAATCTCCCACTGTTCGACGAAACTCTACCGAGGCCCCACAAAGCATTATCATATACTGTCATGTCAAGATCAGTATTTTAACATTAACTAAAGTTGTTGGATTAATACTAAAAACAACGATTGAGCAAATAATATCAGGATTGGTAGCATATGTTATTGGAGATCAATCTTCAGTAATTAATGTTACAGTTCATTATTATATTAAAGATGTCGTTGTGATAAATCATCAAGGTTACACTAGAGAAGAAGGTAAATTCTTGTAGGGAAACGGAAGTGTGTGTAGGAGCTGGTTCACTACAGCAGGCGATATATGGATTAGAGCAAAGAGATTTTTAGTCTAGTATCTTGCGTAGATTTTTTCTTTTTTTTGTCGAGTTATCTAGAATTAGACGCTACATTCCGCAAAAGGATCTGAAACGACTAGCTCTCTTCCTTGGTATTTTCTGCTGACAGCTTCAATACAACAATTTCACTATGTATGAGTAAAAGTGACTTCGAGAGTAGGCAGAGGGTCTGCGGCCGCCTGATACTCCTCCGCTTGTATCTGAACAATGAACGGGATGTTAGTGGTCTCACTTTGTTTCATAATGCCAAATGCGAACCAGTTTTCACCACTATAAACTCTAGCTTCCAACTGATCACATGCATGACTATTGATACCAGGAGGCGTGAGATAAGTGTCGCTAATAACTTTCCAGTCGTTACCTGCAGCCAAACTAAGATTCCTGTAAGTCCTTGTAGGATCGGCCGCACCAGTACCAGGGTCGACCGTACTAGCAATTTGATTATATGTAAGATTATTGGCCACATCATTAGGATCTGGATCAGGACAAGGCCCAATGCTTGGTCTGTTATCTATTTTTTTGAAGCTACAAGCATACGCACTGCCAGCGACTCGGTTACAACGGAATTTTATCTGCGTCACATTAAGGTTTAGGTTCACCCATTGTGAAAGGTAATCAGTACAATACTCAAAATACGCACGCCTTTTAGGAGAGGGGGGATTAGGAACTTCGATATAAGCATCGTTATATGGATAGCAACTATTCCCCGGAGCTGTGCCATATCTATAACCGTTGTTCTCAACAACGTGTCCATCTTCACAGGGATCAAATGTAGTCCAAGTATCACCATGTTCCAAGAGATGCGGTCCCTCAAAACCAGAATAAATCATATTTATCATCGATTTGCTTGCTTCTATCTTTTGCAAGTGTTCTTTGTTGCGAGCTAAATATTCTCCCATCCAATCCTTGCCTTGCACTCGTGATTTGACTGCAACCAATTTCTCGTGAGCTATTGGTTTTAGATCATCGCCAAGGTTAATTAGTTCAACACCTCCAATCCTAGCCACTGCTAACTGATCGGGCTTTATTTTACCAGACCTCAAAGTAATAATCAGAGATTCTACCAAATCATGACTAATATCGTGCAACCTGACATCGTGCTTTACAGGAGTGTCTTCCCTAGTCTCCAACGTAAGGTGAAGTTCACCCTTATTACCATTTATCGATAGTCTGTATATTTCAGTAATTCGCAAACCTTCGCGATGTTTATCCTTGGGATCTTTCTTGTGACCCTTTATATGTTCAAATTCCCTCCCTACAAACGTTGGTTTGACAATTCCCTGCTTAGTTTTTATAGATATTTCTTCGATGGCTTTAGGTGCTCGAGTAACAGTATCAAAGTATTCTCGCGTTCCCTTCGTCAGCTTGAAACCTACCATTCCAAAAGCTACCTCATGATCATCATTGGGATTACTTACAGTCTCAGTATATTTGCCATCCACGGTATAAGAATAATATATCGGACGCTTATCGCTGTCAAATTGATTAGGCGCCTTGACCCATGTGGATTCCCCAAACACTATTACCTCCGGTGTAAGACCTTTCGATTGTTCTTTCAGAAGTTCAAGATATTTGCTATCAGTAATCTTGTAGTGTATGAAGTTTCTACCTCTGTAGATCTGTTTTCCCACCTTTGTGACGTCTATCTTCTCTATTTCTTGTATGATCTTGTTCTCGTTTTCATGTGACTCTGACATAACTAACTCCCCATCCATACCCACTAGAGGTAGTTTGATGCTTGTTTAAAAATAGATTGTAATTATTTGTAGCCAAATGCGATTGCAACAGTATTTTATATAAAATTTTAGATTTAACTAAAAATCTTAGCAGAAAATCCCTAACAATAAATATTTTATAGTAGTTAATTGAGATCCATAAGATCCAGATGGCTAATATTTATCAGGAATCTAGTACAAAGAAAGATTCCGTTACGCTGGCATGTAGGTTTGACAGAACATTGTACGAGTTACTAAAGAAGGATTCTAGGGAGAAGAACATCAGCCTCAACTCACTGATCAATAGCATCGTAAAGAAATACGTCTCTTGGGAAAGATATGCTGCCGAGATAGGTTTTATCCCCCTTTCCAAAGAGACGGTAAGACTAATCCTTGACAATTTGGATGAAGAAAAGATAAGGACTATCGGCGAGCAGCTGGGAAGAACTATACCTAGGGAATTGATCCTTCTAATGTTTAACAGGATCGATTTCGATAGCATACTTTCCTTCATAGAGATTACTTCGTCACGATACGGTAGGGTTCAACATAATAATGGCTTGTCCTATCATGATTTTATACTTTATCATGGTGTTAGCAAGAGGTTCTCAGATTTCTTGGCTGCCGGCCTTACTGCTATGGCAGAAGATCTGTCTTTGAAAGTTGAGGTCTTGAATGCGGATTCAAAACTTTTATCGGTAAGAATCAACGAAAGCTCTGTTGGGTAAGATTTGTACTCTGTATATAGAACAAAATTAAATTCTTTAATAATATATTTATCCAATACTACAAAACGCGTTCGTTATTTAACCAATGTATATAGTTTTAGCAAAACTATATAATATATCCTACCTTCACGTAGAGACGTTATTAAACTATAGATCGCTTCCAATACATTTTGAATCAAAATTAAAGGTCAGCAGATCCTAACACCTTGACACTCTTTCGCGATGCTTCAGCAAGCTGCTTGTCATCAGTTACAAGAGTAAGACTATTTTTTACTGCAGCGGCTAAATAGGAAGCATCGTAGAAAGTCAAGCTTTTCTGTATAGATAGCTCTTTTACACTTTTCTCGATTCCACTAATGGTCAATACTTCCATATATTGAACCAGAAGCAAGAAAGAATCTAGCAAACTACAACCTTGTCTCGCACTAATCTTTTTTTCCATATTAACCAATCTCCAGAGCACGTTTCCCACTTCGTAGACTGTTAGGTCAAGGACGAACTGCGCATCAAGAAATTCTAGTGCACTAGAACCATTATTTATCATGATGTTAATCAATGCGCTTGCATCCAGGAGTTTATCTTTCATCTCTAGACGATCTTACTGCCTTTGCGATATCATCCTTGCTCAGACGGCCTTTTAGCGTATGACTCAGCTCATCTAGGTCTTTAGAAAGTTTCTCCTGCTCGATTCTCCTTATTTCCTTCTCCAAAGTTTTTCTAACAAGTTTCCCTATCTTCAGTCCGTAGCGTTTTGCTTTCTGCTTCAACTCTTTTGGTACTTTTGCGGAAATAACCACACTCATAGTAATACTTTAGAGGTATTACCTTATAAGTATTACGCACGACTTCTTTTAATTACGTTGTTTTTGCCAGCTCCCGTCCGTTCTCAATAGAAGGACAGAAGTAGCAGAGCACAGGAAAGTATCAAAGATGGAAAGCAGTAAGGCTTAAATTCATATCTTTTCCTACTTATGGTAGGAAATGGTTAAATTCAAGGTCAGAGTTGGTAGTAAGGGGCAGCTCGTAATTCCCAAGATTGTTAGAACCAGCCTAGGTTTGACGGAGAATAGCTACGTCAGCATCGAAGTGAAGGACAAATATGTGGAAATAAAACCTCTTCAGGAAGATTTCATTGCAAGGTGGGACGAATTAAGAAAGAAGGAGGGCCTTGATGTTACGAAGAAGATGAAATACGGGGATGCCATGTATGAGGAGGTCTTCAAGTGATCTATCTTGACGCGAATTTCTTTCTCTTTGCAATTTTAGATGTAACACATAAGGGCGAGAACGCGAGGAAGATTCAAGAGACTATATTAAAAGGAAAGCAGTTTGCAGAAACTTCGGCGTTAACACTGGACGAGATAATGTGGGTACTTATCAAAAACAAGAAAAGCCATATGCTGCGAACCGTTGTTGAAGGAATCTACTCAATGCCAAACCTTGAGATAACTGCCGTATCCTCAACTGTTCCTATGGTAGCACTGGAGCTTATCGAGAAGAACGATCTATCTCCTAGGGACGCATTTCATATAGCTATAATGAAGGAAGCAAAGATAACGAGCATAGTGAGCGATGATGAAGATTTTGATGATCTTGAAGGAATAAAAAGGGTACCAATCTAACTAATCTACTACTCTTCTTCAGCTTCGCGCATGTTTTGGATATTCTTCAGCGGCATTCTTTTGCCTCCAACAACCTTTAGGTCTATGTCCACTTTGCCCTTTTGTACTGTTATTATGTTGTAACTGTTTTCAAAGAAGCCTCTCATCCTATCGCAAGAAACCGTTCCAGCAAATGCAATCGTTAGAGGACCCAGATTCCATATCCACGGTCTGTGCTTGTGACCGCAAAGAACAAGGTTCACCTTCGCAGTAAGTGCAGCCTGCAGAGTGTCTCCAGCATCAAGAACAATTATTCTATCGCTTCCAGTGTCAGGAGCAGATATCAGATGATGATGCATGGCAATGATCTTTGTTTTGTTCTTATACTTTGAGAGCGAGCGGGAAAGCCATACGTTCTGTCTGTAGCCGACTTCGCCTTCATCCCTATCGGGCCTTGCAGTACCTAATGTTATGAGAACTGAATCATCAAATTCGTATAGCATTTTCGAAGGAAAGAATTTCTTGAAGAGAAGGTAACCTGTGTTTCTGTAATCATGGTTACCGCTTAAAACTATGATATTCTTAGTCTTTAATTTCTTGATATGCTCCTTTGCCCTCTCATACTCCGAAAGCATGCCATTTTCCGTAAGATCGCCAGTAATTATTACAGCGTCTGGATCTAATTGATTAACTTCTTCCACAGCTTTTTCAAAGACATCCTTCTTAAATTGTGGTCCAACATGTATGTCAGACAACTGAACAAACATCATTTGCGACTATCATGTGTTGCAGATATATATAATGATAGATTTGACCATCAAAAGTTCCCATAAGAATTTCTGAGATCATGGGATTGATGATCTTTTATGCTGGAGCGGACAATAGAAAAGCATTAAATCATTTGGTTCTGCTATCGCCGTGTATGGTGAAGCCGCGCAAGCCTCCAAAAGGGAAGAAGAAATTAACTAAAGCGCAGCTCATTATTCCAGTAGCTTTAGGCGGAGCGGGCACCGCTCTGGCTGTTATAATAAACATGGTCCTTGTTGGCCCTCCACCGTTGGAGCAGTGCATTCCTGGTGAAGATGTACCGTTCGATCAGCGGGCGTACATCAACGTTACATTGGACGGACAGCCCTTCACCGTTCCAGCCAATATTGGCATAACCAGTAAGTGCGTAAGACCGTTGCATACGCATGATGACGACGGAACGATTCACATGCAATTCTTCAAACCGACTAGATTCACGCTAGGCAATTTCATCAAGTTGTGGGGTCTGGATCTAAATCAGTATGATGTGAAGATTTTCATAAAGAGCATTACTGAGGATGACTTTAGTGAAGTCGAAGCCGGTGTGGACATCAATACTATTATTTTGGGTAAGGATATGAGGATAAGGATGGAACTAACTAGCAGGTAAAGTTAAATATTGTTTGGCTGGGTGAGCGATAGATTTGGCAAAAGCCGCAATCATCAAGGGCGATGGAACTGGACCTGAACTTGTTGATGCCATGCTAAAAGTGTTGAAGGCATGCAACACAAAGGTTGAGCTGATACTGTGCGATGCCGGTTCAGAGTGGTGGGAGAAGAATGGAGGAGACTCGTACATACCTCCAAACACCTGGGATATCCTGCAAAAGTGTGATGCCTGCTTCAAGGGCCCTACCACGACAGTTCCTGTTCCAACAGCACCTAGGAGCGTTGCTGTGAGCATCAGGCAGAGATTCGAGCTTTATGCTAACATCAGGCCGATCAAATCATATGGCAAATCAGAAAAAAAATTAGACTTTGTATGCGTTAGAGAAGCTACTGAAGGCCTCTATGCAGGTATAGAGTTCAAAGTCGGAGACGATGCAGCAGTTGCTGTTAGAAAGATAACCAGGGACAGATGCGAGAGGGTTTCCAGAAAAGCGTTTGAGGTTGCGAAGAGCAGGGGATTCAAAAAAGTGGTCGCGATAACGAAACGCAATATACTGAAGGAAACAGACGGGATCTTCTGGGCAGCCGTCAACAAGTTTGCAGCAGAAAACAAGGGCATAGAGGTTGAAGAATATTTCATCGATAACATGTGCCAGCAGCTAGTTAAGAATCCTGAAAGGTTTAACCAGTGCATACTTCTAAGCACGAACCTCTTCATGGACATCGTTTCCGAAGCAGCGTCTGGAAATCTGGGTTCGATTGGAAACGTGTATTCTGGAAATTTCGGGGACAAGTATGCTATGTTCGAACCAGCACACGGGAGCGCACCCAAGTACAGGAGCATGAACAAGGTAAACCCTACAGCAACGGTGCTTTCAGGCGCATGGATGGTAGAATATCTTGGAGAGAAGGATATTTCAAAGGCGATCTTCGATGCGACGGAACAAGTGATCAACGAGGGCAAGTATCTTACATACGATCTAGGTGGTAACGCATCTACAAGTAGCATGGCTGAACAAATAGCCATAAAAGCAGCGAAGATGCTATAGTTCCGAAAGTACAAATTTTTGGGAAATGTTGGATAAGCATAAATGATTGAGGTGCGTATGAAACATCGAGCCTAATTTTTCATCATATGATCTTCTAGTTGGAAAGCTAAGTCTTAGAATTTTGATGCATAGGAAGGATTTTTTGCAATTCTTCTATTCAAGGGATTACTATAGGACCAAGCATATATCCTACCTAGTGAATAGGCATCATATGTCCTTAGATCCCGCGAAGTTGCATGACTTTTTAGATTACAAAAAATCTAAGATTGATTCTGTCGTGAAAGCAGAGGCTGGAAGACTAGAGGATCTGAAACATGCTCGTGATACCGTTTTCAAGTATGCTCTTCCAGCTTCAGTTATAGATGGTGTTGCTTCTGGCATTTCGTCTTTGATAACTGGTCAATTTTGGATAATGTTACCTGCGGCACTTTTTATTATTTTGATTTATTTACTTGCTGATAAACTTGATAGGCAGAAATACGCTGAGCGCATAGACATCATAGGCTACACTGAAATGGCATTGTTTGAAATTCGTATTCAAGAAATTGAACTGTTGAGGAGGTCTTGAAATGTATTCTGAAGATCCAAACAGCTTGATGGAAAAGCTTTCTTCTGCGGTAAAGACGCTTACAGATAAGCAGGGAAAGTTTGTCGAGAAAAGAAGACGATATGTAAAAGAGCAAAAGACTTGGTTTCCGCTCTACGTTTATGTGTCCAGTATCGTTATCTTTGCATATGTACTGTACGCAAGCGTTTCAGTTTCATACTTTGTCGAACTACCTCGATTTGAGCTTACTGTGGAATCTGCTATATCAATATCAATAGCGGCTGCTATCATTCCTCTAATTGCTTTTGCATTAGCAGATAACTTTAGGACGCAGCAAAAAAATGATGAACTGGCCGCAGATTTTCTGGAAATGCGAATCCTTTTGAGAGAAGTTACTACACTTCAGAGTTTAGTCTATGAATCTAGTAGATCATCACCTACAAAACAATAATAAGTCAGATAGCTTCTTTTTGCGAATACCTTCACGTTGATCATTGTCAAAGCAGTGCGATGCTTGCAAGAGTCCAACCACAACAGTTCCAGTTTCGACAGGATCGAGAAGCGTTGTTGTGAGAGGGCAAGTATCTTACATACGATCTAGGTGGTAACGCATCTACGAGTGACGTTCGAACAGATTGCGATGAGAGCGTCGAAGACCCTGAAGCGATAGTTAGGCAATGTATGAACATGTATGATGCAATAGTTCCTGCAAGATCTGATCTAGGCGTTTGTAATCATGATTCCTTATATACAGACAACATCCAGTTCGGATACATATCCTAATCCCGAATTCAATTTTCTTTATAAAGGCTCCCCCTCTAGTAGCTTTTACACGCGTGCGTTTTTCAAAGCATTAGGGAAAACCCGTTCTAGACCATACTGAATAGCTGCCTCGCTGTAGTCAGGAAACGCACGAAGATCATTAATGATACTGAAAGTGCTGTTACGATGGCTGATAAAGGAAACTCGGGCACGACAAAATAGGAACTAGTCCTCTCATCGTCATAAACGAAGATAACGCTGCTAACGCTGCTAGGCACCAGAAACAGTATTTCTCCTGTTACACTTTCACCAGGGTCTAGTTCTCCGCCGAAGGATTTCTCTGTATCGGGTGTGTATGCGTTGCCCATGGCATCCTTCACATACACATATGCTTGGTCGTATTTCGCAGCGGTATCACTCAAGTTCTTGATTGTAACTGTGATTACATATTGCTGTGGATCAGACTCTAGAAACTTTTCATCTAGTATTGTAATCTCAATCTTTTCGCCGATGAGTTTCTTACCTACATTTGAACCGGGTTCAAACATACTAACCGGTTCATCATCAGGAGGTAATTTTGGGTTAGTCAAGTTGACGGTTAGTCTAATTCCCCTAGAATCTTGATATGTCAGCAGGTCAACAACACCTTCGCTTGGTACCTTGAAATTTAATGTGCCTCTAATAATATCACCTGCTTGGATCTTGACCTTCTTCAGATTACTCTTCATCACATCCTGGCTGTACTCGGTTCCACTCAGATCCTTTAGCCTGAACGAAGATGGATCAAATATCTTTGGTTGTGCGCTATGATTTTTTAGAACTACATGTAGATCGATTGTCTTGTTTATGCCACTAGTTCCAGTTGCTACTTCTACAACATAAAGCTCTGTTCCACCGTAACCAACTGCCTCATTTACAAGTCCGTTTACCGGAAGTGACGAATCCGATGGAATAAGTTGCTTACCTATGGCATAAAGATTGTTATCAACTGATCCAACATAGATAGTTCCGTCAGCAGCTATTGCTGGCGATGAAAAAATTCTAGCATTTGTTTCAAACCTCCATTTCTCTGTGCCGTCAGGGTTGATTGCGTAAAGGTTCATATCGACAGAACCGAAGTAGATTGTGCCGTCAGAATCTATCGCTGGAGAAGAAACAACCAGATCCCCTGTCTTGAACCTCCACTTTTCCGTGCCGTCTGGATTGATTGCGTAGAGATTGCCATTAAAGGATCCAGCATAGATCGTGCCGTCGGGAGCTATTGCTGGCGATGTTTGTACTACATCTCCGGTAAAGAATCTCCACTTTTCCGTGCCGTCTGGATTGATTGCGTAGAGATTGCCATCATATGAACCAAAATAAACTGTTCCTTGTGGGGATATTGATGGAGAAGAAAAGATAAACCCACCTGTCTTGAACCTCCACTTTTCCTTGCCATCCGGGTTGATTGCGTAGGTATTGTTGTCGAAAGAACCTACATACACAGTTCCATCAGGTGCAACTGCAGGAGTTGAAAATATCCGTTCGCCAGTTCTAAAGCTCCATTTGAGAGTGCCGTCTGGATTTAATGCACGAAGAAAATCATCGTCAGAACCGAAGTAGATGGTACCATCAAGACCAATTGTAGGTGATGCCGCAATACGGCCAGCTGTTTCCGCGCTCCATATACGATTGCAATCAGAGTCGATCTTGTAGAGTTTCTTGTCCCATGATCCGAAGTAGACCGTTCCATCTGGGGCTACTGCTGGACTCGAGTCAATCATCTCACCTGCCTTAAAGCTGCACTTTAATGAGCCGTCTGGATTTACTGCGTAAAGATTGGCGTCGTACGATCCAAAGTATACGATGCCATCCGGACTTATAGCCGGAGAGGAAGTAATACGCTGACCTGTAGGGAAGTTCCAACGGAGGGTGCTTTCTTCGGTTCCGTTAAACGGGCTCTGCCCAGTATGTTGTGAATTGCCCTTGAATGTAGACCATATTGGATCACTCACAGAAACACTTGATATTACAGGCAAAAAGAAAAGTACTGCAAGAATTGCAATGACGAAAAATTTCTTGCAATGCAACATTGATCGTGCATTGTTGCCAATGTTATTATAAACTTTCCAGTAATTAGTAAAAACAATATAGTATAGATTCACTACGAGAAGATTTATTATGATGGCGCTAACATCACTATGCGTTGAATGAAGAATTAGAACTGGACAACATAGATGGCGTTGGGCCAGTAACAAAGCAAAAGTTAGTTGAAGCGGGTATTCATACTATCATGGATCTACTCGTTAGAGGTCCTATGGGCGTTTCTGACGCTACAGGTTTGGATATGGACAAGGCTACTACTATATGCAATAAGGCAAGGGTCAAGTTGGTCGAACTCGGTAAGCTAGAGAATGATTTTGTTACAGCAACCGAAATCTACAAGAAGAGGCAGGCGATAGAACGCATATCTACAGGTACAAAGAACATTGATGATCTGTTAGAAGGCGGCATTGAAACCCAAGCAATTACTGAAATTTATGGCGAATACGGGTCTGGAAAGACACAGATCTGTCACACATTGTGCGTTATGGTTCAATTGCCGAAAGACAAGGGCGGGTTGAATGCTGGCGCAATATACATCGACACAGAAGGCACGTTCAGACCTGAGCGAATTTACCATATAGCTGAAACTAAGGGCTTGGATCCCAATGAGGCATTGGAGCAAGTCATCGTTGCAAAGGCGTTCAACAGCGCGCATCAGGAACTTATCATAGAAGAGGTTGGATCCGTCATTGACAAGAATAATGCAAAGCTTTTGATCGTAGACTCGGCAGTTGCACATTATCGTGCAGAGTTTCTTGGAAGAGGAACACTTGCGGAAAGACAGCAGCGCTTGAACAAGTTCATGCATATGTTGTTAAGAATTTCGGAAACCTACAACATAGCTGCTATTGTGACGAACCAGATACAATCATCTCCAGACTCGTTCTTTAGCGATCCGTTCAAACCTACAGGTGGGCATGTCGTGGCTCATACAAGCACATACAGAATATACCTTAAGCGCTCGGGCAGGAACAGAATAGCTAGGATGGTAGACAGTCCTTACCATGCAGAGCGAGAGGTTTTGTTCACACTAAGCGACAAAGGTGTTGAAGATCCTGAAGAGACGCCAACGAAAAAGAGTCGGGGATAGCGACATAACTGTTAAATTGAAGCCTTAGCAACGTATAGTGAGAAAATTGGCAAGATCGAGAGGATTCAGGAGAAAGACGAGATATGTTTTGCATACGAAATTTGTTAGGGGTCTTTCTTATCTACTTCACGATTACAAGGTTGGAGATAAAGTCGTAGTTGACATCGACCCAAGGGAGCACAAGGGCATGCCGCACAGAAGATTTCAAGGAAAGGTAGGTCATGTCTATGAAGTGGGAAGGAGAGCGCTCGTTGTCAAGGTCAATATTGGAAATAAAGAAAAAACTGTCGCAGCAAGACTGAACCACATCAAACCAATAGGGTGAATGCATTGACAAACATGACCAAGAAGAATGTGATAACGTTACCAGAGGTCAAGGATATTCTTGACAAGGCTGATCCTGATACGATGGACCAGATCCAGCGATGGACTCATGATTATACGACAAAGTTTGCCAAGATACAAGGCAAGAATGCAAAAAAGATGAAGGAGAAACTCATGCAAGAGTGTAGTCTGACTGAAGAGGAAGCTGTTGAAATAGTAAACATATTACCCAACAGCATAGAAGAGTTGAGGGCGTTTACGTTCGGCTGGAAGAAACTCATACTTACAGACACTCTGGAAACGATGCTGAAGATAATCAAGGAGAATCAGTAGTTAAAGGTAGCAGTGTTGGTCCTTGGAAGGCACAGTACAGCCGAGGAGGTATGAGGAATATGCATACATTCTTGATCTAACAACCCGTGGAAGATCTACTACAGTCAGAGGTAGGGAGGGTACGATAATACAGGCAATTGGCGAGGAGAGGCTTACACTGCTGGAATTATTGGGCGTACCAAACATGACCTTTGATCTTGGAGAGCGACTATACATAGGCAGGGAGGGAAGAACGAAAGTACTTAGCGTGTTAGGAAGGCTGGAGTATGACAACATTTCTCCTAATGCGAAGAGCGAGCTGCCTTCTGTAATTGAAAAATTGGTCAGGACAAACGAGAAAAGATTCGTGGATTACATCAACCAAGCCCAGCCGATAAACCCAAGAATACACTCCCTGGAATTAATACCGGGCATAGGCAAGACATACATGATGAGCATATTAGGTGAAAGAGATAAGAAGCAGTTTGAAAACTTTGAAGATCTGCAGAAGAGAGTTGGTTTGAGAGATCCTGCTAAGCTAATGGCCAAGAGGATAATAGACGAAATATCTGGTTCTGCCAGAATGAACATCTTCGTGCGAAAATGAACAAGAGAAGGCTGTTAGGTCAGCACGTGCTCATTGATAGCAACATTCTGCGTTCAATAGCTGATTACGCAGAACTGGACAGAAATGATGTAGTGTTTGAGATCGGAACGGGAAATGGCAACCTCACGGCAGAGCTATGCAAACGGGCAAAGAGGGTAATATCATGCGAAGTTGATGAGGATCTGAGTAAGAAAGCACAAAATAGTCTTAGCAAGTATGACAATCTGCTTCTGGTCAACGGTGATGGTTTCAAGACCGACCATGATTTTGATGTTTTCGTATCAAATCTCCCATACTCCAAAAGCAGAACGGCTGTGGAATGGCTGGCAGTAAGGGATTTTGATAGGGCGATTGTGATGGTGCAGAAGGAATTTGCTGCAAAACTTCTTGCTAATAGTGGTAGCAACTACAGAGCAGTTTCTGCACTGGCACAGTACTGCTTTGATATTGAGCCTGTAATGCAAGTCAGCAAGAACTCGTTTTACCCGAGACCAAAGGTTGATTCTGTTCTATTGAAGATAGTCAAGAAACGAAAAGTTAGCAAGGATGTGATAAGAGGGCTTAAGCTTCTGTTCTCCTTCAGGGGGAAGAAGTTAAGCAGTGTAGGGAGAAAGTTCGGGATCAGTGAAAATATTAGTGATATACGAGTAGAAAGATTAAGCGCAGAACAAGCGATAAGGCTGGCTGAGAAAATTGCACATGAACTATTACTACAAACCATCTGACGATACATTTCTGCTAGCTGAATGTTTGCAGAACGCTAGCGGAAGATCTGCTCTGGAGATAGGTACAGGGTCTGGCTACATCTGCGAGCTGTTAACGAAACGCTTCAAGACAGTCGTAGCAACAGATATTGATCCAAACGCTATCAAGCAGGCGAAAGAACGTGTAAAAGATGTAAGGTTTGTGTGTTGCGATTCATCTTCCGCAATAACAAACACAAAATTCGATCTCATAGTTATGAATCCTCCGTACCTACCATCCGAAGGAATCAAAGACGTAGCAGTAGACGGCGGCAGGGATGGAATAGAGATATCAACCAGAATGGTTACAGACTCCATAAGACTCTTGCACAAAAATGGGAAGATCATGATCGTTGTCTCGTCGCTGGCAAACTACAGGTTGCTGATGGAAAGACTGCATGAACTGGGCTTGAAGACAGACATAATAGGTGAGAGGAAACTTGGATTCGAGGAGATAATGGTAGTGCAGGCATGGTTCCCAGATCTGTCAATAAACTAGCTCTTCCCCTTTGTTTTGTTTTTCCTAGACTATATGGTTCTGTCAACAAGCATTCAGTATGGTTGGTTATGCTGCAGTAAAGAAACATCGCTCCGAAATCCTTGCTTATCCCCAGCTTTCTAATGGTCTCTTCATAAAGAGATCATGGAAACACCTATGAATTCCATGAGAATGCCATATCCAGTCCAAATACATACTCGAAATCTCATGTGCAGAGAGCATGAGCATATGAAACCTCATGCATTACAAATACGTTGTATGAAAATTTGCATATACAAAACTGAAAGATTGCAGATCCGATGTTAATATACGGATTCATCCTTTCTTTATTAAGACCCCCCCCTCTAGTAGCTTTTACACGCGTGCGTTTTTTGGCGCATTAGGGAAAATCTGTTCTAGACCTTACTGAATATTAAGAAAACTATCTTCTACGTCCAGCTTCCTTCCAGTTCTGACCAGGTTTCCGCTTTAATTCAAACCTCTTCAAAAAGTTAGACTTGTTTCTTAATCTTGCATTAGGACTTGTCCTCGGTCTTGCCTGCAGTTTCGGTGTCTGACTTCTGACCTTTCCAGCCTTCGTTAATGAGCCGTGCGTTGGCATATCGTTTCTTGACCAAACACAGTATATGTAGGTTCTGGTAGTAATATTGAAGAATTACCAGTAGTTGTTTTTGACCTTCTCCAGGGCAGCTTCGTGCGCCGTTCCCTTTCTCCTAGCATACTTCTCCATTGCCCACAATGGGACGGAACCCAAGCTCCTGGCCATTCCCGTAAAGAAGTATCTCCTTATGGGATCGTTCTGGCCAACCTTGTGCATGAACTTTGTAATACCGTACGTGAAGTTGTGTTGCCATGTTTTATACATAACAGCAAGCTTTCCAGGATCCATGCTGTTACCGATGTCATAGAACTTTGATTTTTCCAGCAAACCAATGGGAACAAACGTTAAAGGTGTAACGGTGAATTTCGAATTCGGTTGCTCCTTTTCTAACTCATGAATCAGGTTCACTGTCTCCCAGCTGTCTTCTTCCTGCTCATCATTGTCAAGGCCAAGTATGATCGTAAATGCTGGCACCCAGTAATTCTCGTTAAGTGTCTTGACACCGGTCTTAACAACCCAGTGCCACTCAACTGGCTTGAACGGTGCAAGCTTTCTGTCGGCATACTTACCGATCAGTCTTATGCTACCAGTCTCGAAGCCGCACTGTATGCCTATGTGATTGTCAGGTCCAGATCTAATTATCTTCGAGATCCTCGGAAGTAGTTCCTCGTCGGCAATTGCACCTGCAAGTGTTCCATGCGTTGGATTTGTGTGCTCAATCCCAGTATCCATAATAGCCTGGAAGAGTTCGACCAAGGCATCCCTGTTCGGACTCATGTCTTTGGTAGTTCTTGGATTTAACCCATAAACGAAGATATCATCGCTATGGATCCAAGCATTTCTCAGCCCGCCTTTCTTCATGTTAACAGCAATTTCTGCCTGAACCTTTTCAGGAGGATAGTATCTTAACGGTCTCAGCGTAACATCGCAAAACTTGCAACCTCTTCCGCAGCCGCGCATCACCTCTACCATACCATGCAAGCTTGGTTCAACTATGTTTGGAATTTCATCAACGGAGGGTTCGTCCCAGTAGTGCAGAAACCTTCCATGATGTTTTCCTCCGTTGCCATTTCCGTTGAACTCTTTTATTTCAACCTTGAACTCGCTCTTCTTGAACGGGTTCGCTTGATCAAAATGTCCATTAATCAATTCATCAAAGAAGTAACCAGCTACACCATCAAGCTCGGGCGCAATCCCTCCAAGTTCGCCTTCAACTACAGCGTAAAGGCCATACTCTTCGATCTTCTTCGGGTCGTAGTTGTACTGCCAAGTGCCAGATGCACCTGCAATGACCTTCGCGTGGCTTCCGTTTTTCTTCTTAGCTTCGTTGATATTTCTATGCAGATCTGCACAGTAAAATTCATCATAAGATACATGTCTTCTTCCATATGTGAATGTCATGGTAACTGGACCCATACCTAATGGATCCATTTCATACGTTCCTACAACTTCAGTCTCAGGTCCTATGTACCTGTCAAGAAAATCTGGATGAGCAACAACAACGTCTTCCCTTCTGTAACCATGACTAAGGAGACCTGCTTCGATCTTCCTTAAACCGTAAGGTGCAAACTTGGCCACACCGTTATCATGACCGATTGGATTGCAGATAAAATCAAAAAGTACTTTTGGAGTTACCTGATTCTTGAGGAGCCAGTACCAAAAACCTGAGCTACGGTTTCTATCCAGTGCAGGCGCACAGCCGAAAAACGATGCTAGCGATATGCCTCTGTAAGTAGACATTAAAGTTCGATCTGCGGTAAGAACGACTTTAGGATAGCCCAACACGGTTCTACACCCAGTAACTACAAGTAACTTATAAACTGTATAGTTATTTATATGGTCAGAAATTACCACATGTTAATAATTCTTCCAGACTTGTCTCTTGCATGCATACCAAATTCAGGTAGTCTAAGCACTGCTTCGCCATCCATAACAGGACCATCCTTGCATACAAGATATCTTCCAACACAACAGCTGCAACAGATCCCTATGCCACACTTCATCAGTCTTTCAAGACTTGCCTGTGCAGGTATATCATTACTTTGAGCTAGTTCAAGCACCTTCTTCATCATCCTCTCTGGTCCGCATGTATAGACCATATCGAAATCGTTCCGCTCCATTGCCTTTGCAGCAGCATCAGTTGCAAGCCCCTTCGCTCCATAGCTTCCATCTTCCGTTGTAACTATTACCTTGCTCTTGATCTTTTTTAGAATTTTTTTGGCAAACTTTTCAAAGATAACTTCTTCCTTGCTCTTCGAGCCCATTATGAAGGTGACATTGTTCTTTTTCTTTACCAATATCCTTGACAGTCGCATTAAGGGTACCAAACCTGTTCCGCCTCCAACTAATAGTACTTTACCTTTTTTTACATTGAACGAGTTTCCGTAAGGACCTCTAACACCAATCAAACTGTTTATTTGTGTATTGTAAAGTGCGGTAGATGTTGGTCCATGTTTTCTTATAGTCAGAGCAGCATTGCCATCTTTTTCCGATATCATGATGCTCATGGGCAGTTCATCGATCCTTGGCATCCATACCATAGTGAACTGTCCGGGTTTTGCATTAGCACATGATATATCATTAAATGCTAGAGTTCTAACTGTCGGACTTTCGTCAATAACTTCCTCGACCCTAACTATTCTGATTTTATCAATATTTGTGCGCAAGACCGACCAACTCTCTTACACTGCTCATGCCTTTCCTCGTAAGGTAAGAACCCAAACCCTTCGTAATGCTCCTGAAAGCGTCGAGCCATCTTTCACCTATCACACTGCCCATCTGCACAGCACTCGCACCTGCTAGCATGAACTCCACAGCATCCTCCCATGTCGAAACACCGCCACAGCCTATTACTGGCAAACCAACATTCTTGGAGATCTCGTAAACACATCTTACAGCAACTGGTTTTATGGCCTTCCCGGAGAGTCCCCCAATCCTGTTGCTCAGAATAGGCATTCCAGTGTGAATATCGATAGTCATCGCCCGTATCGTGTTGATTGCGGTTATAGCGTCTGCTCCCGCATCTCTAGAAACCCTTGCAGTTTCTACTATGTCAGTTGCTCCTAACCCCACTTTGATTATAACAGGCTTTTTGGTGCTGGATTTCATGCTTCTAACTATCCTGCTAACAAGTTCATGGTCGTCACCAACTTCAAGGCCTACCTTGGCAACATGTGGGCATGATAGGTTCAGTTCGTAAGCAAGTATGTTTAGACCATCAAACTTCTTCACCATAGATACAAACTCGTCTTCGGCAGAACCAACAAGGTTCACTATGATCGGGACGCTATCATTCTTTGCTATCTCTTTTACAAACGCATCAACACCCGGGTTGGAAAGTCCTACTGCGTTTATGTACCCGCATTCAACCGAAACGACTGTGGGATTTTTGTAGCCTTCAAGCGGTTGAACACTTATGGATTTTGATACAATAGCACCAGCACCCGCTTCATGAACACGTTTGAATACCTCATAGGATATACCCAAAATACCAGATGCTAGCATCGTAGGGTTTCTTATGCTTAAACCTGCGATCTGTACAGACAGATCCACGTTCTTTTCCAACACGCCTACCAAGAGGGTATAACAATATAATAGTTAAGCCTTGATTTAGTCTGAAGCAAGTATGGTGCTAGCTTTTTTAATAGCTCCATCTTAGTTGCAGTAATGTCAAGATGCATTGTGCTTTTGCTGGAAACTGGTATAGTGGCTCTAGATGAACAGGACAAGGTAATACAGTCAGTTAGGTTCGACACGGCTTCTATGGTAGAATCCTACAGGGCTGTAAAGAACGGCCTTGGATCCAGTCAGTTAGAGGATATGCTCCAGAGACTAAAATCGCAAGGCTATGGATCTGCAGCAGGTAACGACGAGGCGCTTGTAAGAATAATGATCAAGCATGGTATGGATGCCTCACTCGTTGGTAGCGATGAGCAGCTGGCATTTCAAGAAAAGAAGGTCAGTATAATGCTTAACGCGAACCTTGCCCCGAACGAGTTCGAAGCTGCTAATCTGCTTAGAAAGTTTGCTATAGTTCTGTCATCCCTCAAGGTAGGCGAGATCTCTGCAAAGCTCGATCTTCACGTGATCCAATCGGTTAACGCTTTGGACGAAATTGATAAAATAGTAAACGCCATGGGAGCTAGGATTCGCGAATGGTACGGTCTTCATTTCCCAGAACTTGATGCGATGATGCAGAGCCTTCCTGCCTATTGCGAAATTGTGAGCAGGGCAGGAGACAGAAAGAACATTGATCAAGCCGTTTTGAAAGATATAGGGTTGCAGGATAGGGCAGATGATATAGTTGATGCAGCAAGGTCCAGCAAGGGTGGTGCAATTACAATGGACAACCTCGGCGTCTTGCAGAATTTAGCTGAAGAGATAAAGCATCTGAGTAACACGCGCGATTCCTTGACCAAACATCTTGAGCAAGAGATGGACAAAGTTGCTCCAAATACAAAGGAGATACTCGGTGCAACTATAGGCGCAAGGATGATAGCTAAGGTAGGAAGTTTGGACCGACTCGCAATGCTACCAGCAAGCACTGTACAGGTCATAGGTGCAGAAAGGGCATTGTTTCGGGCCTTGAAAACTGGCAGCAGACCACCCAAGCATGGTATACTCTTCCAGCACCCACTTGTACATTCTGCCCCGAAGTGGCAGAGGGGCAAGATAGCTAGAGCAATTGCTGCCAAGGTCGTAATAGCTGCTAGGATAGATGCCTACAGGGGCGTTAAGGAACCATCGTTAATGGGCAAGCTGAACGAAAGGATAGAAGAGATCAGACAGAAGTACAAGGAACCGGTTGAACGTGAGGAACGTTTTGAGGAGCGTCCAAAACCTAGTTTCAAGAAGGGAAGGGAAAGGGAAAGAGAAGGGCGAGGGGATGAAAGGAGAAGAAGGTTTGGCAGACGCCGAAGATAGCATACGATGGATCGAGATCGACGGCGAGAGAAGAATTTGCACTGAAAATCTTTCTAAAGGCGTTCAGGTTTATGGCGAACGTCTGATCAAAATTCATGACACAGAATATAGAGTCTGGGATCCGTTTAGGAGCAAACTTGCCGCAGCCATAATCAAAGATCTGAAGACTTTGCCGATAAAATATGGTTATAAGGTTCTGTATCTTGGGGCTTCTACTGGTACAACGGTGAGTCATGTCTCCGACATTGTTGGAACTGGCGGATTGGTATTTGCTGTTGAATCTGCTTCAAGGGTTGCGAGAGAATTGATAGAAAGGGTTGCAGTTCATAGATCCAATGTCATACCAATAATCGAGGATGCCAGGAAGCCAAATGCGTACTTTTCGGTATCGGGCAAGGTCGATGTAGTTTATTGCGACATCGCCCAGCCCGACCAGACAGAAATTGCTATTGCAAACTGCAGGTCATATCTCAAGAGTAAGGGTTACTTGATACTCGTTGTCAAGGCCAGAAGCATAGATGTAACCAAAGATCCTAAAGATGTTGTACGCGAAGAAGTGAAGAAAATACAGGTTAGCAATTTTGAGGTTGATCAGGTTATCAACTTGCACCCATTTGACAAGGATCACGCCATGGTATTGGCTAGATACTTGCCATAGGTCAAAAGTTAGAAATCTTCATCTGCGAGTATCTATTCAAAAGTTCTTTCAAGGGTCTCCATGAACTGCGGGCAAATTTGGGTGCCTTTCCATGAGTACGTACCCACCTGTACACGAATCTCATGGTTTTTTTGTCTGACGGATATCCGCTTCCTATATTGCCTATTCTCTTCCTTATCCTTGCAATTTCCCTGTCTCTGTTCACCTTGGCAATTATCGAGGCTGCTGAGACAGCTATGTTGTTAGAATCCGCATGGTGTGAGGAATCAATCCTAGCTCTACACTTCAATGTTGACATTATAGCTATCCTAAACCTTTCTGGGCTAACATCGCACGAATCAACGAAGGCTTCCTGTGGTTTAAGCTTGTTTATGATCACGGCCATGGTATTGGCCTCTAACACGTTAAGTTTCTTCATGGATACAAAGCGGTCTATTCTCTTTGGGGTAACCTTGCAAACATAGTAATCATCAACTATATTTAGGATCTTTCTATACAGTTTTTCTCTCGTTTTTGGCGCAAGTTTCTTCGAATCCTTAACCCCCAGCAATTGCAGCTGCTTAAGTTTGGATTCATGGATTTTTATACCAGCGACGACCAAAGGGCCCAAAATTGATCCTCTACCGGCCTCGTCAACACCCGCTACTATCATTGCAACCTATCTAGCAATAGATCTGGTATTTTAGTTCTATTTTGAAGGTCAACATTGATCAAAAACCTAGCTTTGGTTCTGAACTGATCTATTACTGGATGCTGCAGTCTCCTATGCACAACGACGATTACTGGTTTATCAAGATCGAGCATACTCTTAGCACAGTCAACAAACTCTTTTGATTTGAACTCCATTGGACCCAATTCGTCGCAAATGATCACATCTGAGTCTTTGATCGCGTTGCTCAGCACGTTAACAGCAAATCTGCAACCTTCTAGGTCAACGAAATACTTGCCTATTCTTGGTCCTTTCCCGCTTGTAGATGCAAGCGTTGCTTTCTTGTTCGTAGAAAGATCAATGAATTCGAAACCAGTTCTTACATTATTGCTAGTTACCTCTTTTGAAACAATTCCTCCTACTTTCAACCCCTTCTCTTTCAAGATCTGCGCAACTCGCATTACCGCAGTAGTCTTACCAACCCTTGGTTCACCAGTCACAACGAGGATGGCCATAACATTTGTTTGGTTTGAAATATTTATGAATTCAAAGACGTTAATGTGTATCAAAATCACTAGCGACTACGTATAGATAGTTAGCAATTAGCTGTAGAAATAATTAAAAAAATTAGAAGTGGGGGCGCTCTATTTCAGCTGAAGCAACTTGGACGCTGTCTGTTGCTCATATTCAATTACTTCAGCCTTTGGCTCGAACATCTTTATGAATTCTAGTCCCTTCTCAGTCGTTCTATAATTTCTTGTCGGTGAATCTTTCTCTTCAATCATACCAACTTTGATCAGCAGATCGAGATAGCGCGTGAGTTGGTAAAAGTTTATGTTTGCTCTGTACAATATCTGTGTCCTCTTTATTGGCGTCCTAGCGAGGTTCAGAATGTTCAACATGATGGCGAATTTATCTCTTTTTACAGATTTTTCATTTTGTGTCATTTGCCCAGACCTTTAAGGCAAAAATGATGTTATAGTAATTAATCATTGTGGATACAGAATACATGATAAGAATCAATGAATCTATTCTTCATGCTTCGTTCAACGAAGTCTTGTTTCTTGCATTTTACAAATATTACACACGTCACCATTTTCCCTAGACCGTTTTCATTCGTCATCTAATTTAACATAAATAATTCCTTCTCGCCACACCGTGTCTGCACAATTAAACTATTATATTCTCATGATTAATAACTAACGGATACTTACTCAATGTATTTACCCATAAAAGGAAACTGGTAATAAAACTATCTACTTTTTTACTTGTATCGGCAACACCTCCTTACAAACCCTTAGATAGATTAGTACGTTCGTAGTGGTATGCAGCCAGTAACATCTATAAAAACAGGAAAAAATAATTGTGTCGACTCAACAAACCTGCAGAAAACTGTAAGATTGCAGCTAATACTAAGATCTATGCTATCTGAATTACGAGACAGACTCCGATAGTTAACTTTCCTAATTGAAGTGGCAGAGCAAAAACCTGCTCTGCCTGCTGGGCCATGGTACTGTGCGTATGATAGAACTTGAGGTTCTACGCTTGCTATTTGCAAATATTATTTAAAAATACGCGTATGTCAGCATTGAGACAGACCTTATTTCTGTCATTTTTAGACAGTTTATTATTCTGATAAGCATGCGCGCGGATGATTATTGTAACTTGAGCAAACAAATGCTAATTACGTTTATTTGGCAGTATTTAACCCAAAACATTTTAAGTTGTTTCATTCATAATTTTTTGCATGGTAGACGAGTTCATACTGGTCATTAACGAAAAACGGCTTCGGTCTAGACTGAAGGCGCTCCGAAATTTCTACAAGGAGATTCAGTTGAAAGACAAATCTGAAATAGAAAGAGGTGAGATAATTATGCACTTGGAATATTTCAACAGAATCATACTTGAATTAGGCAGAAAGTATGGAACCGAGATGCTCACAAATGATGGTCTGAGACACATAAGGAACTACAAGAGTGAGTTGGGGAACATAAATCCCGATCCTAATGTGATGCACCAGTCATACTTAGGGCTGAGGAATATTTTGTTTGCGCTCATGCCAACTATATGACCGTAAAGGTTCTTATTTTATGCAGAATCTCTTTTTACCATGCATGAAAACTTGCTGGAGACAAGTGAAGGCATTACAAGGCTGTTGGTGCCAAGTAATTCTCTAACAGAAAAAGTTCCGCCAAGAAGTCCGGCATTCTTTAATCCAAACGCAAGGTTGAACAGAGATCTTTCTATGGTAGCATACAAAGCATATGCGAGAGAAAACAACAACAGAACCATTGCGGATAGCCTTGCTGGTGTGGGCGCCAGATCTGTTAGAGCAGCTGTTGAGGTGAAGGAACTTGAAGAAGTTTACATAAACGATGCAAACCCTATTGCGATCGACATAGCAAAACAGTCAAGTATGCTGAACGGAGTAGAGAGCAGATGCAAATTCAGTATAAACGAAGTTTGCAAGTTTCTGATCGAGCATTCCTCTAAAGGATCGAGATTTGGAATCGTTGATCTGGATCCGTTTGGCACTCCAGCACCATACATCGATTGCGCGCTAAGAGCTGTATCAGATGAAGGTCTGCTCAGTGTAACGGCAACAGATACGCCAGTTCTATGCGGTATTTACCCAGATGTATGTGTAAGGCGATACCATGGCAAGCCGTTGAACACCGAATACGGAAACGAAGTCGGTTTAAGATTGATCCTAGGTCTTATCTCAATGATAGCATCTAGGCTTGAGTTAGGAATCAAACCATTATTCGTGCATAGTACGAGGAACTATCTCCGTGTCTATGTTATTGTTAGAGTAGGTAGCCAGCATGCGGATGATATGCCCAGCAAGCTGGGTTACATCTATCATTGCTTTTCCTGTAACAGTAGATCGTATAGCAACGGCAACAATATGCAGCAAATGTGTGATAAGTGCAAAAAATCCATGAAAACAGCGGGTCATCTATGGATAGACAGTATTTTTGATTCTGCTTTTGTTGATAATATGTTGAGAGCCCTAGACGATTGCACGGTCGATAAAAAATGTGGCAAGCTCTTATCTATGGTGATCAACGAGGTAAACTTACCACCAAGTTACTTTTCTGTTGATGAACTCGCAGAGACGTTGAAGGTTACACCTCCTACCATTTCAGCGATAATTGACAAACTGAAAGATTCCGGCTTTGTGGCATCACGAACAAGTCTGAAAATGACAGGGTTTAAGACCAACGCTAGCTACGATGAAGTACTTGCAGCATTAAGAGCCATTGTAGCCTAAACACACCAAATACATTTCACTGCTTTCTTTCCTGCTTGATCTAGGCTTGTAGAGATGTACACGACTGAACTTTTTCTTTACCTCGTCTCTCAACTCGTTAAACATCGCACCTTCAAATGCTTTCAGAACAACGTTACCATTTCTTACAAGTATCTGCTCTGCTATTGATACGGCGTTCTGGGTTAAGGATATTTGTCTTGCATGGTCTAGCTGCCAAACGCCAGAAACGTTAGGCGCCACATCTGACAGGATGACATTAACCCTCCTTCCAACAATGTTCAGGATTTTTTCAGCAAGAAGATTATCGTCAACAGCTCCTTGAATATACACTACATTAGGCAAGGGATCAACTGATCGCAAGTCAACACCTACGACTCTTCCATTGGATCCCACGGCCTTACTCGCAACCTGAAGCCAACCTCCAGGTGCGCAGCCAAGATCTACCACATACATGCCTTTCAGTATGATATGATAAGAATTGTTGATTTCCAACAACTTGTAGGCTGCCCTGCTTCTAAACCCTTCTTTCTTTGCAGTTCTTCTATAATAATCTCGTTTAGCCTCTTGCAGGCGCATATTTTTTGCTAGGTGCGTTTATGTTAATTAATTGTTCTGTTCTTGTAATGTCTCCCAAGATCCAGTTCTCTATAAGTACACATGTATTGGGACTTACGGTTCCATCAGCTGTGCACATATGCTCAACGGGGCAAGTAAGGCAAGGAGCTTGTTCGATACAACTTGTATCAACTGGCAACCTTATTGCAATTAACTTGTAGGTCCATCGGCCATTTTCAAGAACCTTCTCCCTTTTGATCAACAACCTTCTTTCCAGTCTTATTGCCAGCCTAGAACCATCTCTGCTGGTTAGACTCAGCTCTTTCCAGAGCTCGCTTTGGAGAATACCATCTTTCCCATTTTCAACAACTATGCGGAAGACCTTAGAAGTTAAATCCTCGATCTCAAAGTCGTCTTCATCATCATCCAAACAAAAACCCCACTATTCCTAATACATTGTACTTGTAAATAATTGTTTAGGTACATAAACTACTGTTTATACATACAACCCCGCAGCTCACCATAATTATGCAAAAACCAGTCCTCAATCAAACCTTATGTATCTGTACTGCTCTCATGTGTGTTATTAACCTCCCTTTGTATACACGTGAGAATCATTAGTTCACGGCGTATGACAACAAGAAATAAAAAGGATAGATTGCTCTATCGTAATAAGATGCGTGTAAGCCGTCCAAGGTATCTTGCCGTCGCAACAATGGCTCTAGTTGCGACAATGCTTCTACCATTGAGTTATGCTCAACTAGAAAGTCCCGAAAGTTTGCTTGTGAAAGTCACAGCTAAAAGCTGGAAGACCATAAGTGTTGTAAAGATCGAAAATAGCAAGGACAACATTTACAGCATAAACCTTGTCTGGCTTACTTTGCAGAATGGTGTTATCCAATCATTCAAATCAATGGATGGTTGGAGTACTGAAACAGCTTCAAATCCAAACACGGTACAGTTTAGAACAGACTCGAAACCAATACAACCTGGAGAGTCAGTAAGGTTTGGCATCAAGTCTGATCAGATTAATCCGATCTTCAAGTGGATAATTCTTGATGAAGATGGGGACGAATTAGGAAGTGGTATCTTGGATGTAGCTAAACAAATGCAAGAAAGTACGCAACCCAGTACTTCAAATGGACATTCGCAAGAACCTAATCCAACGCCAGAAGATAACCCAGCAACAGATGGTAACGGACAGGAAGTTCCGCAACAGTCAGTTCCACCGGTAATTTACATCTTACCTGAAGTTGCAAAGCCGGGTTTTGTAATAAGGATCACTGGTGAAGGATTCACACCAAACTCGAAACTGAACGTCTTGTTTGATGGTAGATCAATTACAAGACTTGATGTAAGTGCAGATGGTACGCTTAGGGATAGAGTGACGATTCCAAAAGACACAGTTAATGGAGCTCATCAAATATCTGTCTCCGATACTACCGGTAGAGCAGCCAATATCCCCCTGACAATCAAAGAGGACGAAAGAATAGTTCAGTTAACTGTAACGACGGAACAACAGTCATACAGACAGGGGCAGCTTGTAAAGATAGCAGGAACTGGGAAGGCTGGAGCTGCTGTGCAGCTCACGGCTAACAATCCTGTTGGTATAGCAATACTTTCGCTGGCTGTTCCTGTAGACAGTAGCGGAAAATATTCTGCGTTCATTCCTTTAAGTGAGGATGCCACACCCGGTAATTATGAGATAGTTGCTTTCCAAGATGCGAAGAGTGTTAAGACATCGTTCAAGGTCGAAACGATATCAGGACAGCAAATATCGGTTGTGACGGACAAACCCGAATACAAGCAAGGAGAGAATGTGAAGATTTCTGGCAAAACATCACCGAACAAGGACGTGAATGTGAAGGTGTTTGCGCCAGACAGTTCTGAGGTATTTAGCAATGTGGTGAGATCTGATAGCAACGGCGGTTACGAAATTTCAATGCCAGTATCACCCACTTCTGCTTTGGGCAAGTACTCTGCGGTAGTGAAAGTAGACAATGAAGAAATCGCTATTACGTTTGCCGTAATACAGGGTTCCGTTGTCTTGACCATTCAGACAGACAAGGAAGAGTACAGAGAAGGGGAGTTGGTCAGAATAAGCGGAAAGGGGAAGGCAAACGAAAGAGTATCTATACAGATAAAGACACCTAGGGAAGAACTGATACCGATGTCTACCAATACTAAATCTGACGGTTCCTTTAGCGCATTATGGTTGGTTCCTGCTACAGCAAAGAACGGTACTTACAGATTGTTTGTAGAGCAGGGAGATGCAAGAGCAGAAACTCTGTTTGTTGTATCCACTTGATCGTGATAAGTGCGATTCAGTAAGGTGTAGAACAAGTTTTCCCTAATGCGCCAAAAAACGCACGGATGTAAAAGTACTAGAGGGGGGGGGGTCTATATAAAGAATGTATAAGGCAACTTAAAACTACGAAAGAATTGCGGAACGACATCGTTTCTATTGTATGTAGTAGAATAAGTGCAGAGCATGAATACTGTCCAATATCTACGACCAATACATATGTGTCCTTGATGCGTTCGCGCCAACCTTATTCAAACTTTTCCCGCACAGAAACCAATTTTCGATACTCTCTGAAAGGACGTTCTTATTCGTTACTGCAAGCTTGTAATTGCTACTTGTCATACCATGGCAATCAAAACGTAGTTAATTCTATGCTATGTATGACAGATTAGATTTATCGAAATCCTTGATCATTTCAAAGTTATTACCAAACTTTTCAACAGTGAAGTTCTTGAGCTCAGGATAAATTGATGCTGGGTCTTCTCTAGCCATTCTTGTCGCAACATGTGCTTCTCCAAGCAAGGAGTTGCACATGTTGTATGTTAATTCTCTTACTTTGAACTCATCAACTATTCCTAGGCTGTGTAGGTATTCATGTGCCAGAACAACAAACACATACGAATTGTATTCTTCGGTTGTCTTGGCAAGTGTCTTTATCGCTGCCAGAATGTATCGATTTACTACTATGAAGTTGGAACCCATGACATGATATGCGCCGATGAAATTGGGCATGTCCTGCAGCAACAGATTCAAACCAACCCTTCTCATGTTGAACTTGTCGTAAACCGCTACCTTGACGAGCTCAAAAGCATCATTGAAATTGTGCAGATCTCGTAACCTGTCCTTGTAATCAGCCATCTATAATTAATATGGCAAAATAACAATATAAACTTGCTGAGATGAGAACAGTTATTCTCATGTTTAAGAGATTATACTAGAAACACTGAATTTTCATTTAATTCATCTCAGAATGAAATAAGGTAAAGCTTTTTAGTGTTACAAAAGATCGCTATGCTGTGAACCTTAAATCCGTTATACGCGAATTTCCAGACTTTCCAAAAAAAGGAATACTATTCAGGGACATAAGCCCGGTTTTAAAGGATCCTGATGCTATAAAGTTCGTAATAGATCAGTTTTACGGGTTCTACAAGAACAAGAACATTGATCTGATCGCCGGTATAGAGTCCAGGGGGTTCATATTCGCATCAGTACTTGCGGTTAGGTTCGGCAAGGGATGTGTAATGATAAGGAAGCAGGGCAAGTTACCT
>JBMCYV010000020.1:0-41261 GCA_049199595.1 Candidatus Nitrosomirales archaeon
GTTTCAGCACCTCGACCTGTACTGGCCTGGGCTGACCTGGAAAGTTTGAGAGAAGGTTCATTTCATTCCTCCAATTCCCGTCTATCCTACACTATTAAATCTGCTTTCATTAGATCAAGTTTACAGTGCCGTAAACAATTGTTTTCATCAACGCAGATGTGGACATTTGTGTTAACACAATAATTATCTAGCAACAACAACAATGTATGGCAATGGTCAGGAAGGGAACCATACAGCTACCTCTCCATCCAGGACATGCTCCGCAATGGCTTGTTAAGAGGATGAGTAAATTATCATACGCGATATCCAAACTTCTCATAGAGGAACACGGGCAGCACGAATTCTTGAGAAGAATGTCTGATCCGCTGTGGTTTCAGGCATTTGGATGCGTTCTCGGATTCGACTGGCACTCATCCGGACTGACTACAGTAGTAACTGGAGTGCTTAAGCAGTCACTCAAGCCTGACGTCCATGGTGTTATGCTAGCGGGAGGAAAGGGTAGCAAGGGAGTAAACACGAAACATGACATAGCCAACATCTCCGAGACATTCGGTCTATCAGAAAACAAGCGGAACGAATTACTTTACGCGAGCAGGATCTCTGCGAAGATAGACAATGCAGCGGTGCAGGACGGTTACACGCTTTACCATCATACATTCTTCTTGGCAGAGGACGGCTCTTGGGCTGTGGTACAGCAGGGAATGAATCCTGATAATAGGATGGCAAGAAGGTATCACTGGCTTGCAGACTCGATTGAAAGTTTTGTAAACGAACCGCATACTGGAATAATCAGTGATCGAGCAAGCGAACAGACCTTGGACATGACCTCGACACTATCGGAAGAGTGCAGAAAGACATGTGTCGATATTGTGAACAGCAACCCTAGCAATGTAATTTCATCGATACAGAGACTTCCTATAAAAGATAGCTTGGATCAATGGATTGGTAATAAGCCAAGTGTTGAGGCATACGCTATGCCATGGCACCTTGACTGGGGTCTCTTCAGGAGAGTTTATGACATAAGACCTAGAAATTATGAAGAATTGATTGCTATCAAAGGTGTTGGGCCGACTGCGGTGAGAGCTCTTGCACTGGTAGCTGAACTGATCTATAACGCAAGACCTTCTTGGGAGGATCCTGTGAAGTTCTCCTTTGCACATGGCGGAAAAGACGGCGTGCCTTATCCTGTAGATAGGAATGTTTACGATAAGACCATAAAGATACTGATGGAAGCAATAGAAGGTGCTGCAATAGAGAGAGAATCTAGATTGAAGGCATTAAGACGTCTTGCGGTGTATGCCAAAAACTTTATTCTACCTGATTAACTTAGTTTCTAATTACACCCAGCTGAACCAGTTCAGCACCTATACCATAACCTAACAATGCAATTCCAGTTCCAAGTCCAGCCATCTCTATACCTCCCCGCACCCAATTTTTCTTCGCCATCTTAGACTTTTTCGCTCCAACTATGAACGATGAAGTTATGCTGATACCTATCCCTATCAGCAGTGCAACCAAACCACCAGTAAAGAAAAATGGTATAATGGGCAAAATTCCTCCCAACAAAAATGCGCCAAACATAGTAAAGGCACTCTTCAATGGATGCCCTGCAATTTCTAAATTAAGTCCAAGCTCTTCTGTTAACATCGTCTTCAACCAAACATCTTTGTCTGATGTTATTTTATTAACTACTTTCTGTAATTCCTCTCCTTCAAATCCTTTCGCTTTATAGATTTCTTCGATCTCCTGACGCTCTCTGTCAGGCAAATGCTCGATCTCGTAAAGTTCTCTCTCGATCTCTGATTCCAAAATTTCTCTTTGTGATTTTACGGCAAGATAATTCTGCACAGCCATCGCTTTAGCTCCAGTGAACATCCCTACTAGCGCAGCGAGTATAACTATGCCTGCGGAAATTTCTGCTGCTCCCACACCAGCTACAATGCCCAGCGATGTGTTTACGCCGTCACCAAAACCAAAAACAACATCACGAATGTAGCTGCTCTGTTTGATGTGTGGTTCAATATGTCTGGGCTCTATACTACTATGCACACAAAAAACTCACGAATATTCAATATAAATATAGCAAATATTAGGAGTTCCTAATTTCGCAACTGTCTTTTTCAAGAAAGAGAGAATTGCGTAGGCACAAACATTACCTCGCATTACTGATTATGCTCTATATTTCTCAAAGGCAAAAAGAGTTTTATACTAATATAACAAGCCTAAAGGGGGACATGGCTGGAAAACGTATAGTTTTGACGGCCGACCGTAGTCTAATGACAAATTACAGGGGAAATTTCCTGTATGGATTCATTGCCTGCGGTCCTTACGAGTTAATACCAGAATGGGTTTTCGATACTGTTTTCTGTCCGAGCGTTGAAACCGATAAAGTTACTGGAGAAGCTAAGGTTGCTCAATGCGGATTAAGACGCATTGAAAGCGCGCTTTTGAAGGAGTACAGACGCGATGAAGTTTTTGTTGCGCATCCTGATATGCTTGATCGAGCGATCGGTCCAGACACCAAAGTGGTTGGTATCAACGTAATGGATCCCTTGGGTATGGCTCCGGTCACAACTACAATGTCTCCAGAAAAATTATCTTATGTTGCTATGAAGTTCAAACGCATGTGTGCAAAGATCATACAGCTGAAGAAGCAGTACAAGTTCAAGGTTCTTGTTGGTGGAAACGGCGCTTGGGAGCTTGCAAAGCCAGATAGAATGAGGATACATGGATTGGATTCTGTTGTAGTGGGCGAGGCAGACGAACTGGCCCTAGACATCTTCAAGGATGCAGAGAACGGTGACTGCCCAGAACTATTGCATACGTTTGTTAGGACCATTGAAAATGTTCCAGAGATAACCAAACCAACGGTTAACTCGCTTGTTGAAGCTATGCGCGGCTGCGGCAGGGGTTGTGACTTTTGCGATGTCAACAAAAGATCAAAGAAAGACTTCCCATTAGAGAGATTGCAAAGAGAAGCGAAGATCAACCTTGACTATGGATTTGATTCAATATGGTTGCAGTCAGACGAGATGCTGCTTTACGGCTGTACAAACAAGGACTTCATACCCAACAAGGATGCGATAACGGATCTTTGGAAAGGATTGAAATCAACAGGTGCAAGATTTGTTGGTACAACGCACATGACACTTTCAGCCGTGTGTGCGGCTCCAGATCTAATTCAGAAGATGTCTGAAATAAACAATATGAGCAATGATAGGTGGCTTGCAACAAACCTTGGCGTTGAAACGGTAGCACCAAAGCTTGTGAAGAAGCACTTGGGCGTGAAGACTAAGCCATTCCAGCCAGAAGAGTGGGGTAAGGTCGTAAGGGAAGGCTGCAAGATACTTAATCAAAACCACTGGTTCCCTGCGTTAACACTAATAGTTGGTTGGCCAGACGAAACTCCTGAAGATACGCAGTACACGATTGAACTTGTAGAGGATCTCACTTCATGGAGGATGAAGGGGTTGATCGCTCCCTTGCTGTATCAGGACTACAGCGAGAAGAACTCCATGCATTTCGGCAATCTGAACGAAGCCCAGTTCACTCTGTTCTGGAGGTGCTGGGAACACAACTTGCAGATAATCAACGACATAATTCCAATAATAGTTAGGAACAAGTCATACGGTCCAATGATGAAGGTATTCATGGCGATGCTTATCAAGGCAGGCACGTGGGCTATCATGCGATACCTGCGTGGAATAAGCAAGGAACTGTTCGGGCAGATGCCTGATGATATAGTCAGCAGGTACACAAGGAAGGCAATAACCGTGTCAGCGTAACGGCCATAAAGTATTAAAATTAAGTTCAAGCAGATAATTTAATGAGCTGGACACTTGCACGCGAAGAATTTTCTTACTACATTTATGATGAAAACGTGAAGCCTATCGGGTATTTCCGACCTGACTATCAGACTTCTGCCGAAGACAAGATGATAGACATGATCACAGATGAAGCTAATGTAAAGGGTGGTAGACTGACACTTTACTTCCAACTCTTACCCTCTGAGGTTATGTCAGTGGAGCGATTTGTTGCATGGGCACAGAACATACTACGTAAATTAGGTGCTTGGCAGAAGTATCAGCAGGAAAATAATATGCCCGAACCGCAGGTAGGCATGGAGCGTGGTATTTTATCTGTTACCATAGATATCAATTTCAAGCAGCCAGCAGAACTTACAAAGAACAGCTTGAGCCAAGCTTTAGATGGTGTACTTGCAGATCTGCGCAATAAGCAGATGATATGATCAGTAATGAAACACCTGTGCACCAATTTCCTTCTTCCAATCTGCCCTTATGCCAGGCTTGCCAGCAAGTCTTTGTAGGTAGTTGTATGCTGATATACCAGCCTTTGCACCCTCGCCAGCAGCAATTATCACCTGCTTGTAGGGCATGTTCGTGGCATCGCCAGCAGCAAGAATGCCAACATGTGATGTCTCGCATACGTCATTGACCTCGATCTCGCCCTTGGAATTAGTCTTGACCAGATGTTTTACAAATTCAACATTTATCTTGGAACCCATTTCAACGAACAAACCATCGACAGTTATCTCTCTTGTATTTCCTCCAGAATCTTTTACTACCAATGCTTGCAAATTCGTACCGCCTCTCAATTCTACTATTTCAGAATTAGGAACATGTTCAACGTTCTCCTTCTTTTCTAGGGCAGCGATCATATCCTTGTCACCAGCCATCTTACTGGTTCTATAAACAACGTACACCTTCCTTGCCATTTTGCTCAGAAGAAGGGCAGATTCTACAAGGTATGAACCAACACCAACCGTAGCAGCAGTCCTTGCCTGATAATACGGCGCATCACATTTCGTACAGTAATGCACACCTCTATTTACCAACGATTTTTCATTTCCAAAACCCAACTCCTTAGGAATCTTGCCTATGGCAAGAACCAATGCCTTGCACACAATTTCCCTGTTCGGAGTTTTGACTTTGAAGTTATTGCCTTCTATCTCCTCAACCGACTGTACAAAATCGAACAAGATCGTGCCACCAAAAGTAGTGATCTGATTTTCTAGCGTCCTTGCAAACAGGTCACCGCTTGTGAGCATGAACCCGGGGTAGTTTTCCAATCGCGGAATCAGGTTCAACTGACCTCCTAGATCCTGCGATATGACAACGGCCTTTACCTTCTGCCTTGATGCGTATAACGCTGCCGTAAGCCCCGCAACTCCAGCCCCAATTATTGCAACGTCATACTCTTCTACCATCGTCGCTATAGAAGAACCTGCTGCAACGAATTAAGTCTTTTCTACGGAAATATTTTTACTTTGCAGTAACTGCGTTAAAAGAATAAAAAGTGAGGTTAATGAGGCAAGAACTTCAGTATCTGGTTCTTTCTGCTTGCCACTATAATTGCACCCACAGCAGCTGCCAACACAAGCGGTGCGAGTATGCCAAATTCGGGAATTATACATGTACCGATGATCTCGACTTCTTCAGCTCCACCTGGAATTGGTATTACTAATTCTCTGTCGCTTGTAGTTGTATCTGTTTCATCATAGGTTTCTTCCTCGCCGTCTATTAGCGCGATGAATTCATCATCATCGCCTGAACATCCATCCTCTCCAAATCTTGCATCGATCAGCTTTCTTGGGAGTGTTATCGTAAGCTCGCCATCGTCAGTAGCACTTATCGATATGATTATGCTCATAAAGTCTGGATCGACTTCAATACCGCGTACACTTCCGTTTGTTATTGTATATTTTACCGGGATTTTGTTGTCTTCAAATGTTACCATTATACAAGTCGGAGCGGCACATCCAATAGGTCCCTCTCCGGTAAACTCGAACTGTGTCTGCACGCTCTGATTAGAGTATGTTGCTTTTACAGTGTATATTCCACTTATTCCTAACTTACCTCCAACTTTTATTGTTGCAGAGTAAGTCCCATCGGCATTGGGCGTTACTTGGTCAATTGTATACATTGTGTTTCTTGGGTTGAAGACTTGGATTGCAACTGGCACTCCTTCTATAACAGCTGGCACTGTTCCACTTATCATGATCTCTTCGCCAGTAACATAACTGTCCTTGTCCACTTTGACGGTGAATGTTCCAGCTTGGGAATATGCAAGTTGCGGAACTACAAACATCATAGACGCAACCAGCAAGGCAGCCATTGAGTATCTTGCGTAACGCATACTATTCATGCTCCATCGACCTATGCTCCTCTTACTATATATCCTTTTATTATATATGCAGAGTAATTGCTGAAAGCTTGATTTGCAACTGTTAACCTTGAAGTAAGAGATCTATTCCATAAGATTTATATAATAACTCGAAAGTACACTATAAGTTTGGGTTTCAATTAATGAATTGTTTGTCAGCAGATGCTATTACTAGGGGGTATTGATCATGTCAGATAAATCAAATCAACTATCAGATAAATCAAAGCCAAGTTTCGACGTTTTGAAACATGTATATGTGCCTAAACATGAGATATTGCCAAAGAAAGAGGCCGATGAAGTTCTGATAAAGTATAACGCGAAACATGGTCAGTTACCTTTCATATTCTTGAGTGATCCAGCTTTGAGAGAGCTAAGCGCTAAACCTGGTGATATCATAAAGATCACCAGAAAGAGTCCAACGGCCGGAGAGAGTATCTATTACCGATATGTAGTGGAGGGATAGAGCGTGGCAAAGATAGGCCTCGATATGTGGCCAATAATCCACGATACTCTGCGAAGAGAAGGGGTTGCAAGGCAGCATCTCAACTCTTACAACGAGTTCATCGAGCGAGGATTCCAGAGCATAATTGACGAAGTCAACGAAGTGGAGATAGAGACGTCAGAGTACCCATACAAGATAAAGTTAGGCAAGCTGAAACTGCAGCAGCCTAGGATAATGGAACTCGATGGTTCCATAACACATGTCATACCAATGGAAGCCAGACTGCGAAATCTTACATATGGAGCTCCGATAATGTTAGAATGTAGTGTTGTTGAAGATGGCAAGATCCTAGAATCAAAATTCATACACATAGGCGATATGCCTGTGATGGTAAAGTCTAACGCCTGCATCTTGCACAACCTTCCTGAAAACAGACTTGTAGAATTTGGCGAAGATCCCAGAGACCCTGGAGGTTACTTCACGATCAACGGTTCAGAACGTGTTATTGTTGGACTAGAAGATCTCTCATATAACAAGATTATCGTTGACGCTGAAGAAACTAGCGGCGCCTTGGTTTACAAGGCTAAGGTGTATTCGTCCATTGTAGGCTATAGAGCAAAACTTGAGCTCATCATGAGACAGGAAGGATCGATAGCTGCAAAAATCCCCGGTTCGCCAGTTGATATCCCGCTTGTAACCCTGATGCGTGCATTGGGACTAGAGTCTGACAAGGAGATCGCTGATGCTGTATCACTAAAGCCAATTATTCAGGACGAATTGGAACCATCGTTTGAAAAGGCCGGAGAAGTTGCAACTAGTAAGGAAGCTATCGTCTACATAAGCAAGAGAATCGCTCCTGGAATGCTGGAAGAGTTCCAGATCAAGAGAGCAGAGACTTTGCTTGACTGGGGCTTGTTACCGCATTTGGGCAAGAGTCAGGAGAACAGGCAAGAGAAGGCTTTGTTCTTGGGTGAAGCTGCCTGCAAGTTGATTGAACTAAGACTGGGCTGGGTAGATCCTGATGATAAAGATCATTACGGAAACAAGGTGATCAAGTTTGCTGGCCAGATGCTTGCGGACCTCTTCAGGACTGCTTTTAGAAACTTGGTAAGAGACATGAAGTATCAGCTGGAACGCTCCGGACAGAAGCGCGGGATAAACGCAGTTACAGCAGCTGTAAGACCTGGTATAATAACTGACAAACTTAACAACGCAATTGCAACTGGAAACTGGGGAAGGGGCAGGGTTGGTGTTACACAGTTACTTGACAGAACTAATTATCTTTCAACGATAAGTCACCTGAGAAGAGTTCAATCACCCCTGAGCAGGAGCCAGCCGAACTTTGAAGCAAGAGACTTGCATGCTACACACTTTGGCAGGATATGTCCGAGCGAGACACCAGAAGGATCCAACTGCGGTCTGGTAAAGAATCTTGCATTATCTGCTGTTATATCTGTCAGCGTTCCAGCTGCGGAGGTTGTTGAGAAACTCTACGAGTTGGGCGTGATGCACGTCAACGACGCAAAAGACAACTTGAAGGAAAACGGCAGCAGAATTTTTGTTGACGGAAGGTTGATAGGATATGCAGAGGATGGCGAGGAACTTGCACAAACATTAAGATCGCTAAGGCGAACAGGAAAACTGCATCCACACGTTGGAGTTTTTGCCTACACTCCAAAGGTTGCAACTGCAACAAGCAGGGCATACATCAACTGCAATGCAGGCAGGGTTTTGAGGCCAGGAATCATCATCAAGGACGGCAAACCATTGGTTAACGAAGAGATACTGGAGAAGATCTCTAAAAAGTTCCTATCATGGCACGACCTACTATCTATGGGCGTACTAGATCTTATTGACGCGAATGAAGAGGAGAACTGCTACATCGCACCTGACAGTGCGAGTATAACGAAGAAGCATACGCATGTGGAGATATTTCCGTCTGCAATACTTGGCGTCGCAGCATCCATAATTCCTTACCCTGAACATAACCAGTCACCAAGAAACACATACGAATCTGCCATGGCAAAGCAATCCCTAGGTTTCTCTACGCCCATGATGAACTTCAGCACGTATGTAAGACAACACTTCATGCTTTATCCTCAACTGCCTGTAGTAAACACAAGGGCGATATCGTTGCTAGGTCTGGAAGAAAGACCAACGGGACAGAACTGCATAGTCGCTGTCTTACCTTTCGAAGGCTACAACATCGAAGACGCCATAGTGATCAACAAGTCATCTGTTGACAGAGGTTTGGGAAGAACCTTCTTCTACAGGGTGTATGAAGCCGAGGCAAAGCAGTATCCAGGAGGGATGCGGGACAATTTTGAGATCCCTGCAAGTGAGGCCAACATTAGGGGCTATAGAGGAGAGAAAGCGTACAGGTTATTGGAAGGCGACGGTGCAATAATGCACGAGTCAGTTGTAACCGGAGGCGACATACTGATAGGGAGAACAAGCCCGCCAAGGTTCATGGAGGAGTACAAGGAGTTCGAGGTAAAGGGACCGTATAGAAGGGATACAAGCGTTGGTGTAAGGCCTTCCGAAATCGGTGTCATTGATACTGTTGTAATGACGCAGGCCCAAGAGGGCGGCAAGATGTATAAAATAAGAGTCAGGGACATGCGTATTCCAGAAATCGGTGACAAGTTTGCATCTAGGCACGGACAGAAGGGAGTTATTGGAATGCTCGTTAGCCATGAAGACATGCCGTATACTGAAGACGGCGTGGTGCCAGATGTAATGATCAATCCACATGCATTTCCATCAAGAATGACTGTCGGTCAGTTCATGGAGTCTGTGACCGGGAAGGCAGGAGCATTAAGAGGACAGCTGGTCGACGGTTCCGCATTTGTTGGTGAGAAGTTGGATGATGTAAAGGGGGTGATGGAAAAGTACGGTTTCAAGTACAGCGGGAAGGAAACGATGTACGATGGAAGGACTGGAAGAAAGTTTCCAGCTGATGTGTTCATAGGCGTTGTATATTACCAAAAATTGCATCATATGGTTGCGGACAAGATACACTCTCGCGCCAGGGGACAGGTGCAGATGCTTACAAAGCAGCCTACAGAGGGAAGGGCCAGAGGAGGTGGCCTCAGGTTTGGAGAGATGGAACGTGATTGTCTTATCGCATACGGTGCATCTATGATGCTCAAGGACAGATTGCTGGAGGAGTCAGACAAGGCAGAGGTATACATCTGCGAGAGGTGTGGATTGCTTGCGTTCTACGATATAAAGCAGAGAAGGTATGTCTGCAAAGTCTGTGGAGAGAAGGCAAAGGTTTCTTCCATAATAATCGCGTATGCTTTCAAGCTTTTACTGCAGGAGATGATGAGTCTTAACGTTGCTCCAAGGTTGCTGGTGAAGGACAAGGTGTAGAGCATGGTTGAAGAATCTGTAAAGATAATCGGTGGAATAAAGTTCTCCGTATGGTCACCAAGCGAGGTAAGGAAGTATTCCGTTGCTGAGATCACTGCGCCAGAAACATACGATGAAGATGGAATGTCAGTGCAGGGAGGTCTGATGGACGGCCGCCTGGGTACTCTGGAACCTGGGCAGAAATGTGCAACTTGCGGCAATACCTCTGCAAAGTGTCCTGGACACTTTGGTCATATCGAGCTTGCGGAGCCAGTTCTGCATATTGCATTTGTAGACAACATACACAAACTACTTCTTGTAACATGCAGGTCATGCAACAGAATAAAGCTACCGCAAGAGGAACTTGCAGTTTACAGAACAAAACTTACGGGTGAACATGCATACGCAATAATTGCTGTCGAAAACATCCGAGGAGAGATAATAGACAAGGGGAAGAAGATCAAAACATGCCCGCACTGCGGTAAGGAACAGTATGACATTATATTTACAAAACCAACTATGTTCGTAGAAAAGACAGACGTTGGAGAGAATAGATTGTTACCTATAACGATAAGGGAGCGACTTGTTCACATTCAAGACGATGATCTAGTTTTACTGGATTACGATCCAAAAACCGCCAGACCAGAATGGTTCGTTCTGCAGGTTCTGCCGGTACCACCAGTTACAGTCAGACCATCGATCATACTGGAAACTGGTATAAGATCCGAGGATGATCTGACACACAAGCTCGTTGACATCATAAGAGTGAATCAAAGGCTGAAAGAGAGCAAGGAAGCTGGCACGCCTCCGTTGATCGTGCAGGACCTTGTTGATCTCTTGCAGTACCATGTTACAACTTACTTCGATAATGAAGTCTCAGGAATACCGCAAGCTCATCACAGATCTGGAAGGCCCCTCAAGACGTTGACACAGAGGTTGAAGGGAAAGGAGGGAAGGTTCAGGGGAAGCCTCTCTGGAAAGCGTGTTGATTTTGCCAGCAGAACTGTCATATCACCAGATCCTAATCTTGACATATCAGAAGTTGGCGTTCCTGAAGATGTTGCTAAGAGACTTACAATACCAGAAACTGTTTCTGAATGGAATCTTGAAAGACTGAAGAAATTGATAGTGAATGGACCAAACAACTATCCCGGTGCTAATTACATAATCAGACCAGATGGAGTGAAGATTAGGCTTGACTATGTAACAGAAAGGCAACCCGTTGCCGATTCTCTAGCTTCTGGATACATAGTTGAAAGGCATCTTTCTGACGGTGATATCGTGATGTTCAACAGGCAACCATCTCTCCATAGAATGTCTATAATGGCGCACCTAGTCAAAGTTCTGCCATACAGAACCTTCAGGTTGCACCCTGCGGTGTGCCCACCATACAACGCTGACTTTGACGGTGACGAAATGAACCTACACGTTCCGCAGAGTAATGAAGCAAGGGCAGAAGCTACGCTTCTAATGCAGGTTCATGATCAGTTGATATCACCAAGGTATGGTGGCCCGATAATTGGTGCTATAAGGGATTTCATCACGGCGGCATATTTGCTAACCAAGGATGATACTTTCCTTACGAAAGAAGAGTTTGCCAACTTGGCATTGATCGGCGGTTACAAGGGCGAGATGCCAAAACCAGAGAAGAGCAAGGAAGGCGTAAAGTATTATTCTGGCAAGCAGCTCTTTTCGCTCTTCTTCCCCAAGGACTTCAACTATATCATTACATCAAAGTGGTTGAAGAGCTCGAAGACAGGGCAGACTAAAGATGTTGTGATAAAGAATGGAGAACTCATAAGCGGGGTCATTGACAAGGCATCGATAGGTGCAGAAGAACCTGACAGCGTTCTGCATAGAGTGGCAAAGGATTATGGAACTGGCGCTGCAAGGAACTTTCTCAACTCAACACTTGTTATGCTGAAGACCTTCATCACGCACCGTGGTTTTACCTACGGATACGACGATCTTGTTCTACCAGACACTGCGAGGAAGGAGATAAGCGACCTCATTCAAACCGCATATGACAAGGTATACGCTCTCATCAAGCAGTACAAGGAAGGAAAGCTCGCGCTGACAAGAGGTCTGTCTGCCGAGGATGCTCTTGAACTTCAGATAGTGACTGAACTTGCCAGAGCAAGGGATAGAGCAGGGAAGGCGGCCGACAGAGCATTTCCAGATGACAATTCTGGAGTGATAATGGCATCCACGGGAGCAAGAGGTTCTACGTTGAACATTGGACAGATGACAGCAGCACTAGGGCAGCAATCCATTAGGGGGAAGAGAATAGAAAAGGGTTATCACAACAGAGCGCTCTCGCACTATATGCCGCACGAAACCAATCCTGATGCAAGGGGTTTCGTAAAGTCAAACTACAGGGACGGTTTGAACTCGCTGGAATTTTTCTTCCACGCGATGGGAGGCAGGGAAGGTCTTGTTGACACGGCGGTTAGAACACAGCAGAGCGGTTACATGCAGCGAAGGTTGATTAACGCGCTTGAGCATCTTAAAATTGAATACGATCAGACAGTCAGAGATCCACATGGCGGCATTATACAGTTCCTGTACGGTGACGATGGTATAGATCCTGCCAAGAGTGATCACGGTAGCGTAGTTAACATAGAAAGGCTTGTTTCATCAGAATCGGTTATAGATGAAGGCAAGAAGGCAACTGATGCTGAGATCAAAGAAATTGTTAGCAGTCACTCAAAAATGTTGAATCCAAAAATAATTGAGAGCCTAGAGGACGAGCTGAAGAAGAACAAGCTCAGCAAGAGGAGTGTAGAGAAAATCTGCAAGCGTACGCTTGAACTTATTGACAAGGCTAGTGTTGAGCCTGGGGAAGCTTGTGGTGTTGTTACAGCTCAATCTATAGGCGAACCAGGAACGCAGATGACGCTTAGAACATTTCACTTTGCAGGTGTGAAGGAGCGCAACGTTACCCTCGGTCTCCCTAGGCTGATCGAGCTTGTTGATGCTAGAAAGAAACCTGTCACGCCAACGATGGATATCTATCTTAGTAAAGCTTTCAGTGAATCAAGGGAGAAGGCGCTGGAGATTGCCAAGGATATACTGTTCACAAGCATAGAAGATCTTGTTGAAAGGATGGAGACCGATTATACTACAACATTGAAGTTCGTGCTAAGCAAGGAGAAGATCGAAGAACGCGGATGTGATATGAAACTGGTCGAAGACATGCTCAAGACATCAAAGAAGAAACTCGAGGTAAGCGCAAAGGGAACAGTCTTGACGGTGAAGAGCCCTACTGAAACCGATGCACAAACATTGATGACTTTGAGAGGCAAGATACTTAACACTAGAATAAAGGGCGTTCCAGATATTGAGAGAATAACTGTTGTAAAGCAGGGCGAGGAATGGATGATACAGACAGCCGGCTCAAACCTGCAAAAAGTGCTGAACATCGAAGGCATCGATCCATCAAGAACGATAACTAACAATGTTTACGAGATCGCCCTTACACTAGGCATGGAAGGTGCAAGAACTGCACTAATAAAAGAGATCACTAACACGCTGGAAGAGCAGGGTCTTGAAGTTGACATGCGTCATATAATGTTGGTTGCTGATCTGATGACATCAAAGGGCTATCTGCAACAGATAGGAAGACATGGTATTGCTGGCACAAAGACCAGTGTTCTTGCAAGGGCAGCGTTTGAAATTACAGTACCAACTATTGCACAGGCAGCGCTGAAGGGCGAGGTCGAGGCTCTCAGGGGAGTTACGGAAAATGTTATTGTTGGTTCAACGATTCCAGTAGGCACTGGCATGGTAGATCTTTACATGAAGGTAGACGAAAATGAGTAAGATGCTTGCAAAAGTTATCAAGGATGCTATGTCAAGCAAAAAGTGCAAGATGGGGCAGAAGGAAGTTCTTCAATTTGCTAAAAAGGCGAAACTAATAGTTTGCTCAAACTCGCTTCCTTCTGATACTAGAAAAGAGATCGAAGCAACTGCATCGTCAGCACATGTACCACTCTATAACTTCAATGACACTTCAATCGGATTGGGAAGACTGTGCAACAAGCCTTACAGAATTTCCATCATTTCTATCGATAAGGCAAGCGATTCAGACATAGCAGCTGTGTTGGAAGAAATTAATAAGGAAGAAGCATAAAGTACTTTGATGGTCGAGCAGCAATATCTGCTGTTCCTAGGCTCTGCGTTGATAATGTTAGGGTTATTCATGATAATGTTTTCCATAAGACCTAAGCATAATGGTTCCACTGGCATTATGTTGCTGGGTCCTATTCCAATAGTGTGGGGAGGCAAGAGCAAGTTGGTGTTCCTGATACCATTATTGTTCGTGCTAATGATTATGTTGGTGCTTCTGTTATGAACGAAAGATGCAATGTTTGCAATGCAAGGATGGCAGATCATTCATGTTACAGATGCGGCAACAGCGTATGCTCATCATGCATAGATGAGAATGGTCTGTTGTGCAGAAACTGCAAGCTCAAAAGTGAGGATGATATCGATGGAATAAAGATTGGTTATGGACCTTTAAAGAAGATGGTAAACATGCCATTGTTTATAGCTGGCATTGCAGTGATGATAACAGGTATGGTTGTAATAACATCATCGTTTGCATCTCAGCAGATGCCGCAGCAGCCTGGAGGGTCCATATACATATTTCCATTTCCTTTCGCATTTGACTGGAGTTCTCCAGATCTGATAACAATACTTCCGCTAATAATAGGGATGGTAGCACTGCCAGTAATAATGATATTTCTTATGTTTAGAAAATTTACTAGATTATGACATATGAACAATATTAAGATTTAAATGAGGCTTTACCGGAGTGCGTGTGTTGCGTACGGAGAAGCAAAATGACTGAAATAAAGCTAACATCTGACGAGCTGCAGCTAATGTCACTCTTCCATAGTGTAACTGGCGCAACTTCGAGGGATTGTATAATCGATGAAAAACTTGACAGGGTAATATTTGTAGTTACCAAGGGCGAGATGGGCCTTGCGATTGGAAAGAGTGGGGCGACCATAAAGACCCTGCAGGGCGTTGTTGGAAGAAAGATAGAACTTGTTGAATATTCTGACGATGCCGCTGAATTTATCAAGAACATGTTAGGTGTAAGTTTGGTTTTGGATGTTAAGATTAATGACAAAGGCGATGGTAGCAAAGTTGCCGTTGCCGTTGTGGACCCAAAGAAGAAGGGGGTAGTTGTTGGTAGGGAAGGAAGGAATGCAGAGAAAGCCAGATTTCTTGCAAAGCGATACTTTCAGATTTCTAACGTATTGATCGTTAATCCAGAGCAGGTTCCAAGGTGACCTTATGGCTGGCAAGTCTCCTCTAGGACTCTTTGCAGGACGTGTTTTGAAGCAAAAGCGAAGCAGGCTTCGATGGTCCAATAAATATTACAACAGAAAGATGCTCATGCTTGACAAGAAGGCCAACCCATTGGAAGGTTCGCCTCAAGCAAGAGGTATCGTTCTGGAAAAGGTCGGTGTAGAATCGAAACAGCCAAACTCAGCAGTTAGAAAATGTGTTAGGGTGCAACTTATCAAGAACGGCAAGACAGTTACGGCGTTCCTACCTAAGGACGGCGCGCTCAACTTTGTTGACGAGCACGATGAAGTCATGCTTGAGGGCATAGGCGGCTCTATGGGTGGTGCTATGGGTGATATTCCCGGCGTTAGATGGCAGGTCTTTAAAGTGAACGATGTTTCCCTGAACGAACTTGTCTTGGGCAGGAAAGAGAAACCTAGGCGATGATCATGGGCGAGTCGGCAAATCTATCATTGTTTAGAAAATGGGATTTTTCACAGGTAAAGGTTGTAGATCCAGGACTACAGAAAGTGCTTTCGTTGAAACCTACTATAATGCCAGCGACTTTTGGAAGACATGAACACAAGAGGTTAGGAAAGGCCGAAGTTAATGTTGTTGAGCGCTTGGCAAACAAGCTTATGCATTTTGGAAGAAAGTATGCAAAGAACACCGGAAGAATGGGAGGAAAGAAAGAGAGGTCGATCAACATTATCAAAACGGCTTTAGATATCATACACCTAAAAACCGGACAAAACCCACTTTCTGTTCTTGTCAAAGCTATAGAGAATGCAGCTCCAAACGAAGATACAACAAGGATAGTTTACGGAGGAGTGGTTTACCATGTTTCAGTTGACGTTTCACCATTGAGAAGGATTGATCTTGCGTTGAGGTTCATAAGCGAAGGTGTGAAAGACTCTGCATTCTCTAGTCCAAAAACTGTAGAAGAAGCTCTTGCCGATGAAGTTATGCTTGCAGCACAGAACGAGATGAACAGTTTTGCAATAAAGAAGAAGAACGAGCAAGAACGTATAGCGATGGCGTCACGCTAGCAAGATTTACATTACCAGGTTCTATTGCATGTTTTATGGCAGGAAATAAACCGATTTATGCAATAGCAATAGCAATATTTGCGGGGCTTTCTCTAATAGGAGCAACAAACTTCCTGACGCAAAATGCAGTGACACCTATTCTTGATTCAGAGGATCAGGCATTTGCACAGTCAGCAGTTGGGATCAGGCAGAATATAATTTCGGTAACAGGCACAGCGTCTAAAGACGTCGCACCGGACGAAGTTGTTATAAACTTTGGAGTAGAGACACAGGCTCTATCAGCCGTCGAAGCATCACAGAAAAATTCAGCTACGATGAACAATATGGTAGAAGCAGTCAAGGATCTAGGAATAAGCGATGACGAAATAAGCACGTCAAGGTTCAACATATGGCCAAACTATGACAGCAGCGGAAGAGTGATCACGGGATACACAGCATCAAACATAGTGTCCGTAAAGACAGACCAGATAGCAAAAGCAAGTCAGATCATTGATGCAGCTGTTGACGCTGGTGCGAACCGTGTTGAGAGCATATACTTCACTCTTTCTAGCGAGTTGGACAAACAGGTTAGAGATGAGTTGATAGCTGATGCAGTTCAGGACGCTAAGATGAAGGCAGAAAAGGCGTTGGCACCATTGGGCAAGCACATAATTGGAGTCAAGAGCGTTGCACTGTCAGAGTTCGGAATTCCACCTCCAATAATGCCGTTTGACATGATGGCAAAAGCAGGTGTGGAGTCTGCAACACCGATATTCAAATCAGAGCAGCAAGTGAGCACAAGCGTCTCCGTGATATTCCTGATAGATTAAATACAAACAATCCAACCTTTTTTATTTGTAAATGAAGATATCGATAGATAATCTAAGAAAGCATATAGATTGTTTGGCTTCGCCAGAACTGAAGGGACGGGAGTTTGGGAGCGAAGAATGCAAATTAGCTGCTCTGTATGTGAAAAAACATTTTGAAGAATACAATATAGCTCCTCCTGACAAGTATCATGATTACCTCCAGACGCTGCCATGGGGAGGGCAGAACGTTCTAGGTATCCTGCGTGGAAGCGATCCCGAGCTTGCCAACGAATGTGTAACCATAGACGCACATCAGGATCACATGGGTGACGGTTTTCTAGGGGCAAGCGACAATGCCGCTGGTGTGGCTATCTTGCTAGAACTTGCCAGAGTTTTCGCGGAAAGCAATGAGAAAACAAGGCGGAGTATTTTGTTTGCTTGTTTTGATGGAGAAGAACAGGTTCTCAACGTTGATGGCAAAAAGCAGCTCATGCAGGGAGCGACATACTATGTAAAGAACCCGGTATTTGACCTGAAGAAGACGTGTGCATTGCTCACTTTGGATACCCTCGGTCGAAACTTTCTCTCCAACAACCTGCTGTTCGTTCTCGGGCTAGAACGGTCTCTCTTCCTTCAGAGCGTTATTGGGGATTGTGTAACCAATAGTCGCAAGATAATGTTTAACACAGATCTACTCACCGGAGTAATGGGCAATTACATACCCTTTGTAGAGAAGAAGATTCCTAGTTTGTTCATAAGCAATGGGACTCATCAGGATTATCATGGCAAGGGAGATACCGCCGAGAAGATTTCCTATGACTTATTGTCAGACGATTCGATGTTTATGATTGACTTGGTTTCAAAAATTGCAAATGCCGAGAATAAGCCAGATTTTTGCAAGAACTCTGTCTGCCCTGAAGGGGAAGCAGAAGACATACTTTACCTAATGACCTTGCTGAAAGATGCAGTCAATCAAAGCAAGGCAGGAGATGCCAGTAAATTTGATTTCATAATTGACAAATTAATAAAGTCGCCATCGAATAAGGAGATGAAACAAGCCGTTCAGATCTTGCTGGGGTTTGTAACTCCCAATTTTGCTAAACTATATGTATTGTTGAACGAGGGACAGAAGGCAGAAAAGAAGAAAAACCATAGCGAAGCATTGCGGTATTACAATGAAATTCTTGAGCTTTACAATGAATACAGCGTTCCATATCTATGGTTGCAGGAGATCAGAGACAAAGTTAAGCATCTAGGAAAGAAAATTTCCATCTAAAAATTTGGTAGCCCGGAGCAGATTCGAACTGCTGTCACCAGGTATCTTCTCGCAGATCCAGAGCCTGGTATTCAAGGAGTTTCTAGCCCTTCCTTGACCACTAGATTCGGCGACATTTGTCTCGACCGGGCTTCCGGGCTGGTAGTTTGAAATAACATTGACTATTTGTTCTTTTACTCTCGTATAGTTAACCAAGAGAGTGGGAATTATTTTGTGATTATCGCTCTAACTGCCTGTCCATATTCTAGTTTGATCTTCTTTCTCATGTAAGCTATGATCCTGTAATGCACAGAATAAACCTCTTTGTCCTTGTCCTTTATCAGTAATCCCTTGACGATCAATGATACAAAACCTCCCGCAATTTTCGACTGATTAATATCCATGCGTTCACAGTAATCATCGCGTTTTGCATGATATTCTTGAATAGAGAAGTACGGCCTATCATTTTCCAAAACCAACGGCCATACGATATTATCCCAAACAAGCCTCCGGTTTTCTGTAGAGGAGGCATACTTCCCCTTGACCCGTAACATAGGTATCCTTAAAGACGTTATCATATAATATATAATTATGGATGAAAATTATTTAAAATCCTCACTTGACGAGTTGTCAAAGAAGTGGCAGATAGATCCAGTTATTTATGAAATAACTCTAGGCAAGAGAAATGATGTCAAGGATACCGCAGTAGATGTAAACGATGTAATATTCCACATACCGACGCTTACTGATGACAATTCATATGTTCTGTGGAAGTGTTTATGGCCTGACTGCCATAACTGCTGCGAAAAGCAGGGCAGGTTGCCCTTAACTATAAACGATATTGAATCTATATCAGAAAAACTTGCCTATACAAAATCTGATTTCGTAGATAAGGAGACCAAGATCTCAACGTGGACGGAGTCAGAGCCTTTTGGTGCCGTCAGCACAACAATGTCAATGATTTCCCTGAAGAGGAGAGAAGATGAAACCGATGAGCAGGACGGCAAAGCATTAAGCTGTAGGTTCTTAGATAATGTGGGCTACTGCAAGTTGCATCCGCAGAGACCAGGATGCTGTCAGATGTATCCGTTCACTTCATGGACAACGATTCACAATGGAAAGCCACAAGTGCATGCAACGTTTCAATTCGATGGCAATTGTCCGGGATTTTATGTTTCCAAATCGCTCGAAGACATGGAAGAGGTGCTGAAAGATTATTCTAAACGGATCATTGATTACAATATGGGCGTGAACAGGACCACAAGGGAAGGTTATGGATTCATAAGCATAGTCGATCTGCGTTCTAGACCTTAGTTATCTTCATCATGTCAGCCATCCTGATCTCCATACCAAACCTGTACTCTTGCTTCTTCATGTATGAATAGATCTTGATCAGATCAGGCAAATGCTTCATCATGCTAAACTCATCATTGATCTTGTGCTTTACAAAATTAAATACAGTATGATAGATCTTGAATTTTTCCAAAACAAGCTTTCTATAGCGTTGTAGATCATTCATGTTATCAACGAATAGATCTGCACATATCGTACTCGGAATTATACCTTCACCGAGTAATGCATAAACTGTGCCAATCGATTCCCCAACACCAACAACTTTTCCATCAATGAATGGTTCGCACAACGCAGGAGGCGTCAACCTTATCGGTCTTCCTACTTTTTTCAGGACTTTGCCTCCATGTTTCTTGAGGAAAGCGTCTACAATCTCAATATGTTTTCTGTTTGTGTCTCCAGCTCCTACATGCGCATATCCGTTTTCTAATGGGAAGAACCAGAAGTAGCCACTCATACTTGGGAACGGTTTGATCAGGAAATCATTGTATGGCCTTTCATCATATTTCACCTTATACTGAATTGTTGGAACCCACAGTTCGTACTTGGGCTTTGGAAGAAGCGTTCTATGAAACCCTGTGGCATCGACTATTAGATCAAAATCCTTTTCTAGGACTTCCCTGCTTGGAGCGCTACCATAGTCGATCTTTGCACCCTCAACCATATCCTTTATGAGCTGAATTTTGTCGTAGGTGCATAATCCTTTTAGTTTTATATCAAACGTGTTTCGTCCTGCATCAACACGCATGTCAAGTCCGTCATGTAGCACATAATTGTCAAAGTTCAGATCGCATTTTCTGACCAAATCTAACATGACATTTTTCACCGTTCCCCAGGCGCATATGGAATCGTGGCTCTCCTCAGGCATTCGTTCAAAACCAACTACATCGTGTTCCTTGCTTAATCTATTGACAAGGTATGCGCCTGCCACGCCTATACCCACTACAGCAATTCGCACAAAATTTTTGATACAAGTTGGATTAATAAACTCTCGTTCATTATTCCATGTATAATGCCGGTTTGTAAGGTCTTGCTACCTTGGCCTTGTTCTTCGGGTCTATCTTGTTTTTATCATCCTCATTACAAACTACAATATTACTATCAAGCTCTTTAACCACCAAACCCTTCGCATCTTCAAATACCTTAACTTCATCCAAAGTCAGTCTTACTTTTCGCTGCCTAGAATCCAGTGGATCGGATAGGATATCATCGATCATCTTTTTCACAATATCAGGCGATTCTTTTACCTTGCTTGTACTTGGATCATTAACCAAAGTTTTCATGATTTCACCAAAGTTTGTTTTGCCCTGCGTTATCATATCCAAAATTTTCTGATACACAATCCACTTCCAGCTCGCCGCAGTATAAATGAACGTCTTCTTCGGCTTGATCTTGGTAACCTTGATTATATTCTGTGCATCTGCAAGCAGATTAATTATCAAGGTTTCAGATTCGTCTGCATAATAATCAAAATTGAGCTCAAACACAACTGGCCAGTCTGCAAACGTAATGGATTTATCATTATCAAGAGCTTCCCACATTTCCTCGCTTATGAATGGTGCAAACGGAGCAAGCATCCTAACCCTAGCGTCCAATACCCGTCTTACCACACCTGATATGGAATCATTACTCCTTACTTTTGCCTTGGTACGCTTGAAGTACCACTGCATATCCTGATCCATCGTATAGATCACATTGTGCAAAGATTCTCTTACTCTCAATCGATCCATCGCACTGGTTGTGTTCTCAACTACGTGCTGCAATCTACTAAGGATCCACTTATCTTCCTGCTGCAGTTGTACTGAATCTTTCTTTGTAAATTGCTTGCATAAATTGTAAAGTCTTTCCAACCTTTCTCTTATTCCCTTCACAGCATCAAGTGTAAAATCTGCGTCCTGCAACAACTCTGCAGCTACAAGCATTGACACTCTTATCGCATCAGCACTATGTTCTTTTATTGCACTTCTTAACGGAACTATATTACCAAATGATTTTGACATCTTCCTACCCTCCATCAATACACTGCCGTTCACAACAATCTGTCTGGGCCACAGCGATTCTGGGAATATTGCAATGTGGTTGAAGATGAAAAATGTAAGATGATTTGGAACAAGATCCCTTCCAGAATGTCTGCTATCAACAGGATAGAAATATGCAAATTCTTTCCTCATCTTCTCTACATTGTCGATGGAGAGATTGCATGTTTTGGCTACTTCAGCAGCGCTACCATTTCCAAGTAGCACATAGTCAAAGAATGCATCGTTCAGATTACTATGCAGTGATTTGTCATTAACATACTTGGCAATTATGTAATACGCCATGTAAATTACCGAGTCTGATAGGCTTTCAATTATCCATTCAGTATCCCATGGTAGTCTAGTTCCTAGACCAGACTTTCTTGCACAAGCCCGCTCCTTCAGCCAATCGACAGTATAATCGAATTCTGTTCTTATTTCATCTGGCATCAGCTGCATGGATTTTATGCAGTTATGTGCCAAAGACTTCCATTCGGGATCAGAGTAATTCAAGAACCACTGATCGCTCAGCAACTTGACAACACATTCTGCACCGCATCTGCATCTGACTGGTTTTATCAGTTCAAGCATGGTGTCCGCAAGTCCTTCTTTTAGCATGTTTTTCTTGACCTCATCTCTCGCTCTCGCCACATCCATTCCCGCATATTGCATAGTGTTACTCAGCATCTTGCCTTTGTAGAATTCGTGAGAGTAGAGATCTGTAGTAGCTTCCTCAAGTTTTGGATCGTCTTGCGTTTTTATGTTATGTTTATTGATCACAACGAGAGATGGAACATCCTTGTAACCTTCAGATTCTATCATTACAATAGGCTTTACCGATTCCAGTTGACTTTCATCTATGCCAAAGTTTGAAAGCACGGACCTGTTCTGTTTCAGGTCTTCCAGTGCTTGATAATCGTATGGTGCATGTGCAGGGACAGACATTACAATTCCTGTACCATTATCGGGTTCAACAAAACTTGCTGGAAGCATCACGACGCTTCTGTTAGCAAGTGGAACTGCAAACTTCTTTCCCACAAGTTCCTTGCCCTTTATCTTGTCCTTTGTAGTAACATTTCTGTTCAAGAACTTCAACTTTTCAGCGCATTTGTTGCTGATTATCCAGTTCTCGCCATCAACTTGCACCTTAACATATTCTGCATCAGGGTTGATCCAGAGGTTAGTTATCCCAAATACAGTTTCTGGTCTAAGTGTTGCAGTGGGAACCTTGTATCCATCTAGTTCAAACTTGACAAGAGTATATTCAGTAAATTCAGGCTCCACATCGCCTAGTGTATCATGCTGACTTACAGGGTTGCCATCATTGGGACACCAGCCAACTGGATGCGAACCTTGCGCAACAAGACCTTTTTCCTTCAGCGTTCTGAATTGCCATGATATGAATTTGGTATAAACATCATCTACTGTTGTGAACTCCCTCCTCCAGTCAATTGAGTAACCCATCTCCTGCATTCCTTGCTTGATTTCGTTGTGAAAATACCTCGCAATGTTTATTGGTTCGTTGAAATTTGCAATCTGTTCCTTAGGTACGTTATAGATGTTTGTGAAAGCATCTATCAGTTCCTGATCCTTTGCAGCAACACGTTTTGACATTGCAAGTATTGGTGTACCAGTGTAGTGAAAGCCCATAGGGAAGAGAACATTGTATCCCTGCATACGCATGTATCTAGCATGCACATCAGCCAACGTGTATGTTCTACCATGACCAATGTGTTGCGGAGAGTTAGGATACGGGTATGCGACTGTTACGAAATATTTCTTCTTGTTAGGATCTGGATCAGTTTCGAATATCTTCTGCTCCTCCCACTTCCTCCTCCACTTGTCCTGTATTGCAACCCAGTCAAGATGCATTGGCATCACTTGCGTGAGAGTTCTTCTATGAGAAGCAGTGCCTCTTTGAGCCTCTCGACAGACTTGCCTCCTCCCTGTCCGAACCTGTCGTCCCCTCCTCCTGAACCTCCTAACGTACTAGCAACTTGCTTTGCAATAACTCCAGCCTTGATTCCATTAGCTATAGCCTGCTTCCCTGCAAACACGATCACTCTAACTCCTTGACCCTTCTTTACAAGTGCACAATAAACAAGTGAAGGGTCCTGCACTATAACATGCTCACCAATTGCAATATGATAATCTTCATCAAGTTCTTCGTCAAAAGTGCTGTAAAGCTTGGTCTTACCCAACTGCTTTGCACCTTGTATGATACTCTTGGCAATATCTGGAGCTAATTTCTTAATCGTTAATCTTAGTTTTCTTTTTGCAGTCTCCGCATCTTCGAGTGTTTTCTGGAAGGATTCTACCACTTTATCCTTGCTGGAGCCCACAGCTGTGGACATCGTTAGAAGCTGTTCCTCCTGCTTTTGCGCATACTTTAGTGCTGCTTGCCCTGCAACAAATTCCAGCCTTACGACACCATCCTGCACTCTTTCAGCTTTTGTTATCTTTATCATTCCAATCTCACCAGTTGTATCACAATGTGTACCCCCGCATGCCTCTATGTCCCAACCTTCTACATTTACAATCCTTATCTGGCGACTTGGAACATAACCACCCTGATAGATCCTGAAACCGTACAACTGTTCAGCCTGATTCCTGTCAAATACCTTCGTTGTAATAGGAATGTTTGCCAGAACTATCTTGTTTGCAAACTGTTCTATCCTTGCCACATCATCTCTTGTAAGATGCGAATGATGTGTTATATCCAGCCTAGCAGAATCAACATCCTTGAAGGCGGAGTGTTGCCATACCCAGGAACCAAGTGCATTTCTTGATGCGGCGTTTATGACATGTGTTGCTGTATGATGTCTCGTTAGAAGTCCTCTTCGATCAGAATCAACAACACATTTCACGGAACTACCTTCCTTCAAAGCTCCATCTATAACCTCATGCAGAACGACATCACCTTGCTTTATAACGTCCTTAACCTGTGCCTTTTCTATGTACCCATGATCGGGCTCTTGTCCACCAGCTCTTGCGTAGAATGCCGTCTTGTCAAGCACAACATACTTTCCATTAATTATTCGCAAGATCTTGGCATCGAACTCAAACTGATCCTGATCCTCATAGAACAATAGCCTAGTAGGTTCCAGATCGTCCACACCCGCAACAGGCTTTGGTGCTTGTTGCAATGCCTGTTCTGTATGCCTATCCGCAAGTTTCTTGTAAAAATTCGGAGGTATGCTTGCAATCACTCCCTGCTCCTTAAGAAAGTCAGGCGTTATTCCGTCTGATTCGTATAACTTGATGAGATCGTCATCAGTAGGCGGTTTCTTGCTTTTTGTTATGCTGTCTGCAATGCCTTTCATTCGCTCAAGAGAATCTTGGTACCTGTTGGTTTCTATTCCAAGTATTGTCTTGACTTCTTCCCTATGCTCCTCAAGTTCCTGGTACATATTACGCAGGTAATCGATGTGCATATCCGCAACATCTTCAAGCTTAATATTCCATCCAAGTCTGTGCAGCGTTGCTAATGCTCTTCTTAGCACAACCCGCAAATTGTACCCCCCACCTACGTTGCTTGGTAAGGCGCCATCTGATATGGCAAAAAGCAGCGTTCTTGTATGATCCGCAATGGTGTAAATTGCTTCTAACGGAGTGATGACCTTCTCCAACTGTTCCTCGCTTATCTTCAACTCTTTCGCTGCAATAGACCTTAGCTCCTTGGTACTACCAACCTGTTCCAACCTACTTGATACTATGGTGAAGTATTTTGAAAGCAAATCATTATCATAATCAACGCCCACTTTCTCAGCCATACGATTCACTACAGGGCCAAAGCAACAGTCGTAGCTTGTTGGTGTGCCCATGGTTATCCATGAGAAACGTTCAAGTCCTGCACCCATATCTATGACCCTTTCCTTCATAGTTCTGTAATCCTTAGGAGTTCCTTCAAACTCTGTGAATACCGCATTACCCAATTCCAATCCTCTGACAAAATATTCCAATGAGTATCCAAAGGCACCATATCCAAGCCACACATCTTCGACGAAGACAATCTCTTCTTTCTTTATGCCAAGACCTTCGGTTAGCATTTTATAGTCCATTTCTATGCATCTGTCCTTCCAGTATCCCTGCCCATTTGACAAACTATGCTGACCTATCATGCAGAAAGACGTGTAGTGCTTGCCACTCACACCAACATTCTCGATGTCGTTAAAGCGCAAACACATCTGCGGTACAATTAGTGGATTTGCTGGCAGCTCAAAGACTACCTTTCCCCCAATTACTCTCTGAAAATCAACTATCGAGGCAACTGTAAAGAACAGATCTTCACGCCATCTACAAACAACTGGATATCTCTTGATACTTGCATGACCGTTCTTGGTGAAGAAATTTTCAACTTCCCTCCATGCGTTTACATAATCTAGCCTCTTGCTGGTTGGAGGATTTCCTATGAAACCGTAAGGTTCGCAGTTAGGGCATCTCTCTCGTCTATCCAGAGACCAGAAATGACCTCCACAGTTGGAGCACTTTTTTCTCCCAAAACCAAGTTTATCAAACAACTCTACTCTGTAGTATTTGTCCGGTTCTGATGAGAACCTTGATACAAGCTCCGCTTTTTCGCTCAATTCATTCCTAGCAAGTGGCTTTATGCTATTAATCCTTTTGCGTACAAGTTGAGTCCTGTCGCATTAATTTTTCAGAACGTTAGTATATCAAAATTTAAATACAAAATTCACACTTGTCATTTCATGTTCGGATTTGGCAAGAAGAATGTATTCAGGGACGGAGATTATGTCTTCACTACGGTTAACGAAGGCAATTACAGTCGTATAGTGGTTGGCTTGGTAGAATTTGGTGGGCTTGGTAGGGTCAAAGTAGCCGGACTTTACATAAAACCAACTGGGTTGATCGAAAAAGCACAGTCTGGCAGATTGAATCCACGCTCTGAGGAAGTTTTAAGGTCTCCGCGTCCTGACAGTTTGATTCATGTCCTGATTGACAAAGTAGAATCGGGAGACTTTCATGACTACATAGATACTGACAAGAATGAAGCGGTCAAGATTGGAGCGAAAAGATATACAGAAATAGATAACTGGATACGTGAGGGATTTCCAGAACTATTTTCCATAATTCTCTCTCCAACTGATTCCAGGAAAGACGAGGCAAAACAGATCTTCATGCAGAGAATGAATGCGATATACGATCCAGAGTTGAAGCAAACTGTCTATGCAGTCGCGAGGCAGCTAAAGATCTTCTAGATAGAAGTTAACAGAACGAAATATCGAATAAGTTTTATATTACCCACATTACAAGCATGTGTGAATTAGCATGGAATACGTGTATGCTGCTTTACTCTTACACAAGCTAAAGAAGGAGATAAACGAGGCTAACGTAAAGAGCGTTGTGAAGGGAGCTGGTATTGAGCCAGAAGAAGCCAAGGTAAAGGCTCTAGTTGCAGCGCTTAGCGAAGTTAACATTGAAGAAGCATTGAAGAGCGCACCAGTTGCGGTTGCCGCAGCGGCACCAGCACCAGCAGCTGCTCCTGCAGGGGGCGCGAAAGCCGAAAAGAAGAAAGAGGACGAGAAGAAGGGCGAAGAAGAAGCGCTCGCAGGATTGTCGTCTCTATTCGGTTAGTCTAGATTTGGGATCGAAACCCATCTTAAACTCTTTTCTTACTTCAAAGACAATTTTTTTCTCACCACTATCTTAATATATTACAAGTTATATTTAGTTATACTAGAGATATAATTGTCATTGGTTAAAGTGCGTAAGGTTGGAGGTTCCTTGATAGTTACTATACCCAAGGAAATTGCAGAACTTGAAGGAATCAAAGAAGGAGAAACTATAGAAATCAAAGTTTCTAAATTAAAAAAGAGTTGGTTTGGAATTGCTAAAGGTGTGGGACCTTTTACTTCACAGGACGAACTGAAAGCACATGACTAACTCTTACATAATTGATTCTTACGGTTGGATAGAATATCTTGATGGCACAGTTAAAGGAACTAAAGTAAGGGATATAGTTGAGAATAGAAACAATAAGATCTATACCTGCACTATATCAATAGCAGAGATTGTAAGCAAATTTATCAGAAAAGGCTTGGAACCTGTTCTGGCTCTTCGCGCTATCACATCTGCTTCAGTGGTGATAGATGTTGATACAGATCTGTCTACTATAGCTGGCGAAACACATGCAAGGATCAAGTCACGTATCAAGGATTTCGGTTTGGCCGACGCATATGTTTTAACATGTTCAATAAAGTATGATGCAAAGGTTGTAACTGGCGATCCGCATTTCAAGTCAATCAAAGGAGTTGTCTTCATTTAAACAGTCTGGCTAGGTGTAGCCTGATTTTTTCGCTTTTTCATACAGCGCAAGTGCTTTAGATTCCGCACTGTAGAGTATTTCTTTCGCAGTTTCACTTGTAGCGTATCCAGAGTTTATTGACAATGCTCTAGCATTTCCAAACGCCTTCCTTAGCAAGTGCTCTATGGACTCCTTTGTTGCATATGACACATTTACTGCCAGAGCGATGGCCGCGTTAAACGAAGCCATTATGTCCTGCTTGATTTCATCAACATCAATTCTAAGATCCTGATATCTGTAAAGAACTCCTTCCTGTAGGGCCATGTTGATCGTCATTCCAGCCTTTATCGGTTTTATTCCGAGCTTGCCTAGTAGTGACGCGAGCTTATGCGAGATGACATCTCCCGGGTTGGCAACAACAGTGTCTTCGGCTATCCATACGCTGCCAGAATCTATTCTGGTAGGCACCTTTGCCTCCTTGAATTCCGTAAGAACCGGTCCGGGAGGTATACCTGTATTTCCCGCGGCAACCAGGATCTCATCTGACGCAACATCTCCTCCCTTTGCAGGAAGATAGATCTTGCTCTTATCAAGCGCAAGGTAAAGCTTGAATGGATCCATATTAGTAAACATCATTACATACTGTCCCTCCAGACCTTCGAGAATTTTATCCAAGCCTTTCACCTTGACATTTGCAAGCGATTTCTTCGCAATATTGTTCTTGATCATCAAAATTTTCATTTCGTTTCTGAACTTCTTCCTTACCTGCATAAGCTGCGTTGCGCGCACCTTTTCCATCTTCACCATTGCAATTACCTTGTGCTTCTGCGATAGTTCGGCAAGCGTGCTGTACATCTTTGTTTTTTTAGGTGGATAGGTCCTTGCTGTCTGCAACTATGCCACCTTCACTTCAGCTAACTTTACAATCTTACCCATCGTAAGTTTCACTATAACGCCTTTTATGTTCTTGTCACCGCTTGGCAGTTTCTTCTCAATAGCTGCCATAACTGCCAACGCGTTGTTTGCGAGATCCTGATCACTCATACTTTCATCACCTATCTTGCAAGATACTGTCAGCTGTGCCTTCGACCTTACCCTAACGGATGTTCTGAACCTGTTAAGAATAGTTTCAATCGGAGCGTTGAACTGTATAGGCGCTGCCATCTTTCCTCTGGGACCTAGGTACTGTCCAAGAGCTTTACCAACAGCAGGCATTAGCGATGTGTCTGCCACAAAGAAATCGTATTCCTTAACAAGCTTCTTGGCTTCCTTCTTATTCGTTCCTATCCTGTCAAGCTCTTCAGCCTCGATTACTCTGTCAGCATCGGCCTTCCTCGCCCTCAAGGTAAGGTCACCTCCTCCTACAACGCAAACGCTTGCCTTCTTGCTTGCAGGATGCGGGAGGTTAACAACTTCGTTAAGGGCAAAACCCTTCTTGACATCAATATCCTTCAGAGTGATAATGAGCTCTATCGATTGATTGAACTTCTTCTTTTCAGTACGTTCCCTCGCCTTTTTGATCATATCAATAAGTTCGTTAGCATTAACCATTGCAGTAGGTTCCCAGATATGTCATTTAAAATCGTTTAGAGCAAACCTCTTGTATGGAGTACGTTTCGTATTTGTCTAATCGGTGTTTCTTTATATATGAACCCCCCTCTAGTAGATTTTACACGCGTGCGTTTTTCGGCGCATTAGGGAAAAACCTGTTCTAGACCTTACTGAATCGAACTTATCATATCCGAAATTCATAGTCTTGGCGTGGGAACTTGCTGTACTTGAATAATAAAAAATTACCATAAAACCATAACTCATACGTTCGAATTACAGTGGATCTACGCAATACGTACATTAAATTGCTCTCCCCTAATGATATTATCAAAAAATTACATTTATTAGTCATGGCGACAGTTTACTTGTGAGCATAAAATTGAACAAGTTTGATGAACTCGATACAAAGATCCTATCAGAGCTAACGAAAGACGCTAGTATATCCGTACCGCGATTGAGCAAGAAACTTCACATCAATGCCTCCGTTCTCTACAGCAGGATAAAGAGAATGTCAAGGAAGGGATTGATAAGAAAGTTCACTATCGTTGTAAACGAGGAGTTGCTAGGCATCACTGTAAAGGCTATCATAGGCATCAACAGGGATCCTAAACTGAAGGAGAACATTCACACCGAACTCCTGAAGATCCCAGAAATAGTGACCCTCTCTGAAGTGACAGGAAGGTTCGATATGCTAGTTACTGCAAATGCAAGAACGCTTGAAGACCTGCACAAGATAGTCATAGAAAAGATTGGCAGGATAGAGGGTGTGATGACAACTGAAACTTTCGTGGAGATGCAGAGAACGGAGAAAGAGCCTCATTACTTGACAAATCCATTGCTCGCAAGATAGTCTAGCTATACATTTGATGCAAGTAAAGTATCTGTCTAGATATTATGATTTATACAACACCGATCTTGATCTTCGCTGGAGCTGACAAAGGTATCGGAATGTCAAGACTGTCCCACACAAAAATATCTATGTTATAGTTTCCCGCTGTGTCTGGTATCCAGAATATAGTAGGCTTCAAATTCATACCAGAATTTACGGAACCTTTTATCCACGACACCATAGCCGTTACTCCATCTGAATCGGTTACCTTAATTATGTATGTTAATTTGATATCCCTATTCTCATTGTTAGTAAGTGTCGACTGTATTCCAATCGGTGTCCCCAAGTTTCCCTGACCTAGAGGATCACCGTTCTGATCCACAGTTTCAGGCAATTCTACACCGATTCTCATAAATTTCGTCTGTATAGTTCCAACATCGAACGTGCTGCTGGTCTGCTGGCCAAGATACGTAGTAGTAATGCTCCACTTGCCAGGAACGGCTAGCGTGCCCCCAAGCTTGAACTGATGATCGAATTTTCCATCTTCGTTGGGAAATACCTGTCCAACATTGTAAAGAACACCGTTAGGATTTCTTATATCAAAGAGAACAGCTCTTTCAACAAAGGCTGGTCTGACATCACCACTTACTTCAACGAAATCACCTATACCATATTCACGTTGATCCAGCACCGATAGAATTGCTACTGGTACGTCTAGCTTCGCTGTGGCAACCACCGATTCAAATATGTTCTCCTTCAAGTATTCTTCTTTATCTGCAATAACAGTGATCAAATGTATCTTTTCGGTAAGAGCCGGTGTTACGAAGAAATAGCTCCCAACATCGATCTTTGTTGGAGGGATTATTGTTGAATCGAAGAAAATCTCAAGCGCATCAGGGTCAATAAATTCACCCGCAGGGTTCTTGAACGTGACTCTGACTTCGGCAACTTCATCTACGCTGTACATCTGCTTATCGGCGGTGACATTTATCGTGAATCGAAGTGGTCTCAGTTCGACTATATACCCTCGACTTGTCGATGATGCATGATCAGCATCTCCATCATACTTGGCCAGAATCTGCAGTTTTATGTTATCGACAGAGCCAATGCCTTCCTGCAACTTGTACACTCCAAGCTGCTCGAACACTTTCTCATGCACTTGCCATTCAAACACAAAGTATCCTTCTTTATCTGTAATAGCCGTAGCGAGCACCAAAGGATTCTGGGCATTGTTAAAAACATCGATTAGTTTTACCCCGGCATTTGCAAGCCCACTTAAACTGGACTTGCCTTCAATTTGTACAAGTCTACCATTTACAAAATGCGTTTCTCCAACACGAACGATCGATGGAAGCGCAAAATCGTCGGCTCCTGACGCAGAGGTAGAGCTGGGATTGTCACTCTTCTTTATCCCAAGATTTATTTGGGTTCTAGTATTGCTCTGCGCGTCAGCTGGAAACGCTATAGCGAATGCTGACATAAACAACATAACTACTATCATTGAAGCAAGAGTTTTTGCAAATCGCATGTTTAACTTACGCCTGAATATGTATAAAAGTCGCATTGCCAACTTATAAAGCTAAAGAACAAAAACTTTCTCTGTTCATCTCATGGTTATTGACATGTAGGATTGTTTCATGAGATTGACGCTCAATAATACGTTAAAACATCACTTCAACTTCTCGTCCCACTTGCCCTCATCTATCTCCTTGAGAACTTCTTTGGCAGTCTTTCCCCCTACCTTGATCCCCATGCTTACGCATGAGCCAAGCACCTCTCTTACAGATCCTCTGACATCATATGCATATGAATTGTCGATCTTTAGTTTCGCAACCTTGATGATCTTGTCCATATCCATATCTGCAGCAAACTCCTCGCCAGCTTTTCCAGATCCCTTCTGCGCCCCTGCTTCCTTGATCACAAGCGCTGCGGTAGGAGGCACGCCCACTTCAACAGTAAACTGCTTGGTTTCGGTATCGACCTCTACCTTGACTGGAACCTTCATACCAGCATAATCCTTTGTCTTATCGTTTATCGTATTGACGATTGAAAGCACGTTGACTCCCAACGGTCCTAGCGTTGGTCCTAACGGTGGACCGGCATTTGCTTCTCCACCCGTAACCAGAGCGGAGACGGTTTTTTTCTCTCCCATGCCATGCTCTGGATAACAGGTGAATTATAATCCTTGCTAAATTCCTGACAAGTAAAATTGAGAAAAGTAAGCTACAGGGTCAGCTTCAAAGACCCTACCAATTTTTTATGAAATCATATTAACCTGCTAACACATAACAAAGTGAAATGCCATACTGTCCTTCATGCGGTAGCAAGTCTCTGTACTACATTCATGGACTCAGTACACCTAGAGCAGAGAACAATGCAAGGCAGTTAGTTTACTTCTGCAACGCAGAAGGCTGCAAGCACTTTGTTGTTGTGCAGAAGATAGAGTCAGGTAATGCTAACATACCCGCTACTGTAAGATCGACTGTGATCAAGCCATTGGGAAAAGCGAGGGATTCAGCAAATAAGATACTTGCAAAGTATAGTGGGAAGGTTCTCTAGGTAAAATCGTTATGATTGCTAGGTCTTACTGTGAGTCAGCACGCCGACAACTTGTCTGAAAATTGAGTGGGACGTCTGGTTCGCCCTATCCCTATAATAGCTAGGACTGCGATATACTGGTAGGTAGAACATGAATCAAGGAATAATTGAGTCTGAACCACGTGGTTCTTTCATGGATCAGGTAAGCTGGAGCACTAAATCGTATTGCAGTGTATACGGCTTGTTTAAATGCAAAAATTCTCAAGATTTATACATCTTGTTGTCAAATAAGACAGTGAATCATATGAGATACTTGCATCTATGGAAAAACACCAATACTATGCTTAAATATAAGCCTCTGGTCAAAGATTTGAGTTTGGGGATGCTTGTGGGGGCATGTGCGTTGCTGGTGCGCAGAAACACCTTTGTTGAAGCGTTAGTTAAGAATGTTACACACATGAACAAATCAAGGATCACAAGTATGATTTTAAGTATCTTGAATTATAGAAAATTGAGGACGATGATCCATAGTCAATTATTAAGTATGAATTCGGGAAATAGGTGGTTTAAAAATGGCTAGGGATATGATTCGAGGATTTGTACTAGTAACCTGCAAACCAAAAGTAGAGACTGAACCTACTTTGGAGAAGGCAAAGGTATGCAGTACGGCAGTAGGCCTTATCAAAAAAATAGATGGTGTTCAAGATGCGTTTCCTACATCTAAATCAGATGCCGATATAGTTGTTTTTGTAGAAGCGAAATCTAATGAGGAAATCAACACGATTATAGAAAACATTAGAAATACACTTGGTATTTCTAAAGTTCTACCACGAATAGAGATCATAGCAGAATAAATAACTTTTTATGGTAATCAACGTTCGTTTTACCATTGAATGTAAAAGTAGCCTTCCAAGGAACCATCAATGTTTCAGATCAAGATGATGTGGAAAGAACCTTGGATGATATGCCTTTGATAAAAGACGTGTTCTTCACTGGCAACCCATCATCCTCTACACGTGATGTAATTGTGAAAGCTCTATGCAAAAATTCCCAAGATGTAATAGAGTTAGAAAAAGCAATTAGCAAAGTGCGTGGTATAACGGATTTGCAAAAGTGGCCAGAGGAACAACAAGGTTTAACGGCTATTCAAAAATCCATTCTCCTTAGAGCGACAATGTTGGCAGTAATAACATTCGTAAGTGTAATCGCAGCTGTAGCAGGCGTCCTACGACCTGATCTAAATTCTTTGTTGCTCACTAGTGCTATTCCAGCTATTATTGCCTTTTGTTATGAGATATTCTACAACTGGAAAATATTCTTTCCAATTAAGGAACCTTAGACTCATAAGCTACATAACCCTACCCCTGCCTACCCTACTTTTCTAAGCTGGCTTTTCATGGGGGTAATCTTTTATGCCTAGAAAATACATCATAAATGTTCTTCATTTTTGCCGCAGAACTTGTAAAATAGTTGCATACAAACAACTATAGCTGTGGGACCCCAATAATTAATGCACCCGAAGATTCAACAGAAGCAAAAATTCCTAGCCTTATATAGAACCCCCCCTCTAGTAGCTTTTACACGCGTGCGTTTTTTGGCGCATTAGGGAAAAATCATCATGTCCAGATATGAGATCATGGTATGTATCTGATTGACGAGGGAAAACGTGTTCTAGACCTTACTGAATGGCTCTCGCTCCAACCAAAAATCAACAACATTTTACAACACCCGACGAATCAACAGAATCCTTGCTGATACTAGTTACTGATAAGCGTCAAGTTGCCTGCTGCGATGCCTTTTGCACTAGTTTTAGGTAGTTGGCGTCTATTGTAACAGGTAACTGATAAGGTGCATCCAATAGTATTACAGTAGCTTCTTGTCTTTCATAATCAACACGAGTTATCTTTGCACGTATGCCCTTGAACGGTCCTCCAACTATTTCGACAGTATCATCTACAGATAATTCAGTAACTGTAGGTTTCTTTATCAGGAATCCTTCTATTTCCTTGAACTGCAACTCGCCCCTGATCTGGCCTCTTACATGCCTTACCCCTGCAAGAGCCTCATACGCTATATTTGCATCAGGGGCCTCGACAACAATGTACCCCTTCAGGGTGTCAAGAACCAGTATGGATTGAACTCCCAGTTTCTTTACCGCGATTCGATTTTCAATCAGCCTTGCGACAACATGTTCCTGACCACCAGTGGTGCGGATAGCGAAGAACTTTGACTTTCGGTCGGAACTCACCTAACGTCCCCCACTGCCGGCACCGCTACTGATAGCTATAAGCGAAGATATGAACTGAATGATAAACCCTATAGCACCGATAGCACCCATAGCAAGAAGAACCAGTTTAAGGTGTATCTTGAAATCCTCTTTGCTGGACTTTTTTGCCAGTTTCAAGGTGCTGTACGCAGCTCGTATTCTCTTCTCTACGTCAAAGTCAATGTTCATACAGCATGGCTATAAATAAACTGAGTTTTATATTTCTTTATCATGCCTCCTTTACTTGTGGCATCAAAAATTGATCCTGCGGGCTATGGAATGGCTAATTGTCTTATAGAAACGCATTCGCTTCATAGGACAAACCATGAATTTGAGGTCTATACAAACAGCACCATAGATCTCTTGCTTGTAGATCAGGAAGCCCTTACGCTTGACTGGCTTGATGACAGGTTCTCTCCAGAATATTATGTATTCCTATCGAGGCACAGATCTGAAAGCGGCATTCCAACACTCACCTGTCATACGACGGGTAACTTTTCTGATGTCAATGAAATGGGTGGCAGACCTAAGGAACTCGCCTATACCTACCCGAGTTTACAGAAGCATTACATGCAAACACTCTGGAATCAGAGAGCAGGTATTCCTGACTACCAGTTGGTCATCGAAGCGACACATCATGGACCTACTGCGCTCGGAAAACCAGCACTCTTCGTTGAAATTGGTTCTAGTGAAAAACAATGGGTGGACAAGAACGCAATATCCGTGGTTTGTGATGCAATAATCAAGACGATCAATGGTCTGAAGAAATACAGTAAGATAGGCATCGGACTTGGAGGCACACACTATCCTTCAAAATTTAATGAACTGCTTGTCGATTCTGACTTTGCCGTAGCATCCGTAGCCTCGAAACATTCCTTACCATATGTGGACAGATCGATGCTCGATCAGATGATCAGCAAAAGCATCGAGGATGTGAAGTACGTCTTCATGGACTGGAAAGGACTTGGCAAGGAAAAGGATAGATTGAACTACATTGTAAAGGAGCTGGGGTTGGAAGTGGTGAAACTATGAATCTAGATAACACAGTATACAAACTGGTTGCAATGGTACCCGAAGGCAAGGTCACAACATATGGAGAGCTTGCCGGAGCTGCTGGAAAGCCAAAGGCAAGCAGGTTGATAGGACAGATACTTAACAGGAATCCAAATCCGATTGTGGTTCCCTGTCATAGAGTAGTCAAGTCAAATGGCGATGTTGGAGGCTATGCTTATGGTTCAAGCGCAAAAAGCAAGCTGCTGACAAAAGAAGGTGTAACAATTTCAAAAGGAAAGATAGTTGATTTTGAAAACACTAGATACAGATTTACTTCTTCGAACTTACTTCGTTAACAAGTTCTCTCAAGTGCGCTAGTGATCTGACCTGTCCCCCATTAATCTTTGTGTAGAGTGACCAAAACGCTGCCTTGCTAATATCACCTCTGCTCTTCATAACCTTTATGCGATGGCGCATCGCTCTTACCTTCTTGACCCAGATCTGTTTTTTGCCCATCCTTGCACCCTTTGCTCCCTTCTTTGATCCGTGACCTCTGCCGCGCTTCTTCGCATTGAAGTGTCTCGCCCTCGCCCTCCCCCGCGATGTTCCTTTTACACCTTTGACAAGTACAGTGCGGGCAGTGACTAGACTCCGTATATTTTCCCTAGTGATTGCATCTGCAATGTCCTCAAGATACTGGGGATCAAACTTTATTCTATTAGCACCAACGTCCAGCAATCTAGCAGCAAGTTCACGTTTATCTCTCATGTTTACTGGCATACACTACCACCTATGGATTGAACACCTTTATCTTCATTGTCTTCGCCTTGTCAACAATTTCCTTTCTCTTCTTCTTTCCTACACTAGACGCTATCCTAGCACCATCTTTCTTGTGATCCAGCTTGCTCAACTCAGTAACGTTGTGGACAAGAATATCGTAATAACCAGAAGGATGCAGATATCTAGCAGCCTTGGGACCCCTGTAGCCTATTTTAACAAGCTTTGGCCAGCCCTTCTTTCGCTTTCGCATGTGGCTGTCTATTCCTCGAGGTTTTCTCCAGCTCTCTCTTACTCTCTTGTACCTCCAGCTCTCTTCTCTAACAAAGCTTGGCTTGCGAGCCTTGATCTGCTTTCGAAGAGCTAATAGCTCCTTAACACTTTCCATTGCATGGACAGCTATAAGTTTTAAATAAATATCTTTCTAGCAGCTCGTAGCACTTGATTCGTAAAGTTTTGAGAGCATGATATTGTTATTGTTGTCTGTTACTGACACGAGTATTGTAGATTGATCATTATTTTACGCAATAAATTAAATACGTGCTAGTGCGATGGTTATGTTCCATGAAGGAGGAGCATAAAGCAAGGGAATCCAGCAAGTTTATGATGGAGTTGGAAGAGATTGGCATACGAACGGACAAGGTACAACGAAATCTTTCAGTCCAATCATTAATGGATATAGCTGTCAGCAGGAAGGAAGGTGTAGTTTCATCCACAGGAGCACTTTCCGTTGTAACAGGCAAGTTTACTGGTAGATCTCCTGACGATAGATATATTGTGGATGATGATCTTACGCACGATACCGTGCATTGGGGAATTGTAAATCATCCGTACTCGGAAGAAAATTTCGAAAAATTATTCGGTAAAATGAAGAGACATTTGGAAGGCAAGGACATATTCATATTTGATGGGTTCGTTGGTGCTGATCCAAAGTTCCGAATGTCTTTGCGAGTTATTAACGATCATGCGTGGCAGAATCTGTTTGCACGTCAGCTGTTTATCAGACCTAATGTTTCTGAACTAGAATCATTCAAGCCTGAATTTACCGTGATTGCTGCCAACGATTTCAAGGCAGATCCGAAAACCGATGGCACGAGAACCGAGGCATTTATCATAATAAACCTTAAACGCAAGATTGTACTTATAGGGGCTACTTCTTACGCAGGCGAGATAAAGAAGGCCGTATTCTCTTCAATGAATTATTACTTGCCGGAACGTGGCATTTTTCCCATGCACTGTTCAGTAAACAAGGGAAAGGATGGCGATGTAACGCTATTCTTCGGTCTCTCTGGAACTGGAAAGACCACGCTCTCTGCAGACTCTGAAAGAATGCTAATCGGAGACGACGAGCACGGATGGTCTGAAGAGGGCGTCTTTAATTTCGAAGGCGGATGTTATGCTAAATGCATTAACCTGAGCAAAGAACATGAGCCGCAGATTTGGGGAGCGATAAAGTTCGGCGCAGTGATGGAAAATGTTGTGCTGGACGACAAAACGTTATCTCCAGACTTTACAGACGATAGCATTACAGAAAATACCAGAGTTGCCTACCCTCTAGACTATATTCCTGGGGCGCTAATACCGAGCATTGGTCCTCATCCTAAAGTGATAATATTCTTAACAGCTGACGCATTTGGTGTGATGCCTCCCATTGCAAGGCTCACAAAGGAGGGAGCGATGTATCACTTCATGTCTGGTTATACCAGCAAGTTAGCTGGAACAGAGAGAGGTATAACCAAGCCCAAAGAAACGTTCTCAAAATGCTTTGCCGCGCCTTTCATGCCCAGAGTGGCAGCAGTTTATGCGGAGATGCTTGGCAGGAAGATCGAAAAACACGGTACAAGAGTGTATCTCATAAATACTGGATGGTCTGGCGGACCGTATGGTGTTGGCGAAAGGATCAAGCTTCCGTATACGAGAGCAATGGTAAGAGCGGCAATCAATGGTTCCATTGAAAAATATCAATTCACACATGACAGCATCTTCAACCTTGACATTCCAACTTCCTGCCCTGACGTCCCAAACGATATACTCAATCCTAGAAATACATGGCAGGAAAAGGATGCGTACGTAATTGCAGCTAAGCGACTTGCGACACTTTTCATGGAAAACTTTAGCAAGTTCGAAGATATTCCCAAGGAAATAAGAGAAGCTGGTCCAAAAGGAATAGGTCCATAACTTACTCTACGGTTTGTTCTTTGGAACCGTTCTTCCTTGCCCAAGCAAATGCAACAGCAACACCGATCCCAAGAAACCCAGCTATCATGAATGTTTCTTTCAACGGTATGTCGTACATGCTAAGATAATCAGTAAACATACCATCTGGGCTTGTGTGGTTTACATACAAAACAGAAAACCCTTTCAAGCCGCCATTATCAGTAGTAATATCAGCCTCGATCCAGTGTTCTCCAACATTCCTAGCGGGTACGCTTGAAAGATTGCTTGATGGCGTCAAGGTGATTACCTGATTGCCTTTGCTATTAGGATTCTTTATAGTTACTTTGGCGAACTTCCATTTTTCCTGCACGTCTATTGACAACCAGATCCTGCCGTCTTGGTTGTTTGCACTTACAGCAGCATCATCAACATAAACTAGTACTGGGATAGAAATCTTGTCGTGTGAGGATTCTATGTATACTCTGTTTTCGAACTTGCCGATTGTACCATCAGATAGTGCGGTGATGGTCAGCTTGGCGTTTGTGCCATTGATCTTGTCAAGACTTGCACTAATTGAAACTCCTTGACTATTCCCTTCAAGCTGTGGGATAAATAATTCATCAAACTCGCCCTGAACTGGCCGTAAATCTATTGTCTTTGAAACCTCCTTTTCCTTTGGCGATAAGTGTAAGATTGCAGTATGCGGCGCCGCGATAATATTCGTTTCAAGTGCAGCAGCCACGTTTAATCTGCCACCACCAGCGATTTCAAATGGATACGGTTCATTGTAGGCATCTTTGACAGGTTCTGCCGTTGTGGCAAGTATGGACCCGATCTCCGCTGGGTTGAGTTTTGGATTCTTCTGTAACAGCAGAGCAGCCGCACCAGCCACATGGGGTGCAGCAAAACTGGTTCCACTCGTAAGATTGTAGGAATTGCCGATCATTGTTGAAGTAATGAAAGCACCAGGAGCAACCAGATCAGGTTTCAGGTAGAATGGAGATACAGGTCCTCTAGAACTGAATGACGCGACGATATCTGGTTCATAAAAAACCCTCAATTGCGCCTTGCTAGTTCCACGTTCGATAATTTCCTTGATCGCTAGTCCTTCCTCTCTTGATATGGAAACCACAGGTATGCTAGGCCTATAGTCTGGAGCAGCTAGTTCATGGATCAACTTGCCAAAAAACATGCCTGGGATGTTGTTGTAAACTATTAGCGCAGCTGCTCCCTTCCTTGCCACATTATATTCCTTGTCTGAAAAGTAGACTATCTCCGTCTGCTCCTTGCCATCTACCTCAATCAAAGGTCCACCTCTCTCGGCAAGAACTATTGCACCGTTCAGATCAAGATTTTCAACATCTTGCTGTCTAGCAAAGTTCGCATAAACCAGCCTGCCTCCAAGAGGAATTTCACCAGATATTTCAGAATCCATCATCGGTACAACTTCATACCTTGTTGGATCCTTGTCGATACTCAGTGTAGCAGCAAGGCTCGAAGTCACATTGTTGAATGATGCCCCAACAGTGATTGCGTTCTGCGCAGATGCGGGGCTTCCAATACCCTTCCCTAACTCGCCATTATTTCCAGCGGCAGCCACGACAACAATACCCTTTGCAACAAGATTTTCTACAGCTCTATCGATCTCCTCGCTTACATAATCAAGTCCAAGGCTTATGTTCACAATGTCGATCTGGTCATCAACAGCTCTATCCAGCGCTCTGACCATGTCATTTGTAGAAACATAACTACCCTCAGAAGCAACCCTGTATGCATAAAGTTGTGCTTTTGGTGCCACGCCCTTTGCTTCTCCATCAGCAGCAATGATCCCTGCAACCAGTGTGCCGTGACCATCCGTATCCATCGGCTCTTCGTCTCTTTCCAAGAAATCGTAACCGCCAGCAATCTTACCATTTTTACCAAGGCCAAGAAGATCCTTGTGCGTGTAATCTATGCCAGTATCTACAATCGCAACCTTGACTCCCTCGCCTGTAAGTGGTCTATCAAGCGAATCTCGCATTGAAGTTATTTTATCCGCATTGATCAGTTTCAGACTCTTGTCAAGATTTGTCTTCATAAATTTCTCGGTGTAAATATTACTAACGAAACCCTCATTTTTCAACCTCTCAACCTGTTCTGATGAAACGCTGA
>JBMCYV010000021.1:0-40987 GCA_049199595.1 Candidatus Nitrosomirales archaeon
TAACATAGGTTTAGTGGGGATGTGGCTCATGAATAGAAGACCAAAAGGTTTCGCACACATATCTACATGTTTTGCTTACCGCTCTTCTTTGTAAAGTCTGACTCCCTACACGCTTTTGAATTACTTTAGTAAAGATTTCGAGGACGTCTGCCTGATGACATATATTTGCATTTGTCAGTTATTGCACATCCAATCTATTCAAGTATCATAATACGTTCGAATTATGAATCTCCAGTGAAACAATTGTGCTATTCAGAAACGAGAGAAATTTGATCAGGCAACCCCTGGTGTAAAGCCTGTATCATCTTTTGACATTTCATCAACAACAGTAGTTTCGTGTTGCTCTTCCAAATCTTTAGTGTTAATTTCCGCATTTATCATCCTAGCAATCACCTTTACTATGCTCTTTGCAGCCCGATGTTGCGGCACGCTGGGGTTGTCTATCTCGCCAAAAAGACCGACAGCTTCAATGCCGCGTTTCGCGGCCATCCCAAGTATGAGCCCATTGAACCATGTTATTGTGTTAACTTCGTTTCCTAATCTACCAATGTCATACTTGTCCAGCTCCTTCAAAAGATTTGCGTTGCTTGCAGTGCCGTACACTTTTGGCTCGCCAACAACTTCCTGCTTTAGATAACCGCCAGAAGAATAGAGTCGTTTCACGTTTCCATATCCCTGCACAGTGTCAAGCAAAAGATCGCATAATCCATATAGTTCATGCGTATCCTGAGGTTGTGTATCACCTGTTAATATAATGATTGAGTTTCGTTTGTCAATAAATATCTTGTAGGTATCAACATGCAAGTTTGCAATTCCATTTTCATAGGTTACCCATGGTTTCTCAATAGATTCGATCTCTGCAACAAGTTTCGTATCAAGTTGCTTTGCGAGGAAGCCAGACACTAATCCGCCAACTCTTCCCATGTCTGGCAACGATGCTACTAACACTATATCGTTCATCTTTACGTTCTCTATCTGTTTTAACTTCATTTTATTTCAACCCGTTTATCTTTTGGAGAAATGCCAGTATGCCTGTATAATCCAAATCTCCAAAATTGCTGTTAGTTGCAGCTCTATACAATTGTTCAGAAAGCGATGCCATCGGTAATGTGACATTGAACGCCCTTGCAGCTTCATTTATAGTTGCAAGATCCTTCATCATCATCTGTAAAGCAAACGTGGCTTCAAAGTCGTCTTGTATCATCTTCGGTCCCTTGTTCTCACTCATTCCTGTCTTGAAATATGTCGAGTTCAGTATTTGCAAGAATAATTCTGGATTCAAACCAGCGCCCTTTGTTAACGTTATCCCTTCCGACAAGGCTAATGCTATCATTGCTATCTGAAGATTCAGCGCAAGTTTCATGGCATGTGCAGAGCCGTTCTCTCCCAAGTAGAAGCTCTTGCTGCCAATGGTGCCAAAGACTTGCTTGTACTTCTCGTACGTGTCCTTGCTACCGCCTATCATAAGCACCAATGTTCCCTGTTCTGCAAGCCTAGGTCCACCCATGACAGGTGTATCTAGCATAGTTATCCCATTTTCTTTCAATCTTTTTGCAATTGCTCTAGATGAAACAGGGTTTATGGTGCTTACATCTGCGAGAACAAGTCCATCATGTTTTGCATGAATGATTCCTTTCTCTCCAAAGGCAACCTCCTCCACAGCTGCAGCATCCTTTACAACAGTAATAACAAGGTCGGAATTCTTTGCCACCTGCATTGGAGTATCTGCTACAACGGCTCCCAAAGCCTTCAATGATTCGGCCTTTTCCTTAGTTCTGTTGTAAACCGTAATCTTGTATCCTGATTTAAGCAACCTAGTTGCTATTGCCTTTCCCATCATTCCGGTGCCGATTAGCCCTACTTTAGCACTCATAGCATATGTTGAAACCATCAGATGATATGTGTTTTGTGCTCCATTGACAACGCTATCTGGGCATCATGCTTTCGGAAGTTGTGTATGAACAAAGATATTTCTTTAGTGAGCAATTCCCCTTATCTGGCTATTGCAATAAGACAGCTCGCTCTTGCAGAACGCGATCTCTTCTGCAATCTTTTCCTTGTTTGTTTTAAAATGCATTATATCATTATTTTCAAGTGCGGAGCGCATGTCACTGAGAAGTATGTTTGTGATCCTGATTCTCTGACCCAAGTTATACAACCTCTCCATTAGTTCTGTTGATACCTTTCCCTTGCGTACCTGATCGTCCAAGGCATCGTACTTGTGCAGAATGTCTCTAAATGCTTCGTGTAGATTAAACAACCCATCCTTCTCTTCACGCAAACCCTGTAACTTGTCAATGTTAGACAGGTCTATGGCCTTTGGTTTTTCAACGAACGACTGATACTTCGTGAACGTCTGGTTAGCACAATCTATGCAGATCTTCTTACCACGGACATCAATTGAAAGAAGGGTATCTTTTTCACATATGTGACATTTTTCAAGCAAACCCATGGTAGAACTACAAATTACTAGATATTAAATCCTTAGAGCGAAAGACCTAGATTTCTAATTCTCATGAATGCTATGAATGCCATAACGAACGCACCAACGAAGACCATTAAAGCAAATGGAAACTCTGGAACTATTTCAGCCGGAACTTTGACAACGAAGGCCGAAGGTAGTACTATTACAGTTTCGTTGCCAACCATATCTTCCAACGCCTTCATCTCCTCGAACATTCCATGGACAGGGACTGTCACGTAAGGCTTGAGCGCTCTTACCATGCTAGCAGCAACCTCCGGGGAAGCCGTTGGAGATGGCGCACCAGTTGGAACGAACGCCAGATGCACCTCCGAATCAACATCATTCAGTTCATCAACAAAGCCAGAATCCGAGCCGTGAAATATCGTAAGATCATCCATGCTGATCAAATACATAACAGGTCTATCTACTGGATGCCTCGCAGGTATAGCTTTTATTGCTATTTCGTTAACCGTTTTAGCATCATTGGGAAGCATCTCAATAAGCTTATCTTCAGCAATAGCATCCTGCAAAAGTGGATAAACGCCAGCGCTTACAACTACCGGAGCTCCTGTTCGTTTATGAATTGCAACTGTAGAATCTGCGTCGAAATGATCGCCATGTTCATGGGTGATCAGTATCAGGTCAAGGGATTCTATGGTAGCTATAGCTTCAGTGGAAAGAATATTTGCGGGATCTATGATTATTGTATGCTTTGATGTTTTTACCATAACACCTGCAGATGCAGCTCCAGCCATCTCCCCCACACCTTCGCCAAGCCACATGAATGCTATTTGTCCATCATTTACTTCAGTAGCATAGAATTCTGATAGAGATGTTGCGGGAGGTGGCGAAAATACTGGCGGTATCTGTGAGTATGCTGGGTGCAGAGTTACAAATGCAAAGATAGAAGTTATTACTAGCGATAAAATAACTGTCTTATTACGATTATTCATTCAGCCTTAATGAACTTCCTGCTTATGGTACTTAAGATTTATTGCGAAGCTATCGATCCATTCCGTATGCTCTAGATATCAGATCGATGGTTAAACCTAATTTTCTATTCGAGCCTTCCTCTATCTGCAACATGCAGGACTCTCCAGTTGTGTAAACCTTCTTCTCTTGTTTGACCAGATTGAACAATTCCTTACCTATTTGCATTGACAGATCGTAATTCTCCTTGATGAAGCTGTATGAGCCGCCGACACCGCAGCATCCCTTCTCAACAACATGATACTTTAGTTTAGGAATAAGTTTCAGCAAGTTCAAAACATGTTTGTCCACTCCCTGAACGATGGTATGACAGTGGAAGTGTATGCCGACGTCTTCATCTATATGCTGAAAGTTCGTATCAAGTTCATTCTTCCTGTAAAGGTTGCTCAGAAATTCGTGAATATCATAAGTATTGGCTGCGACAGTTCTAGTCTGTTCATTGTCAAGAACGTTCAGGTAATCCATTTTTAGTGCTATTGAAGAGCTTGGAGAGAAGCATATCACTGGAATGCCTTGCGATGCATACTGATACAAGCTTTTCACATTGTATTCAGCTATATTCCTTCCAACATCTGGTGCACCTTCGAGCAGCGCAGGCAAACCAGAAGACATCTGTTCGGGAAAGATAACATCATAACCATTCTTCTGCAGCATCTTAACCATCCGTATGCCGAGCATCGGATCGACATATCTTACATAGGTGTCGCAGAAAAATGCCACATGTTTGCTAAAACTTGTTTTTGAGTTATGCATGTAGTCTTGAAATACTCTGTCGAATGTTTTCTTGCTGAATTTTGGAAATCTTTTTCTTGCATCTATACCAGTCTTACTTTCCAAGATAGTTCTGAAGAGTTTATTATTCATCAGGAAATTTGAGAGTGGAGCAAGTTTACAGCCTTGAGACGCATGCTTGTCTATATTCACGAAATATTCGTAGCCTTTAGGCAAGCCCTTGACCTTTGCATATGCCGCCCTAGCTTCTGCCATGGACTTGCCGACGTTCACATTAGATGGGCAGTCAACAAGGCACATCTTGCACTGAATGCAGTATTTGTAAATAACATCGCGATACTCTTCAGTTAAAGCAAATTCTTTCGACAGGCCATCTACCTTTGATAGCCATCTCAAGACGTTGTTTCTTCCCCTGCAGCTTGACACTTCATCATTGAGACCCTTGTACACAGGACACATTCTTAATCCAAAATTTTGTTCCCTACAGGAGCCGCAGCCATGGCAAAGATCAACTTCGCTGCTATAGCTCAACTCTGTGTTGTAACCAGTTATCTTAGTTGTTATTTTGCTGTCACTTAGCTGCCAGTTAAGAACATTTTTCTGCTCTCTTCTTTCATAGCCATACCTAAAGTTCTTGACAAATGTTCCTTGCACTGTAACCTTCTTGTTCGGATTCAGTATGTTCTTCGGATCAAAGAGTTCCTTGACTTTAATAAATAACTGATAAATTTCATTTCCATAGACATCCTTGATGAACTCAGATCTCGCAAGACCATCTCCGTGTTCTGCTGAGATGCTGCCGTTTACACTTGTAATCACTGTCAGTAGATCGCTTGTAATTTGCTTCATGATCTCACGGTCTTCGCTCTTCCCAACGTCAAGCAGCGGTCTTGTGTGCAGGTTACCGTCACCAGCATGTCCGTAGATGACATAACTCAAACCATGTTTAGCGTAAACTTCCTGTAACTTGTCAACGAGGAATCCAAGTTTATCAACTGATACAACGGGATCTTCCATGAAAGCTACAGGTTTTTTGTTGTCACTTCTTATTTTCATGGTATATGCCAACGCATTCTTTCTTATTCCCCAGAGAACATTGATCTCTTGAGGATCGAAGGAGTGCGCTATGCAGGTAGCGTTGATCTGTTCGAGTGTTTTTAGTAATGAGTTAATTGAATCGTTGACTTGCTGCAAGTCGTTGCCATCAAACTCTGCAAAAACCAAACAGTTGGTACCAGTTGGAACCTTCAACGCAAAATCCTCGCTAGCAGTTCTTGCAAGTTCGATTACTGTCCTGTCTAGGAGTTCCAGCGCAGATGGCTTAAGTTCGGAGATTGTTTGTATAGATTTTGCCGCTTCAAGCGTGTTATTGAAACCCAGTAACGTCAAAGCCTTGTGTTTAGGCATGTCCATTATCCTGAAACGTGCTTTTACTACAATGCCGAGCGTGCCTTCTGATGCAACGAAGATCTTGCCTACATCCAGAACATTGTCATGCAGAACCCTGTCCAGCCTGTAGCCACATGAGTTCTTTCTTACCTTTGGAAACCTGTTTGTTATCAACTCCTCATTGGGTCGAAGGATATTTGCCAATGTTCCATACAGTCTGCTTTCTACAGAATCGCTCTTTGCAGCATTATTCCACTCATCACTTCCTATGGTTAATGGTTTTGTGTGTATAAGATCCCCATTAGAAAGCACGACGTCGAGTGATAAGACATAGTCAATCGTACTTCCATACTTCACCGTATGCGCACCGCTTGCGTTCGTTGCGATCATACCACCCAGTGCGCAGTAGTTTGCGCTTGACGGATCTGGAGGCAGAAACTTACCATGTTTATTTAACTCAACATCTAGAATGCCCTTGTAGATGCCAGGCTCAACAACTACATAGTTTTCTTTTTCGTTGATTTCTAGGATCTTGTTCATATACTTTGTAAAATCAATTATTATTCCATCACCAACAGCTTGTCCTGCCAGTCCAGTGCCGCCACCTCTAGCTATTACTGCTAAATTATTATCATAAGCAAATTTCACTACTTTGATAACATCGTCCGTGTTTTTTGGTAATACAACACACTTTGGCATGATTTCGTAGGCGCTTGCATCAGTTGCATACATACATCTTTGCCATTCATCGAAAAGAACGTCACCAACTATCTGTTGTTTAAGCGATTTAGCGATAATTTCAGGATTCATTCAATCCATGCTTGCAGTTACTTTGCAGTTGAGATATAAAGGCTTTAACTCTTTAATTGCGGCTGGAAAACAAAACCTTTAATTTACTATTCATGAGTTGATAGCTCGTAAGCATGAATTTAGTTGATATTCAATTACAGCTTAATCCCCTATTTCCTACTGGAAATGATCCAAATTCCTGGTGGACGTACCTAATCTGGATACTCCCCACATTCATCATCATGATGTACTTCCAGCGCATACAGATGTGGATGGTCAGCAGGGATGTTGCAAGATCTGTCACCAAGCTCAAGGTTATGAGGGAGCAGGGGCGGAAGGAAGCGCTGGAATATGCCAAGTCAATAAGCCCGAACGTTGATCAGACAGAAAGGGTAGATAGGTTCCTAGAATACTTCACGATAATGCCGGTCGATATGGATCCCAGCGGGATAATGAAGAAATTGCAACATATCATGAGAATCAGGGATGACAGGGTGAAAGCTGAAGTGAAGGCGATGGCTCCTAACATGGATATTATATCTGCTAGCAAGATGGAGAACATACTTGAAGCTGCTACTATTCTGCACCTGATCTACAAAGTCGTAAGACACTTCTACCTGATGGGCAAGAAGACGTCCAGCATGTTCTTCATTATACAGTTGCAGATGATAATGCCCATACTGTTGCAGGAAGCAGAAGCGCTGACCAAGGCAATTGGAACTTTCAAGGCAGGACAGCCAATAGGCGATGGCATAGGACCAATGATAGTTGGCAAGATGATGTTGAACAAGGAGAAGAAGACCGTTGCAAAGGAAACTGTTGTGAGCGAAGATCAGTATAGCGGGAGAACGTTATACCTTATGAAGGCTGAGGGTCCAGCGGGTAGCGTTGGCGAGCCAGGAACCGCTGTTGAAAAACTGATCGACGATATGGGGGTGAAGATAAACTCTGTAATAATGATCGATGCTGCACTAAAGTTGGAGGGAGAGAAGACAGGCGAACTTGCCGAAGGCGTTGGTGCAGCTATCGGTGGTATTGGTGTTGACAGATTCCAGATCGAAGAAGTAGCAACCAAACATGGCATACCAGTTTATGCTATAATAGTAAAGCAGTCTGTCTTGGATGCTATAACAGTGATGAAGAAGGAGATCGCCGAATCGATAGAAAAGGTATCGAAGTCAGTCTTCAATGTTATAGACGAGAGGACAAAGGAAGGCGACAGCGTACTTATTATTGGCGTTGGTAACACGCTAGGTGTTGCACAATGAGTGAAGATTCAAAAGCGAAACCAGTTGTTTATACAATCGAGGAGTGCAAGGAATGCGGGTTGAAGACAAAGCGCACCTTCAAGATCAATGACTTCGTTTACAAGATCGGCGAATTGTGCTCAAAGTGCAAGGGTTCGACGCTGATAACGATGATCTATGCTGAATATATGAAGGCCTAATCCTGATGCAATTACTTGTTAAGGTATGCGATTAATTTCTTAACATCAGAAAATCTTTTCGTTTTACCTTCCCTGTGTTCCTGCATCCCTCGCTCTATTGCTTTTTGAGATTCTTTATCTAAAATCAAGTCTAGTTGGCAAACTATTTCTTTTCTGGTACAACCACGTTCTATTCCTTCTATTATAGCGTCTACCATATCAACGAGCAATTTCCTATCTACAACTAGTTCGTTGTTGCTTTCTATTTGTATCATACTATTCTCCGTTTAGTACGCTTACTGCTTGAAATAAACAATCGCTTCTTAGCATTAGGAATTGTAAGACCTGCAATCCTACCTTCTTTCAGCCTTACTATCACACCTTCGTCAGTAACATTTGAATCATCAGCCGCTACAGGTGGACCAAAGCTGATGTAAAGAACATCACATTCTTATCATAATCAGAGACAATCCTCTCTACTACTTCTGCCTTTACCATATTATTCCCTTCCGAGTAACTTACGGTATTTCGATATAAAAAAGATTTATAGTGTTACGATCATCGCCCCGTTTTCAGTAGGTATGAGCGTGTGTTCTGCCTGAGCGACAAACTTGCCATTTCCTTCTACCAGTATCGGATAACCGTGAACGAGTTTCTTCTTGCTCAGAAATTCAATAATGTTCCTAGCTTTCTTCTCATCGTGATCTTTTACAACCCATCTTAACGCGAATGGCAGCGTCTTGAACCTATTCCATAGTTCATCGAGAAACGCATCTGCTTCCTTGTCTCCTGTTCGCTTCCTGTTAGCAATCGCGAAGATGTTCTTTACCTTGCCGTTGTAAACTACACCGCTTCCATCCTTGGTAGTTAGGAAAGGTTCTATTGCATATGCTTCATTGGGTAACAAACTGAAGGTTCCTATGGTCCATATGTTGGGTATGGATCTGCCTGCATGAATCGTATATTGTGCCAGTGAATGACCACTGAGGTTCTGTATTGGTCTGAAGCCCATCTCTTTAGTAATATTCTCTACAACCTTGCCTATGTCGCTTGCCTTGACCCTTGCTTTTACAATCTTTACCGCTTCCTGCAGCGCAAGTTCGGTAGCATTAACTAATGAGTCATACTTTGGGTTGTAGCATACAGTTACTGCTGTATCGGCAATGTATCCATTGACATGTGCACCAATGTCTATCTTCAACACATCGCCATCTTTCACTGTAGTTTGATCGTTAGGTTCTGCAGTATAATGTGCCGCAGTTTCGTTCAGACTTACATTGCATGGAAAGGCAGGTTCTGCTCCTTTCTGTCTTATCATTCCTTCAACTTGCTCGCATATCTGGAGAAGAGTTTCGCCAACATGGTAGCGCTTCCTTGCTTCTTCTCTAACCTCTGCAGCTATCTTGCCAGCTTTTTTGTAATCTTCAATGCTCACAGGTGAACATCTTTCAAGGGTCTAATATAAGATCTGTTAGCAAGCAAGGTTTTTAGATACTGCATATCAACGCAGTAGTGCAGGGGTCGTGGGCTAGAGACTCTAAAAGAGTCGACAAGCATGGTATGCTTCGAGCCTAGTACGCTGTCAGTCTATTCTACGCATCAAAATGAACGCGAATAGCCCCCATTCCCACAAGAAATTTACCCAAAACATAGCACAACCCCTTATTTTTCTGGAAAAAAATCATTTTTGAGGGGTTGGGGTTTGAGGGGATTGTGTATATACAATTATGAACAAAATTATCAATCCTACAATCAAATACCAAAATCCCGCTACCATAGCGAATCTTGCAATCTTAATGGATTCCTCTGTGGCAGAAGCGCGCCACTTTCCGATTGCAGCAATTGCCGAAGCAGCGAAAGGAACCAAGATGCTTATAGTTACTACAAGAATCATCTTAGATATGAATGGGTCAGCATCAGACCGACCAAGGGTCGTGAGCGAAAGCAAAACCAACGCGCCCGCTATTACCGTAGCATCGATTTGGATGATATCCCTGTCTTGCAGACCCACACCATTAACAATACCCGACTTGGTTATATGTTTAAACAATGACGTATTCGTGTCATTGTTGCATCTTAAGACCTTCTTAAAAGCCGTTCTCCACGATAAACATGGGTCTTCCGCCTCAACACCGCTAATTATCGAAATATAAGCGGCACTCGTTACAATAATTCCGATTGTTATTGCAATCGTTTCGATTGTTATTGAACCAGAAGAGTAAAGCAACACAACGCCCCACGCCCAAAGCGGTATAATTAGTAAGAAATGCAGACTCCCCGCTCTGACAATATGCGAGTTCCCACCATCACGGATTTCATTTAGATTTGCTTTCTTTTTATTGCAGTATCTCATTTTGATTCTAAGGTAACACTCATCATCTCGATGGATTGTAAAGGCTGTAACATCTCTGTACGCAATACCTAATAGTGCAAATAATATACCTGTGAAAATAATCATCTGACGTAATCCCACGTTATTTTTACACTGTTCATCACAAAGTACTTGAAGATACAGACCTAGCAACAGTAATGATGCTGATGATGCCACGGTTGCAATTGTAAGCGTGGATGATTCTCTTGTTCGCGACCGTTGTAATTTATGATCAAATTCGTTTTGGATTGGGTCGCTCACATCAGTAGTATGCTAATCATATGTTAAAGAACATCACGCCTCTGAATCGAAGGAATTTCATGACCATGCGTATGAATTATGTAAGTATTACTTTTTTCCTTTCTATTTTGAAAGTAATTTGCTTTGGTCTGCCTAGGTATTCGAACACGGGGCGCGGTAATTGTATTTGAAAGCCTTTAACACCCCTATCGATAACGCTAACACTGAATTCCTTCGTGTTTTTCTTCCAAAGTCCCATATTGCTTGCGTTGTGATATGCTCTAATATTTAATTTTAGGAATAACACTTAAATAGAATTCCTAGGAATTAATGCCTAATGACGTACATGCAAGAACAAGAAATTGCATCCATAGTAATGCAAGCACAAACACAGGGAATTGATATGTATGAAATTCTTTCAAAGCGGGAAATGCAATTCTTAAATGGTTCCTTCGAACCAAATTTGAATTATGCGCGCCTACTCCAATTTACTATCAAACGGAAATTGAAAAAAGCGTTAGGAAATCCTAACGGTCATGAATCAAGTCGTTACAATTTCGTAACGCGAGAAATGCCTTGTTTATATAATGTTACGCACGACCCAATACCGAGGGGTCGTGGGCTAGCATGGTATGCTTCGAGCCTTGGGCGCTCGAGGTCGCCGGTTCAAATCCGGCCGACCCCACTTAACTATGAATAAATCTTGATTATCTGAATGGAGTCGAGCCAACAGTGTTAGTAGTTTGTTAACAATCCGTTCGAGTTTGTTAACAATTGATCCAAGGCTTTCTATATCTGAAGACGATATCTTGCCCTGAAGAAGGTCAGGAGTTATCGAATACTTTGGAAGATGATTCAGTCGAATAAAGATGCTTCTTTGATTATGTTTCATATACCTTAAGTGCGCTTTCGAACAAAGCCATTCCATCTCGCCCAGTTTCTTCCATAACTTCTTAATTGTTATAGTGTTAGACAAGTTTCTCTATTAAAATGGTATAAACAGTAATTAAAGAAGGCAGCGCAAATTAGTCTAATGGATTACGTAACAGCAGAAAATCACGTTAGGCGTACAGGAGAATGGTGGGTATATAGCGAATACTCTAGGAATGATGACCTTAGACATTGCAAGTTTCAGAAGGATGCTGTAGAACTAGGATTTAGTGAGATCAAGGGACGATTTGACTCAATGTGGTACAAAGAACAAATGAATCGACAAACTCACCATCCATTAGTAAGTATATTCTTTCCTGGCGTTGGAACATCTCCTTTAGAATATATCACTCAACTGGGTTTAGACATTATTGACTGTTCAAAAGTGAAGAATGTAGACTTAATACTTAAGCGGCTTCTTAATGCCTCTCAGTACAACTCGGCGAGATTCGAACTTGAGGTATCGGCCTTTTTTATGAGACAAGGCTACGATGTAGGTTATAATCCCTTTAACAATGAATGGGAAGAAGGACCAGATCTTTCAATCAGCAATCGAATGAATACCATGTATGTCGAATGTAAAGCAATCGAACAATCGTATGCAGATCACTGCATGTCTGCAGTAGTACGAATGGCTCACGAAAAACTATACGATGTTAAAGCAAAAATCATGATTGATTATTCACGGGATATTCTAGACCTGTTCAGAGGAAAACTTACAAAAAGTGCGGAGGAAATAATTGCTAACATCGTAACTGACATCACAAATCCTATAATGCAAAAGGTAGCGAAAGAAGAATTTACTGATTTGAACATACCAGGCCTCGCTGATGTTAAATTCGCACTTTCTGATGGAGTTACTGGAGCAGTTGGCGGTCGATTTCCTATCTTATCAAGTGCAGCAGAACTGGAAAGAGTAATTGCTAATGCCGTAGACAAGGGTATAAAACAGTTAAACGATAAACCTGGCCTCATTGCAGTAAGCCATTACCTAGGTATGAACGTAGATTTGGCTGAAACAGTACTCGACGCTGTCTTCAAGAGTCATTCAGATACTTACAAGAACCTAGTTGGTGTGATGTTTGTCAATTGGCTATATCATGAGCTACCTCGTGGTTTGACATATCATCACTTTATTGTTGAAAACCAATATGCTGACCACACGCTAAAAGGATTAGGATTTGAGAAAGTAATTTCTACTGTTGGATAATTTATGTTCGACTAGTTCTTATATGCTAAATGGAACACCAGAGTGACTAATCATATAACATGGGAATAGGAATTATCTTACGATCGGCTTGTAATGCTTATCGATTAAATCACCAAGGGTACTTGATACGATATTCTGGTGCTTAGCATGCATTAAGAAATCGAAAATATTAATCACTTTAGATTGGTCATAATTATCATTGTATACATAATGAATTTCATGTTCTCGAATCCAAAACTGCGAATGTGCAAGAGCGTTGCGAAATTCAGCCGATATTAAATTGTCTAATGTTTCCCAATTTGAAGGACTCACCTTATGAATTAATTTCATTAATCCTCCGATAGTCTTTATTAGTCCTATTCTGATCTTTTCAAAGGTTTTCTTCTTATTCAATAAATATAAAAAGTAATTTTTGAAATTTTCTACCTGCATAATATAATAGGCAATCAGTATAATAATCCATGCCAACAAATCACCAGTCACTGGTAACTCATTAAACTGTTCTTTAGTAATATGGTGTATTCCGAGCCGTTTTCCTAACCCACTCATGATTTCGGTGTAGTTATTCGCATTTTGTATAATGAGGTTTATTGCCTTCAATTCGTTGTTAGTTCTTCGTGTTTCTAATAATCCTTGTTTCCTAAAATCCTCAATTATATTCATCAGTAATTTCCTAATTCTCCAAATATGATCTTGCTCGTCAGGTGGCAATCGTGAAATGAAGTCTACACTCATAATGATATAATACTAAAACATGATAAAAACTATTGCTTAACCTTTAAGAATACTATAATCACACGTATATTCATGATTTATGAAAGAGGTTATACAATATCTCCCACAAAAATTGTGTTTAGATTTTCAAAGTTGAACATCTTTCAATTTCGTGCTCTTACCTACGTATGTAGCCAACGCCACGGTTATATCACGAGCAAGTCTTGCCTCTTCCTCTCCTCCCATTGTTCCGTCATGTTCGCCGAAATTTGATAACATATGATATCCTTTTGTTACAAATTCTCTGAGGGCTTCATCTCTGTTCTTGCTAGTGGTTATTTCAGTTTCCCTCAGCACATTCTTTAGGCCGTCCAATACATTTCTAAAGAACTTTATGGACCCTTCATAGTCATTATTATCCAAGCGTACTAATGCTTCAACCAAATTCTCGCCAATAGTAAATAGTCCTTTTTGATGGAGAAATGTAACTGCGTGATATGATTCACTTATCCTCTGATACGATGAATTCTCTTCCTCAATCCTTTTCATTATTTCGGTATCGTAACATTCAATTACAAATTCCTTAGGGAAAATTGGATATTCTACTGCTCTTATTTCCTCTATTTTCTGCCCAGTAGAAATTTTGGTAAGTCTATTGATATACTCCCTGACTAGATTTATGATCATTAATTCTATGAGGTAATCTCTTGGTATGCTATACTTCTTTACTATATCAGTAACATCAAGATCTACATACCCGGCTCTCGCACTGGAAAATGGAATTATAAGGCTTTCCCTTGGTTCATGGATAATTTTTTTGGTTTTATTGCTATAAATTCTATTCAAGTACACTCGTGCCTTATTCGAGTTGAATAAATCGGGATATGCTGGACGCAATTTACCCGATGCTAGATACCTTATGTCGTTTTTCAGATCGAATGTCTTTGCTATAATTAATGGCAAATCAATGAGTTAATTCGTATAGAAATATTAAATGTTTTAGCCCTTCAAGGAAAACCCATGCAAACAATAAACTTATCACCTTGAAGACAAACACAATTACTATGTTACCTTCGGAACTCGAAACCAAAAGACCAGGAATCGTTTTTCTATTTGGGGCTGGGGCGTCTATTCCAGCAGGAATACCAGATATTAAATCGATGACAGATGAATTTCTTAATAGCAAGATATGGAATCTTTCTATATACTCGGAAATACCAAGCAAGTTTAGAAATGCCAATATTGACCCAGACATGCAGATAGAGATATCTCCGTTTGTAATAGATGCATTTAAAGGAGCAAAACGAGAAGCAACCTTCGTAAACAAAATTTTGCAAGAATTTGTTGACAGGTACGTCTATTCAGAACCGAAGGTTATCTCAGACAGAGAACTATGGAAATCCCGTATGCTACATGCATACACTCAAGTATTTCGGATGCCAGAGATTTTACGGAGCCTAACAGACGAACTGGAAAAGGATTACGAAACTATCGACCTAGAATTTCTACTAGAGAGAATTAATCAGATATTACGAGTGCAATCAGGCAAAGGCGACCCCGTTATGTCCAAGGCATTATCGACATATAAGAACGACCAAATACCAACTTTAATACTAAAGACACTACTTCAATCTTTCATCAGAACAAAATGCGAGAGCATTACTGATGTGGAGTATCTTTGGCCGCTGATGGGTATCTTAGATCGATACGGTGTAATTGATTTGTTTACTCTAAATTATGATGCGACAATTGACATATTTTGTGAGAAGCGCAATATCCCCTATACAGACGGCTTTGCGCCAAATTGGGATTCTAAGAACTTTGACACAAGCAGAGGTATAAGAATATACAAGATACATGGATCGGTTTACTGGTTCAAGACTCAATTCGGAAAATATATGAAGTTGCCTGCTAAGGGACTAGATATCTCCAACCTAAGATATATCACAGACGAAGAAGTATCTGAAATGTTAATTTATCCAGCAATTGAGAAAGACAGCGAATCAGGTCCTTATCCTTGGATAAAGCAGGAGTTTAGGAGGAAACTGTCGGAGTCTGCTTTGTGCATTATATTGGGCTATAGTTTCAGAGACGTATATATCAAGGAAATGATAATTGAACAAATGAACCGTAATCCGTCGCTTTGGTTATATATCGTAAGCCCAAACGCATCACAACGAAAGAGAGAGCACTTTGCAGAATTACCTGATATCTTCTCACGTATAGTAACACTTGATGCTTCTACAGAAAGAGCGTTAACTGGAAGAATCTTGCATCAACGGCTAGACTTACTGGAACAAGCGATAGAAGCAGAACGTAACGCATGGAGCACCCAATCGCTTAGCGTTTCTCGTTTAGATCATTTTTGGTTAGGTTGCCTTAGGGCTTACAAGTTGATCGAGCACTACGACAGGATTAAGGAAATAGTAGAAAAGTTGTATAAGCAATCCTTTCCTGAAGATACACATACTTTCTCCGAATCCATCGAGGGAGTTGTATCTGATTTATCACTTAGGTTTGCTGTTGAGTATTTCACAGTCAAAAAATGGGAGAGTGTAAAGTTTTGGCTAGATTTGTTTTGTGATTGTTGTGAAGTATTAGAATTCTGGTATGCACGTGAGAGAGCAAAAATGCCATATGAATGTACTCTTGAATTTGAACACCTCTCTAACCGAGCAAAGAATTTGGCGAGACATTCCTTTTCAGTCACTAGTTTTCTAAATGATATGCAAGATGACCTGGATTATTCAATGGGACTAGTAGTTAGTCAAGCATATCTTAACCAACCACTGGGAAAGATAAAACGTACAGCAGAACTTCTGACAATGAGGAATCCTGAATCGGCAAAAGACGACCTAGGTTTAGCAAAATGGTCAAAGGAACTGCGTTCACGTATAGTTTCGCTAATGACTTGATCCACCAAAGATAACCTTCTTAATCGATGCGTTTATTTTGGTGAAAGCAAATGGTTTGATTCATGCCTAGACCTTCATGGGAGGAATACTTTATTCAGCTAGCTAATTCTGTTGCCTCTCGTTCTACCTGCGACCGAGGGCGAAGTGGTTGTGTCATAGTGAAGGACAAACGTATTCTTTGCACAGGCTATGTCGGCTCCCCACCAGGAATGCCGCACTGCGATGAAGCAGGTCATCAACTAAGAAAAGTAATAGACGAAGACGGTAACATAAAGCAGCACTGTGTACGCACAATTCATGCAGAACAGAACGCACTGATCCAAGCAGCTAGGTTTGGAATATCGCTGGATGGAGCAACTCTGTACTGCAAAATGGAACCCTGCAGGAACTGCGCTATGAGCATTGTAGGAGCAGGGATAAAGAAAGTTGTCTGTGAAAAGAGATACCACGCTTCAGAGGATACAAAGAACATTTTTGAAAAATGTGGTATCGAACTTGTAGTGCTAAAGGATGAGATGGAACAATACGAAAACACTTAGCCACAGCCAACTATTAGAGGGTGTAAAGCTGTGTTAACACGCTTGTAAACCGTTAAATTCCCGGAATGAGATCTAATACATATGAGTAAGGATAGTAGGTTGTACTCAGGGCCTATACTCATCTACGATAATTTCTGCACCTCATGCACAAAGTTCGCGCATCTTTCAAGAACACTATCTAGGAACAGAATATACCTAGTCGGACATTACACTAATGAAGGTCAGAAAATAAAAAGTAAGGTATTTCCGAAGGATTTTGATGCGAATAAAATGTTCTGGATGGTTACGAACAAAGGAGCATTTGGTGCTCGCTCAGGCCTGCTACCTCTTTGTTCCGAAATAGTCAAAGGACTTCTGGGGATTGGAGAAAGGATCGATGCTGAAACGGTTTCGAATACTGAACAGTCGGATCTGATTTGTAATGTTGACCGCATGAGCTGCACGTCCATGCCTGGTTTCTTCACAAGATTGTCGGGATTGCTTAAAAACAGCAAGAAGATAGAGCGAACTGCATAGCTCTGATCTTCACTTCATTCTTACAAATTGTTAAAATTGCGTTCCTTTATATACACCCCCTCGGTCGTGGATTTTAAACGCGCGCGCATGTACAATGTTAATGAGAATTTGAGCGTAGATGGATGAGTGGTATGTATCACTGTGATTTACTTTGCCTTCGTCTTGGTCTTGGATAACGACTTCCTTGATTCTGTAATGAGTTCAGTAAGAGCGTTGAAGGCTTTTGCCACATCGTTCATGTTTACAAGCATTATAGTATCAGTGTAACAGCTAACAGTATCTTCGATGTTAACATGCCTTCTTGCTAGTTGATTATAGAATATCAAAGCACAGCCAGGAGTTTTTATTATCTCCTCAGGGCTCTGTACAATTATTGCAGCCAAGTTGCCTTCAACTTCAAGTATATCATCATCAAACAGATTCTTCATTTTTTCAAGTATAAGCTGATCAAATATCAGTGTTACAGAATTCACGCTTTCTGAGACGCTTATGAAACTATCATAATGCTGTGCTAAAGGCTTCGCAATCTTTTCTACAGTCTTCCTACTTTTTGCTATAGACAATTTCGCAACATCCGTTTTCAAACTAATCTTGCTTCCAGCAACTATTGGCTCAACGGACGCAAATGGCAACTTATATTCGCGCTTTGCACGTTTCAAAGCAGTAACTATACTTTCCATGCTAACATCTGTTCCAGCAATGGCATCTATGCTGGGCTTGATGATCCTCGCCATCGCGCTCAAGTTACAATAGTCTCGCTGGAGCGCGTCCTGGAAGGATAGATCGTTGTCCACGATCGCCCTTACCGATTTCGTGATGTTCTTAGTGACCAGCATTGGTCAAATCCCCTCCTTCTTGGCATACACTGACCAAAAAATATAAATGTAGCGGTAAACATGAGTTCCTAATTCCATGAGCGATAAGGTTGTACTCGCATACTCAGGGGGCCTAGATACCTCTGTTGCCGTAAAATGGCTTCAGGTAAAGTACGGCTATGATGTTATTACTGTGACAGTAGATGTTGGCCAGGGCGATGATTTCAAGGCTATAGAGAAGAAATCCAAAGAAACTGGAGCGATAAAGCATTATTCTTTTGATTGTAAGGAAGAGTTTGCGACTGATTACGTTATGCCATGCATAAAGGCAAACGGTTTGTACGAGGGCAAGTATCCATTGGCAACCGCACTTGCAAGACCGTTGATTGCAACAAAAACTGTTGAAGTTGCAGAAAAGGAAGGTGCAAATGCGTTAGGACATGGTTGCACTGGTAAGGGAAACGATCAGATTAGGTTTGATATAACCATGAAATCACTCAAACCTACTTTGAAGATAGTCGCACCAATTAGGGATATGAATCTGACAAGGGACGAGGAGATCAAATTTGCAAAAGAACAGAACATACAGGTCAGTGTTGAAGCAAAGAAGTACAGCATAGACCAGAATTTATGGGGAAGGGCGATAGAAGGCGGTGTAATAGAACATGCTGATGCCGAACCACCGCAAGACGCTTTTCAATGGGTAAAGACGGAAGACCTTCATGACAAAGCAGGATATATGGACATTGAGTTTGATAAAGGCATACCAGTTGCAATCGATGGCAAGTTCATGAATCCAGTTGACCTGCTTCAGTACACAAACGAAAAAGCAGGTTCCTACGGTGTTGGCATAATAGACCATATAGAAGACAGAGTGATTGGAATAAAGTCAAGGGAAGTTTACGAAGCACCTGCAGCTACATGTATAATTGAAGCGCATAAAGATCTGGAAAAATTAACGTTAACAAAACACGAATTAAGATTCAAGCATATTGTAGATGAGCAATGGTCATGGCTTGCATATTCTGGATTATGGTTGGATCCTCTGAAGATCGATTTAGATAAGTTTATAGATTCAACTCAAGAGCGTGTGTGTGGTAAGGTAAAGGTCAAGTTGTACAAAGGATCGCTCCGAGTTGTTGGAAGAGAATCCAAGTACTCCCTATACCAGCCGAAGCTGGCAACCTTTGGTGCCGGATCAGCGTTTGATCAGACCATGGCGAAGGGATTCGTCGAACTCTGGGGTCTGCAATCTATAATTGCAAACGAAGTGATGAGGAGGAAGGAACAATGAAGGTAAACTGTAAGGAATGCGATAAGGAATTGAATGTACCAGACGATGCAGTGAAAGGCGAGATTGTAACATGCCCTGACTGCGGGTCTGACTTTGAGATTGTGAGTGTTAGCAACAAGAAGGTTGAGCTGAAGACGGCAGAGAAAGTCGGCGAAGACTGGGGAGAATGAGTTGTCTGATATCTGCATAGTGTACGATAGAGTTCGGTGGGAAGAGAAGGAGTTATCCGAGAAGGCAGTCAAGCTAGGCCATACTGCAAAGTTGATAGATGGCAAGGCATTGACTGTAAGCACACATGATGGAACTGTCAGCAACGGTTTTGGAGATATTGTACTGCAGCGATGTGTCAGTCATTACCGTGGCTTGTACATTACAGCATGTCTGGAATTTCTGAACATGAAAGTCATAAACTCGCACTCTGTAGCGGAAATTTGTGGCAACAAGTTGCTCACATCTCTCCATCTATCAAAAGCTAATGTCCCAACCCCCAAAACTCATTTTGCGTTCGGTCCTGAAACTGCGGCAGATGTTGCAAGTAAGTTAGGATATCCTGTGGTTTTGAAACCAATAGTTGGCAGCTGGGGAAGGATGGTTATACCGGTAAGGGATAGAGACGTCATGGATTCCATGATAGAGATGAGGGAAGAGATGCCAAATCCGTTGAGCAAGATCTATTACATTCAGGATTATGTGGAAAGGCCGCCTAGAGATATCAGGACGATTGTTGCTGGTGACAAAGTTGTTACCGCGATCTACCGATACTCGGCAGAAGGCGAATGGAGGACAAACATCGCAAGGGGTGGCAAGGCAGAGTTGTGTCCAATTACTACCGAGTTGGAAGATATTTGTATCAAGGCATCAAAAGCAGTAGGCGGTGGAGTTTTGGGTGTTGATCTAATGGAAGATGAAAAACAGGGCTTGGTAGTGCATGAAGTTAACAATACTGTAGAGTTCAAGGGCGCATCAAGTGTTAGTACCAAGGACATAGCTGCAGAAATAATAAATTATGCGGCAAAGATGGCAAGGTGATCAAATGAAAGTTGGAGTAGTTGGAGCTTCTGGTTTTGTTGGCGGAGAGTTGTTGCGACTGTTAATTATGCATCCAAAGATAGAACTTAGCATTGTTACGTCTAGGCAGTACGCTGGAGAATATGTTCACAGGGTGCATCCCAGTCTCAAGGGGTTCACAGAACTAACATTTTCACCTGTAGATACGGACAAGATGGCAAGCAGTTGCGACCTTGTCTTCACGGCAGTGCCTCATGGCAAGGCAGTTGAGATCGTGAAGAAGCTTTACGATTCTGGTGTCAAGGTCATAGATCTGAGTGCTGATTATAGGCTGAAGAATCCAAAGGCGTATGTAGAATACTATGGTTGGGAACATCCGCATCCAGAATTACTTGTTAAATCGGTCTATGGAGTTCCTGAACTGCATAGAGACGAAATAAAGAACTCGAAATTGGTTTCATGCCCAGGATGCATGGCCGTAACGTCTGTGTTAGGCATTGCTCCTTTGGTAAAGAATGATTTGATAGATCTAGATCATGTAATAGTTGATAGCAAGATAGGTTCATCAGGTGCTGGCGGGAAGCCATCAGCCGGAACACATCATGCTATGCGCTACGGTGTTGTAAGACCGTACAAGCCTGTGAAGCACAGACATACAGCAGAGATAGAGCAGGAAATAGGAGCAATTGCACATCAAGAGGTTAGGATAAGCATGACGCCGCATGCCGTTAACATTGTTAGAGGAATTCTTTGCACAAACCATACCTTCCTGAAGAAGCAGGTAACGGTACAGGAACTCTGGAAGATGTATAGAGCGATGTACAAGGGAGAACCGTTCATAAGGTTCATCAGGGATACTAAAGGATTGTACAAGTATCCTGATCCGAAGTTTGTGATAGGCTCAAACTTCTGCGATATCGGATTTGATATTGATGAAAAGAATTCAAGACTGGTTGCGCTTTCAGCATCAGACAATCTAATGAAGGGTGCTGCTGGATCAGCAGTGCAATGCATGAACGTGATGCATGGTTTTGACGAGAGCGATGGCCTGAGATACACTCCCATAAACCCAGTGTGAGTTCAATGATCGTTATCAAGATAGGCGGTAGTGTCGTTGATGGTCTACACGATAGCACAATGCTAGATCTGAAAGATGTCGCAAGCCATGACAAAGTGATTCTTGTACATGGCGGTGGAAAGGAGGTTACTAGTATCGCAGAAAAACTTGGCAAGGAACAGAAATTCGTTGTCTCTCCCGGAGGAATACGGAGCAGATACACCGACAAAGAAACTGCTGAAATTTACACAATGGTTATGTCTGGAAAGATAAACAAGGAGATCGTTCTGATGCTACAGAGGAATGGTATCAACGCAATTGGATTATCAGGAGTTGATGGCGGCATAATAAAAGCAGAAAGAAAGAAGAAACTCATCATAGTAGATGAGAGAGGAAGAAAGGTTGCAATAGATGGAGGTTATACCGGAAAGATCACTACTGTTAATTCATCCTTATTGCAGTCAGTAATTGAAAGTGGATATGTTCCAATAATTTCTCCGGTTGCATTGAGCGAAGAATTTGATCTCCTGAACGTTGATGGCGACAGGGCAGCTGCATATGTTGCTGGTAGCGTCAAGGCTGATCGCGTAATCTTCATAACGAATGTCAATGGCTTGATGATGGACAACAAGTTGGTAACAAAACTAACCGTTAGTGAAGCCAAGAAGATACTTCCAAAGATCGGTTTTGGCATGGAGAAAAAGGTATTAGCTTGCACTGAAGCTGTAAGGATGGGTGTTAAAGAAGCTATAATTGCATCAGGACAGGTAAGCAATCCGATTTCGTCTGCTTTGAAGCATGATAATTGCACGGTGATAAGTGGTGAGTGAAGAAGACAGATATCTTGCGAATGTGTATCAGCGGTTCCCTCTAACTTTAGTTAAGGGTAAGGGAGCTAAGGTCTGGGACGCAAACGGTAAGGAATACATAGATTGCATGGGCGGTTACGGCGTTGCTCTCGTTGGTCACTGCAACGATAAAGTTGTAAAGGCAATCAAGGAGCAGGCAGACAAGCTGATCACTTGTCATAGTTCATGCTACAACGACGCTAGGTTAGAATTTCTGAGGAAATTGATCAGCGTCGCACCGAAAGGGTTAGGAAAGGCATACCTGTGCAACAGCGGTGCAGAAGCTAGCGAATCCGCAATGAAGATAGCGAGAAAGTATACGAACAAACATGGTATAATTGCGATGGTAGGTTCGTTTCATGGAAAGACGATGGGTGCGTTATCTATAACATATGCCGAGAAATATCGCAAGGCCTTTGATCCTCTCCTCCAAGGCGTAAAGTTTGTTCCTTTTGGCGATGCAACAAAACTAGAGGATGCAATTGATGATAGTATCGGGGCGATAATTGTTGAACCTATACAGGGTGAGAGTGGCATACACGTGGCACCAGATGGATATCTGCAAAAGGTAAGAGAGATCTGTGACAAGAGACGAATAGTTTTGATATTCGACGAGATTCAATCGGGTTTAGGAAGAACGGGAAAGTTGTGGGCAGGCGAGCACTGGAATGTTGCACCAGATATAATGTGCTTGGCAAAGGGCATTGCTGGCGGAGTGCCAATGGGAGCTGCGTTGGCAAAAAATGATGTCATGGATTCACTAAAACTTGGAGAACATTCTTCCACATTCGGAGGCAACCCCTTGGCATGTGCTGCCGGGAGAGCAACTCTGGAATGCATTGTCGATGATGGTCTGATGAACAACGCGAACAAGGTCGGCAAGTACTTCAAGGAAGGTCTGATTGCGTTGAAGGACAAGCATAAGATAATAAGAGAGGTTAGAGGTTTAGGCTTGATGCTGGCAGCAGAATTAAGGTTTGAAGTAAAGGATGTTTTATTTGATGGTATCAAGGAAGGCTTGCTTATGCTTTACTCCGGGAAAAACATAATCAGATTGTTGCCTCCCTTGGTGATTGATGAGCATGCTGTATCAAACGCATTAACGATCATGGACAAGGTTTTGGGGAGAGAGGAGGAAAGGAGAAATGTCTAATCTTGATAAGACGGATGAAAAGATAATCAGCATACTGAAAGCAGATGCAAGGAAAGCATTTGTGGAAATAGCGCAAGAAATTGGTTTATCAGAATCAGCAGTTAGAAGAAGAGTCAAGAATTTGGTTGATATTGGAGCGATAAAGAAATTTACCATAGAAATGGGTTTAACTAATAAAACTAGTGCGATAACATTAATTTCCGTAAGCCCATCAATTGATACTTCAAAGGTTTCTGAAAGGCTGAAGTCCTTGAAAGGAGTTGATACTGTATATGAAATAACAGGGCAATATGATATAGTTGCAATCGTAAGCGCTCCAACTATTGCTGAGATAAACAAGTCCATAGACGAAGTCAGGCGTATAAGCGGCGTTGATGATACTAACACCGTCATAATTCTCAGGACAGTCAGCTGATGCCCGCTCTTTTCGGCATGAAATATATTTTCTATATGAATTTCGTCACAATAGGTTCTGAAATCAGCGAAATAAGCAGTTCATTACGCCTAAATCAACTAATTACGTAGCGAAATCTGTATATACACTACAATGCATTTACTATTAGCAATGCAAGATCCGAACCGCTTTGCAAATGTGTATAATGAATCGAACAAGAACGGAAACAAACGCATAAGGATACTTGACAGTACGCTGAGGGAGGGCGAGCAGCATCCGGGTGTATCGTTTACTGTCAAGCAAAGAATACAGATTGCGTGGATGCTTGATTACTTTGGCGTTGACCAGATAGAGATAAGTCCAGTTATATCGACAGACCATGAAGAAGCAACAAAGACGATAATCAAAGCTGGTTTGAATGCCGACATCGTTGCCCATTGCAGGGCATTAAAGTCAGACATAGATGTTGCACTGAGATGCGACGCCAAATGGATGGCAATGTATCTAGGGATTTCAGATGTTCATCTTGCTTCCAAACTAAGGATAAGCAGGGAACAGGCATTGGAGAGAGCTGTAGAAGCCGTTGATTACATGAAGGCTCATGGTCTGAAGGGAAGGTTCACTGTCGAAGATGCAAGCAGGACAGATCCCGAATATCTGAAACAGATCTGCAAAGCAATAAGTGATGCAGGCGCCGACAGAATAAGCATACCAGATACCGTCGGTATAATGCGACCAAGAGGTATGTACAATCTAGTTAAGATGATCAAGGACACAGTTGACACACCGTTAGACGTTCACTGCCACAACGACATTGGCTTGGCATTATCAAACGCGCTTGCTGGTGTTGATGCTGGTGCTGATCAGATCCATACTACAATAGATGGAGTTGGGGAAAGAACAGGAATTCCATCGCTTGCAGAAACAGCGCTCGCATTAACACTGCTTTACAATTCAAGGAATGATTTCAGGTTGGATATGCTAAAAGATCTCTCAAAACTGCTTGGGCAGTACACAAACATACATACTCCAGAGTCCAAACCCTTGGTAGGCGAGAGTGCGTTCAAACATAAAGCAGGCACACATCTGGCAGCTGTTCTCAGGAATCCTGCAGCATACGAGATCATAGAGCCTAGAACCGTAGGGAACAGAAGAAAGATAGTCTTTGGCGAACTCGCAGGCAAGAACGGCACAGCGTTCCTGATGTCCTTACTGGGTCTAGAATCAAAGGTTAACGATGCCGAGAAGTTTGCACACGGACTGAAGGAGTTGAGAATGGGCGATGTGCTTGAGATATTCCTCGACGAAAAGCTTGAGCAAAGGATAATTAGCCAAGAATCCGATAAGGTGAATGAGTGATAAGTTTGGTCAAGTGCACAGAATGCGATGCAGAGATCAAAACACCTAATGATGCTATAGAGGGAGAGATTGTAACATGCCCTGACTGCGGAGCAAGTTACGAGCTTGTGAAGACGCAAGATGGGTTTAATATCAAACCAGCACAAGTGGTTGGCGAGGATTGGGGCCAGTGAACAGTAAACTCACAATTCTTTACGACAACATTCGCTGGGAAGAAAAAGCATTGTACGAGGCTGCAAGGAAGAAAGGTCTTGATGTTAAAACACTAAACTGCACAGATCTTTTCGTCGATCTTAGCAACGGCGTTGCTGAAACGTATGGAACTGTATTGCAGAGGTGCGTAAGTTATTTTCGCAGCCTTCATTCAACAGCAGCATTGGAAGGGAAGGGCGTAAGGGTTGTCAACGGTTTTAACACCAGCGTCATTGCTGGCAACAAGTTGTTTGCGCATATGCAATTACAAAAGGCAGGTATTGCTACGCCGAAGAGCATGCTGGCGTTTTCGCAGGATTCTGCGCTTAACGCCCTTGAAAAGTTAGGATACCCCTCTGTCCTCAAACCTACAATTGGCAGCTGGGGCAGGCTCATTGCTTTATTGAAGGACCGAGACTCGGCAGAATCGATAATAGAGGACAGGGAGCACATGTTCCCGCTTTATCACGTATACTACCTTGAAGAATTTGTAAAGCGTCCTCCAAGGGATATTAGAGCTGTAGTTATTGGTGATAGATTGGTAGGAGCAATATACAGATATTCTCCCGAAGGCAAGTGGAAGACAAATATGGCGCTGGGAGGAAGAGCCGAGACATGTCCAATAACAAAGGAGCTCGAGGATTTGTGTGTGAAGGCAAGCAAGACATTGAATGGAGAAATAGTTGGCGTTGATCTTATGGAGAGCGAGGAGCAAGGTTTGCTGGTGCATGAGGTTAATAACACTACAGAATTCAAGAATGTTGTAAGGGTGACAGGAGCAGAAGTGCCATCGCTCATGATAGATTACATTGCAGGTTTCAATAGATAGAAATGGTCTCTAGTGCATATGCTGTTGAACTATTGAAGAAAGCCTTGGAGCTTTACACTCCATCTAGGCAGGAGGCTGAAGTTGCAAAACTAATTGCAGAGAAAGCGTCGAGCGATCTTGGTTTTGAAAGCGTGCAAACTGATGATGTAGGTAATGTAATTGCCACGAAAGGTTATGGAAAACCTAGGGTTCTGCTATGCGGTCACATGGACACAGTGCCAGGACAGATTCCTGTTAGAATAGACGATGGTTTCATTTATGGCCGTGGTGCATCAGACGCAAAATCTCCATTGATCTCCATGTTGCTTGCGGCTTCGACAGTTCAGAGACAATATGGTACTGTCATATTTGCTGGAGTTGTTGACGAGGAGGGCAATGCAACTGGTGTAAGAAATCTGATAAGGAGCAATATTGATGCGGATTACGCAATATTTGGTGAACCCAGCGGGATAGACAACATAACAATTGCTTACAAAGGAAGGCTTGCCTTGAGGATAACATGCGATGTCGGCGCCAGCGCACATGCAAGTGCACCATCACTCGCAAAGAATGCGATCGAGGAAATTTTTGACATCTGGGGATCTATAAGAAGTGCTATAGAAACTGCAAGTCCAAAGGGAACTAAATCCGGTATATCATGCTGTCTTACAGAGATTGATGGGGGATCAAGTCACAACGTTACGCCAGCAAAGTGCAAGATGACGATTGATGTTAGAATACCCACGCCAATGAACACAGCAAACACCCTTGATATGCTGGATGATGCCATAAAGGACGTTGCCACGAAGAAAGGCATAAAGGCCAGCTACAGGCTCGAGGACAGAACTGAACCATTTGAGGCCGATCATGCATCTCCTCTTGTTAGAGCACTAGTTCTGGGCGTCCTTGACATTAGAGGAAAGAGACCAATGCTTTTACGAAAGACAGGAACTGGTGACATGAATGTCTTGGGAAATGCTTTCAACATACCTGTGGTAACTTACGGCCCTGGTGATGCACATTCTTCGCATACTGTAGATGAACGGGTTTCGATCGATGAGTATGTATCAAGTATAGAAGTTTTCAAGAGAACATTCTACCATCTGTCAAGATTGCATAGAAAGCGAAAGGAAAAATCTGCCTGATCGAAATTTCTGATTTGAAGTTACATTGCGTTTGTATAAATAATGGTATTAGAGATGCTAAAGCTATGTCCAGCCAGGAAACAACAAGACGTCACAAGGGCCATGACGTTACGTGCGTACGCTGCGGTCTTGTTGCTATAGAATTCATTGATTATGTTAAAGCTTTGCTAGATAACAGACCAAACCTGTATAACAGAAATAAATGCGGGTGCACCTTCCCAACAGAGTTCTCCTGCAATGACTGCAAGGAAAAGTTTTCTACGCCTTGATATCATGAACTTATTATTACAGAGCATTCTTGTACCAGTATGCTCTGGTTTGTTGGCCTTGGAATATACGGACAGAAGGGGCTTAGTGCGAAAGCGTTAGAACTTCTGAAAAGTGTTGATACAATTTACGTAGAAAAATACACCAGCCCTGTGTCAGATCAAGATGTTGATGCGTTGAAGAATTCATTGAATAAAGAAATCAAGATAGTGCCTAGATGGTTCATTGAGGATGGAAGAGAGATACTAGAGTCTGCTAAAGATAATGATGTCGCACTAGTCGTTTACGGCGATCCGTTGATTGCAACTACGCACCTTGAACTAAGGATAAGAGCAGAGAAGAACGGGATAAAGAGCAGAGTATTACACGCGTCATCCTCGATAACATCGATAGTGGGCGAATGCGGTTTGCATATGTACAAGATCGGGAGGATTATTACTCTCGTATCCGAAGCGCAAGCGGTTACAAGCATTTACTACACTATTTACAGCAACCTGATAGCGGGCAGCCATACGCTCATCCTTCTCGAATACAATCAGGAGAAGAACTTCTTCATGAAGCCTAGCGATGCATTAAGCATGTTGTTAGAGTGCGAGAAGGATCAAAAACATGATGTTATTACTGAGAACACATTCGCAATAGTTGCATCGAGAATTGGAAGGGATGATCAGGAGATAACGTCAGGTAGAACAGGTTCGTTGCTGCAACATGATTTTGGCACTCCTCCACATTCCATAATTATTGCTGGGAATCTGCATTTTACAGAGATAGATGCGTTGAAGGCATTGAGCAAGACCTTGGACGAACCTTCAGACAATTCTAAAGGCATAACGAAGATTGCAGAACAGATGGTGCAGAAGTATGTTCCAAAGGCAAGGAGAGCACTTGAGCAGGCAATCAATCTCGTAAAAGGCGACAAAAGTTTCATTGAAATATTCGAAAACGCAGAATATTACATAAGCGATGCTGAGCGATTTCTGAAACAAGGCAAGCTCGAGCTTGCAGTCTTGAGCATTGGTTATGCAGAGGGTTTGATAGATGGAATTAGGTTCTTAAAAGGAGTAAATGTTTGGGAATAATCCTACCAAAATAATTTTGATAAGGTGAAATGTCTACATTAAGATCATGGCAATTATGCTTTTATTATCATGCGCTGCATGGTAGTAGGATTGGACGCACTGGACAAAACTTTGCTATCATTGATATACACATGTTCACTCGATGGTAGGAACGTATTTGAAACTGTAGAGCGAATTCTGATAAGCGATGAGATGCTCACGAAGAGTGCAGAGATAATCGGCAGAAGTTAGTTCATTTGTACAAGCTATCACTTATCTATTCTGGGTACAATACCAATTTAATGACAAAAATTAGGAACAATGAATCTGTCAATACACATACAATGGCACCACTTGTAGCATTATTAGCAGTTTCTCTGCTAGTACCATATACACTAATACCAGCCTTTGCAGATGCAACAACATTTAGCGGAAGGGCTATTGGTGTTTCTGCTGACGTTTCTGTTGGCCTAGAAAAAGTAGATCTGAAAATTGCAGATACGGGGGAACTAGCTCCGGAGGGTGGTGCAATAGATGCAACGGTCCTGAAAGTAGATCATGACTTGGTTCAAGCACAGGTGCTACTTTCAGTTACAATGGGATTTGATCAGCAAGCAAGAAGTAAAGCAGCTACAGCAGAAGTAACTCTTCTTCCGAAAACAACAACTAAAATAACTGCGGATTTCGTTAGGGCTAGATCAACAGCTACCTGTAGTGGCGTATCAGGCATGAGTGAAATAGTAAATCTAACAGTAGCTGAAGAGTCTATCTTTGTTTCTGGCGAGCCCAACCAGAAGGTAAGCATATCAGGAGTGGGGACGTTAATCATAAACGAGCAGATCGATTCCTCCAAGGACAGAACCAATGAGATAACAGTAAATGCATTGCATCTAAAACTGGAAACTGTAGGAATGATAACTGGAGATGTGATAATTTCCAGCGCACGTAGTGATATAACTTGTGGTGAGGAACGAAAGGTACCAAAGGACTTTGTAACCGGTGGAGGTTTCATCAATACTGAAAATGGAAGGGCAAACTTTGGATTTGTTGCTGGCTTAAAACCGGGTCATGACACCATAAGCGGGCAGCTGAACTACATAGATCATGCAGGAGGGATGCATGTCAAGTCAACCAGCATAATATCATATGATGGGGATGTGAATACAAGCACAAGAACATTTTATGGCGAAGCAACTGTCAATGGTGTATCTGACTTTACCTTCACTGTTACTGTGACTGACAATGGTGAACCTGGAAGAGGCGCAGATATATTCAGCATAGACATATCGAACGGTTATTATAAAGCATCTGGAGTGCTTGCTGGCGGCAACATACAGCTGCACACCTAACCTCCTTTATTTTTTGAACCATAACTAAAGCAATTATGCTTTTATTATCATGCGCTGCATGGTAGTAGGATTGGACGCACTGGACAAAACTTTGCTATCATTGATATACACATGTTCACTCGATGGTAGGAACGTATTTGAAACTGTAAAGGAACGAATACAAGTTAACGATGAGATTCTCAAGACTAGATTAGATACTCTGGAATCACTTGGAATGATCAATGAGGGAATGCATCTGACGGATATTGGTAGGGATGCATTGAAAGTTGTGTTTGCTGGGGGAGTTTTTGACATAATACACCCTGGACATATACACACGCTAAAGTCAGCGAAAGCACTGGGCGATGTTCTCGTGGTTTCTATTGCAAGAAACGTTACTGCAGTAAAAACTAAAGGCAATCCTCCTATGCACGATGAGAAATTGAGGCAAGAATTAGTTTCATCGTTGAAGTTCGTGGATCTGGCCTTGCTTGGAAGTGAAGAAGATATATTCAAAACCGTAGAAATGGTCAAGCCGAACATGATCGCTCTAGGTTATGATCAAGTACACCAAGAGAAACATATTATCGAAGAATGCAAGAAACGTGGCTTGAACCTTCAGGTTGTAAGACTGCAATCACCTGTTCCGGATCTCAAAAGTTCCTCAATAAAAAAGAATTTGGGGGAGTCGCTCTACAAAATTTAATTAGACTTTATGGATAAAGGAACCTTGATGTTCACTTTATCGCCGTCTCTGATTCTAACAACGTCCTTGATCTTCATTGGAGCAATCACTTCGATTACAGCATCACCATGATGAGTTCTTTCGATTATCAGCAATGCACCATTCACCTTATCATTTATTATCGCGTTATAGCATTTGGCCCAGCCGTATGAGCGCTTTCCGTCAGTGAAACCATCAATTAGCACGCCAGGATATCTATCGAGTTCCTTCTTCGCATTAACATAAACCTGATCTTCAAGTTTGATGTTAAGGGTTCCAGGGAAAGGCGCATAACCTAGTTTCTTGACAAACTGATTCCTGTAGCCAGGCATAGACATGTAATACGATCCTTCACCAATACCAGATGTAGCAATACCTTGGAACTCCAAGTGATTTGGTGCAGAATCAAGCGCTGTTTTTACAGCCAAAAATAATCTGGACATCTGTTCATAGCCCTTCTCCGTTACTTTCACGCGAAATCCTTGGCCTTTTCTTACGCGATGCAGGTACCCATCTTTCTCGAGGTCAAGCAAGTGCTTAGATGCCGCCTGTTGCGATCTGCCTATGCGCTTCCCCAGTTCTTTCGTGGTTACCTCTACGTAATTGTATCTTGCCCCTCTTAGCAGTAGCTCTGCCAATGTGAGTATGTGCTGCAGCTTTATCTCGCTCATTGGCGATCTTATCTAGTTCACGCCGAGTTCATTGAATGTCCTTAATGTGAGCTCGTTAGCTTTCTTCAGTTCAGCCATCCTGTGACCAACTATGTACTGCACGCCAGCCTTGGAACAAGCATCGATCAATCTCTGCGTTATTATTCCATCCAACACAAGATACTTGACTCCGTGCTCATCCTGCAATTTCTGCACCACTTCACTAACAGGAACTCTGAACAGCTGATTCATCGTATTGTCAAATGCTACCGCTTCTAGCGTTTCATTTATCTCTGGAAAAAAGTCTCTTACCTTGGTTGCGAAGTTATCATTACCCTCAATTGGTTTTTGCGTCAGACTCACCTGCATCGCTTGCGTGGCATCTTTCAGCAGATCTATTATTTCTGTAGGCGTAAGTTCTTCAACTTCTCTACCTGTTGGAGCCCTAACGACCTTGTCTATCTTCACAGCACCTTCAAGTTCCTTCAGGATCAGATCTCCCGCTCGATCTCCATCCAGAAATGCAATGATACGCTTCTTGTCCTTGCACAACTTTACAACCGGTTCGGCTATCCTCGCACCTTCGATCGCTATTGCGTTGTCAAAACCAGCTCTCAAAAGATTGATCACGTCAGCCCTGCCTTCAACCAGTATTATCCACTCTGATTCGAAGACTCCAGAACCACATGCCAGCTGTTCTCTTCCAAAGGCAGTTAACTTTCCAGGTTTTGTAGCGTCGTAAACATCCTTTAACATCTCCTCTGACTCGCTCATGGTCTTTGTCGCCCATTCCTGCACGATCTTCTTTGCCCGGTCAACTATTACCTTCTTCTTTATTTCACGAATATCTTCTATGCCTGCCAGTGTGAATTTTCCCTGAAACGGTCCTACCTTGTCTATACTCTCTACTGCAGCCGCTATCAGCGCCGCTGTCGAGATATCGGTACTCATAGGTATTATGGCGTCTCCTAATGTCTTGCTGGTCTTAGTGTCAACATTCACTTCAATCCTGCCCACCTTGGACACCTTCTGCAGCTCGTTCAGATTCATCTCTGGTCCAAGAAGGCCTTCCGTCTGTCCGAATATAGCTCCTATGATATCCGCCTTCTCTACTATTCCATCGACGTCGAACTTCATTTTAACATGATACTTTACAATTCCTGAATTAGGCAAATTTCAATCTCCTTACTGAAATCGGAATTTTTAAGATTCAGCCTAGATATAAGTGCTTTGGGTTCTGTGTGAAAAATTGCAGAACGACCAAATAGAAAGGAAGGAGCAGTAATTCTTGTGTTTACTGGCACATCAGACACAAGTGAACTCCTAGCTATTTTGCCTTCAATTCTATACGCTTTCCTAACATTCCAACAACGTGTTTCGCTATGGCGGGCGATGCTGTCAGCCCAGGAGATTCTATACCCATAAGATGTATGAAATTATTGGGGTATTCTTCTATTACAAAATCTGCGTCTAGTAACGATTCTGAGCCTGCAAGTTTAGCCCTTATGCCTGAATAGCCATACTCTAGGTCATCTATCCTTATGTCAGGAAGGAATTTTGCTATTGCATTGTAGAAATCATCTGCGGGCGATCTAAATTTATGGTCCTTTGTTTTCATCTTAGTTGCGTTCGGACCTACAAGTATGTGACCTTCTAATGATTTCGTCAGATGTATGCCTAGACCCGCACCGCCGAACTGTGGAGCAGGATAGACCATCGAATTGACAAGATGTCTTTTATTAGTGATAACATAATATTCTCCAAGCCATGGCTGTACTGTAAATTTGTTGAAGCCTACCATAGCAGCAATATCATCAGCGTATAATCCAGCGGAATTTATCACAACATCTGCGTCAATGATATCGGTGCCAGTATTCAGTTTGAATTGCTTATCATGTTTGATGTCGGAAACTTTTGCGTTAAAAATGAATTCCACGCCATTCTTCTTGGCATCATCAGCAAGCTCCTTACACAATATCTTTGGCATCGTTATACCTCCTGTAGGAGAAAGAAGACCTTGTTCGGCTCTTACATGAGGTTCTATGCTCTTTATCTCATCTTTTGTAAGAAACCTTACACCTTCAATACCATTTAGATCTGCACGTTTCTTCAGCTCCTGAAGAGCTTTCGCTTCTTCATCGTTCAGTGCGACAACAACAGTTCCTACTTTCTTGCAAGGAACCTTCAAGCGTTCGCATAGGTTATACATCATTCTGCTGCCTTCAACGCAAAACCTTGCCTTCACGCTACCAGGTTTGAGATTTATGCCTGAGTGGATCACGCCAGAATTGTTACCGCTTGCACCCGTTGCTACACGTTCTTCTTTTTCAACACAAGCTACATCCAACTTGTATTTTGAAAGCTCGTTGGCTATGCAAAGGCCTACTACACCAGCTCCTATTATTGCAACGTCATACTTTGTCATGATTGAGGCTACACTTTGATTAATTACAGATCAGTTATAACTATATCCAGGAAGCAAAGCGACCTTTGTAAATCTGGCTAATATCTGAAATATACTTCTTGTAGATCACGATCTCCTCGACATGCCTTACCTTACCTTTCGTTATTTCGGCAAGCATCTTCTTGTAAAACATGTCGACATTCCTTCCCTTGTATCGTAGCAACGTAAGGATCTTGTGGGTAAGATACTTGCCCTTGCGATCCATGTCAAGCATCAATATCACCTTTCTTACTTTCTCGAGATTATCTACAAGACCATTTACTCCCTTGAAATTGTTAAGCGTAACCACATTCCCATTGAAACCAATAGATACCAAGGCGTTAACGTCTCTTTTGCCTTCAACTACAATTACCGCGCCATTGTCTGATTCTTCGTTCAGCATGTTAACAAATTTCTGCACCTTTTGTACCTCATCCTGATCTATACGGGCCATGATACCATGCATAATTAGAAATACAATCATTTAACGATATCTTATTATCGTTTCTGGCAAGAATACCAGCAGATTTTAAAATATTTTGATCATCCAAAGCTTGATCCTATTGATTAGTTATGGTATATTTTATAAGCAATTTATCTAGCTTCTTTTATAAAGTATGTTTACTCTCTAACTTCTATGGCGCAGCCTGCGGAGGAGAAGAAAAAGGTTACACTAATGCAAGAATTCTTCGACTTTATGAAGACATTTGGGATAATTGGATTGGCGATTGCGTTTGTTATCGGTGCGGCAGCTTCTAAATTGATTACCGCTCTTGTAACCGATATGATAAATCCGCTTATTAGCTTATTCTTACCCGGAAACTTGAAAGAGATGTCATTCACGATTGGAAAATCTACTTTCCTGTATGGCGACTTGATTTCAAACATAATTGACTTTGTCATAGTTGCATTTATAGTGTTCCTAGCTTACAAGCAGCTTAAGAAAATGAAGCTGATAGAAGAAAAGAAATAGTGACATGGCAACGGCAGCTGTTGATATCGTATAATGAAAAAGTACAGGAGACGGATTTGGCTAGTAACATCCAGTCTCCTAACTAGGGCTTTCACGCAGTTAACTTTGCTCGATAGATTTCAACACACGCTAAGTCTTCATAATTCTTTTACCTGTGGAACGTTTCTTAACTGAACCCCGTCCACCAGGCTTTTTAGCTGCACGACGTTTAGCTGCGGTCATTCTACCGCCTCTGCTTTTCTTTGCCATCATATTCGTGTATAAGATGGTAGATGTTAAACTTTACTCGTGTATGAAATATGAACATGTTTTAGTTAGATAATTTGTTATGATTACTTAACGATAGATGTGAACCAATGTTGTCTTACAACGGACCCGTAACAGTAGGCAGCAAAAGACCAACAACTGTAGCGGCTGCCCATATTACTGCCGCAATTACCAATGCTTTCAGCCAGCCGATCTTATACAATCCCTTCAGTGCCAGAAGCCATGCTATTCCACCAATTATTGCTGCTAGCCAACCTTGACCTAGCAGAAAATATGTTATACCATAGATTACCGCACCGATAATCGCAGTTAGAAACGCTCTTCCTATTCCTTCCTTTTCACCAAACAGCTTTGTGATGATGTAAATTATGATAGTAGAGACAGCTAGACCTATGACAAATCCGATAGCAGCATTTAATGTTGGTTCTACCATGCCGCACTACACCTGTAGAAACTATGACCGCGCTAGTTAATTAATTTAGCTATTAGTGTTTCTGTTATGGGAGATAATGCACACTATAATTGTCTGTAATTATGATTGTGGAATAAGACCGAGGATCTTACCCATGATTATTTCACGTTTGTAGCTGTGCCGCATACGAAATATATTGTTTCTATCGCAATGAGCAGGATTGTATTCTTAAAACCATGATGTAGCTCCTGTTGTTAAAAGCATTAATAATGCCATCTAACGATGGTTGAATATGGCAACCATAGATCCATCCTCACTAATAATAATGATCATCATGCTGATCATTGTATGGATCGTAGTATCAGTTCCTGTTTATTTCTCTGCCAAGATAGTAACCAACGGAAGGGCGAGGTTCACTCAGGCGATGGGTGCCACAGCACTCGGTCCTATAGTATATGCTATTGTGTTGTTTGCTACAATTTTTGTACTGGGTGCCCTTGTGGGTGATTTTGCAACGTTACCTGCAGTGTTATTGGCAATACTGGCATGGTTGGGAGTGTACAGGTCGATTTTCGACACTACTTGGCTCAAGGCACTCGGGATAGCCTTGCTTGCAATCGTAGTGTTCATAGTAGCAAGTTTCCTCATAGGTCTTGCAGCAGTAGCATTCATACCTGATCTACCAACATCACCTCTACCAACGCCTATACCATCACCTTTCCAAAATGTTTGAGCACCAATGAAAAGACGGTTACTACTTGTACAGAATGCTCACTGCGAACATTTAGGAACTTTGCAGTCGATGTTTGAGAAAGACGATTTTGTAATTGATAGGCTAATTCCTGTTGATGCCGATCGCTTGCCTAACACAATAGACGGATATAACGCATTGATAATTTTAGGAGGTCCTGCAAGTGTTTATGAGAACCATCAATACTTGAAAGATGAGCAGAAACTTATACAAGATGCTATGGCAGGGAAGATACCTACACTTGGAATTTGTTTGGGCTCACAATTGCTTGCAAAAGCAGCTGGAGCTAAGGTATACAAGGGTTCTAGGAAGGAGATAGGTTGGTATCCCGTTGAAATAACTACTGATGGGATGAATGATATGTTCAAAGGTTTGAAAAATAATATCACCGTTTTCCAGTGGCATGGAGATACATATGATCTGCCGAAGAATGCCGTCACTTTGGCAAGGTCAGAACTTTATCCCGTGCAGGCATTCAAAATAGGAAATGCTGTAGGCGTACAGTTCCATCTGGAAGTTTCAAAGGACATGGTAATGGATTGGATAAATCAGTACAAATCCGAGCTAGAGTCTGTCCACGACTACATAAGCGTAGATGACATAATTGCAGGTCTTGACACCAATGTTAATGCATTGAATGAATATACGAGAGTTTTATATCTAAACTTCAAGAAGTTGATAAAATAACTTTGGTCCATGACTAAAGTTTAAATAAAAACAAACGCGAGGTTATAGCAAAGGGGTACATATGATGGTTGTAGATGATATATTCAAGGGAACCATATCGGGCAAAGACAAGGTCATAACCGAAGAGCAGGCAAAGCAGATTCTTGCCGAGTATGGTGTAAAGGTCCCCGATTATGCTCTGGTTAATTCTGCAGATGATGCTGTTGCAAAGGCAAAGAAGATCGGCTTTCCCTTGGTCATGAAGATAGTTTCACCCCAGATCCTGCACAAAACAGACGTTGGGGGCGTCAAGGTTGGAGTATCTTCGGAGCAGCAGGTTAAGGAGGTATTCAATGACATGCATGGCAGGCTTTCTGGCAAATATAATGTGAAGGGCGTTCTCCTTGAGAAGATGGTTCCTTCAGGCGTGGAATTGATAGTTGGCTTGCAGTACGATACACAGTTTGGCCCTGTTATGATGGTCGGTCTTGGCGGCATCTTTACCGAGGTCTTCAAGGATGTGTCTTTTAGGATGCTTCCAATAACTAAAGATGATGCCAAATCTATGTTGAACGATCTTCAGGGCAAGAAGATACTTCATGGTTTCAGGGGAGCAAAACCAATTGACATCGACATGCTTGCGGATGCTCTGGTAAGGATTGGAAAGATGGGGACAGAGACAGCGTCTTACTACGAAAGTGTTGATTTTAATCCAGTTGTTGTATATCCTGACGATTACAGGGTGGTTGATGCCAAGATACTTTTGCGGGATAAACCATTGGCAAATCCTATCTCTACTGCGGAAGCGAATTCGAAGTTCATGGAGAAGTTCTTTTATCCAAAATCAATAGCGCTGGTGGGTGCATCATCCACTCCAGGAAAGATAGGTTACTCTGTTCTGGATAGCCTTGTTAATCATGAGTTCAAGGAGGAAGTATATCCGATAAATCCCAACAGGGATGAAATCATGGGAAAGAAGTGCTACAAGTCTCTCGAGGATATAGGAAAACCGGTAGACCTTGTGATAGTATGTGTTGATGTTTTGCAGACTCCAGCTATAATGGAAACATGCGCGAAACTGGGCATCCATGATGTTCTGATCATATCTGGAGGCGGAAAGGAACTGGGAGGGGAAAGGGCGGAAGCGGAAAGTAAGATAAAGGCTCTGGCAGAGAAGCACCAGATACGTGTCATAGGCCCGAACTGCATAGGCATGTTCAACGGCGAGAATAGGCTCGATGCTGCCTTTCAAGGTCACAGCAGGATGTTGAGGCCACCATCTGGACCTATATCATTTCTTACTCAGAGCGGCACCATTGGTATAAGCTTCATGGAAACAGCGGAGACTTTTGGAATGAGCAAGATGGTCAGCTATGGAAACAGATCGGATGTTGATGAAGCCGATATGATCTGGTATCTCGCTGATGATAAAAGTACGAAAGTAATTGGATTATATGTTGAAGGTCTTGGCGACGGCAGGAAGTTTGTTAACACGGCTAAACGTGTCATGAGGGAGAAGGGAAAGCCCGTAGTGGTTCTCAAGAGCGGGAGGAGTGCTAGGGGCGCAAAACAGGCCGCGTCTCATACAGGTTCTCTCGGAGGAACTCATGCTGTTGTAAAGGGGGCGTTTGATCAGGGCGGTATCATTTCAGTGGATAGCTATTCTGAACTGGCAGGGGTTGTCAAAGCACTGGCATGGCAACCGGTTCCCAAAGGAAACAGGGTAGCACTGGTCTCGAACGGAGCCGGTCCTATGATAGCTGCAATTGACCAGTTCGAGAAATATGGGCTGGAGGTGGCAAACATACAGGATAAGACGTTGAAGGAGTTGAAGGAACACTATCCTCCAACATTTCCAACGGGTAACCCTATGGACGTAACAGGTGGCGCTGTTGCTGCCGATTACCAGTTTGCCATACAGAAGTTCATGGACGATCCAAACGTTGACATAATCATGCCTTGGTTCGTCTTCCAGGACGATCCACTGGAAGAAACGATAGTTGATGTGCTGGCAGACTTCCAGAAGCAGAACAAGAAACCGATTCTTATAGGATGCATTGGAGGGCCGTTTACGGAAAAGATGTCAACTGCGATTGAAGGGAAGAATATACCAGTATACCATGAAGTGGTACCTTGGGTTGTGGCTGCAAGTGCACTTACGAAATGGGCAGATCTAAGGTCTAGTCGCTGAACTGAGGCATAATTCCACTAAACTGGCCTTTAGGCACATTTAATAATTTGTACCACTAAGTGTATTTGGTGGAATTTGCTAGTAGTTAAGGTAGACAAGAAAGGCCGAGCGGTGATAAAGAAGGATATCCTCGAGAAGGCAGGGATTCAAACCCCTTGTACGATGCTAGCTTCAGTCAAGCTGGGGGGCGTAATTGAGTTGAAAGGGATCAGCGAGAAATTGACAAGGGCCAAAGCCATAGGAGCTAAGAAACTCAAAGGATGGCGTGAAGCAGATCACGCAGGTGAAAAGCTGTTGTTCAAAATGATAAAACATGAAACTGATTGATACTATGGTTCTTATTGTATCCATAAATCCTAAGGATAAACGCAATCCAAAGGCAATGAATCATTTGGACGCGGTTACCCAAGACGCTAAGACATTCGTTCCTGCTCCTGTGCTTATTGAATTTGAACTTGAGCTTATGAGCCATGGTTTTAACGAAGATCAGGTAAGGACTGTCTTGGAAGATTTGAGCGCAGTCATTCCCACAACTAAGGTGTTATCCCAGTCGGTCATCTCTATGTTACATGCATTAGCTCTTTATCGGTCAGGAATGACGTATTTTGACTCATTAATAGCAGGCATGGCGCAGGAATCTGATGCAACTGTTATCACTGCAGACAAAGCAGTAGCTAAGGTCGTCAAGACAGAATGGTAGTTAACGTTGAACTCCGTCATTTCCTTCACTTAAGGCTGGAGATTTTGTGATGCTGCAATAGATTTAAGTTCATCCAACTTGGAAAGACTTGCATGGGATCACAACAATACATACAGGTTGAAAAGAAAGAAAACATTGCAATAGTTAGAATAAACAGACCAGAGAAGCTCAACGCGATGAACATCGATGTAATAAAAGAAATGGGTAACATAATGGATCAGCTGGACAAGGATGATGGGGTTAAGGTCGTGATAGTGACTGGTACTGGCGAGAAGGCGTTTTCAGCTGGTGCGGATATAGAGTACATGAGTAAGATCTCTCCATTGGATGCAGAACAGTATGCTATGACGGGACACACTACATTGAACAAGATCGAGAACCTAAGCAAACCAGTAATTGCCGCAGTTAACGGTTATGCATTGGGTGGTGGTTGCGAGCTCTCGCTTGCATGCGATCTGAGGATAGCTTCCAAGAATGCGGCAATGGGCCAGCCAGAAGTAACTATTGGAATATGCCCTGGCTGGGGTGGAACACAGCGATTGATGCGAGTGGTCGGAATTGCAAGGGCAAAAGACCTGATCTATACAGGCAGAAGGATAAGCGCTGACGAAGCATTCCAGATGGGCCTTGTGAATAAAGTTGTTGAATTGCCACAACTGATGGATGAATGCATGAATATTGCAAAGCAGATAGCAAAGAACAGTGCGATTGCGGTTAGAGTATCGAAGACACTGCTGAACAGAGGGATAGATAGTGATATCAATACTGGTTTGAAACTAGAGATATTCGGTTGGTCTCTCTGTTTTACACACCCAGATAGAGAGCAGAGGATGACAGCGTTCGTGCAGAAGAAATAGCCTACTCTATTTTTTACTTTTTACTGGCATATTATGAACCCAAGAATTTTACTGTTTTTTCCTATTTGGAAACGAAAAAACCATTGGTATTCCGCCCCTCTTTAATGGCCGCGGCACGAGGTATACCTTGAAATAGAATGAAAAACGTGTTCAGTGCAAAAACGTACATTGCGTTAATCTTGGTAGCAATGCTAGTCTTTGCTACTGCAATATCACCACCCGCAGCATTTGCAGACAAAGGAGATAAAGGAACCGGAAAGGGTAGCGGAAAGGGTGACAGTAGCAAGGACAGTAGCAAGGACAGTAGCAAGGACAGTAGCAAGGACAGTAGCAAGGACAGTAGCAAGGACAGTAGCAAGGACAGTAGCAAGGACAGTAGCAAGGACAGTAGCAAGGACAGTA
>JBMCYV010000022.1:0-39786 GCA_049199595.1 Candidatus Nitrosomirales archaeon
TGTTTGTAATGCAAGAGGTTTCATATATTCATGCTCTCTGCGCGTGAGATCTCGAGTATGTATTTGTGTTGGATATGGCATTCTCATGGAATTCATTGTGTTTCCATGGTTTCTTTATAAAGGCACTAGTATTTTTCAGCTGTTTTTCAAGCTTTTCACATTGAAGATTTAGGACATGTATTTGGACTGGATACGGAGACCTTGAAATCAATCAATGTCGGAACGATTGAGAACGTGCTAATCTCTTCCTAATAATTTCGTGATGCTCTGGTGTAAAGAAGATACAAAGTTTATAAGTCGAACTTTCTATAAGAATATCGAACTGAGTTGGAGAAAAGGCTAAAAATTGGGAAAAAGGGAGTGATAGTAATACCGAGAAAAATGAGAAGCGAAGTAGGATTAACAGAAGGATCGGAAGTTAAAGCCCAGTTGCTCCCTAGTGGTATACTCTTGAGACCCAGATCTTCCAAACCAGTAGAAGAACTAACCAATCTTATCAAGAAAGACCAAAGAGTCACTGCATCGAGCACGAAAACAATACGGGAACTTAGAAAGAGCATAGACAGGGAGCTAGAGACGAATGCTTCTGTACATTGATACGAACGTATTTCTTAACGTGATATACAAAGAGCGCAAAGTGTTCGAGGGATCAAAGAAACTTCTAAACAAAGTTGAAAAACGTGATCTAGCAGCAGTTACTTCTTCGATAACACTTTTGGAGATTAGGCTGGATATGGTTAGAAGTGGGTACAAGGATATGGCTGATAAAGCAGTTGCCCTTGTAGAAGATATTGCCGGGTTGGATATACTACCGCTTGACCAAACGATGGTAAAGGTAGCTGCCGAATACGTCGTTCTGAATGGGCTGACAGTTCATGATGCTTATCATTTCGCTACGGCGTTGTCTAGTAGGGCAGATGCTTTTGTTACAAGGGATGAGGAATTAGTGAAAAAGATATCGAAGCATATCAAGACGATGCGACCAGAAGAAAATCCTTGATGTCCATCTTTATCAACTTGTTACGCATGTCCTGCTCTGAACGCATGATCAACTTCTTGCCTTTCCTTTCAACTTTCACCTTGTGTTTATATGAAAGATATTTCCCAAGATGCTCGATGAAATCATTTCTTACGTTTTTCTCAAATGCTATGATTTCCGTCAACTGGCATCATACCATAGGGAATGCTCTCATCAAGAAATACATTACAATGAAAAACCCAGCAATCCAGATAATTGCTTTCCAGTTATGTCGAACCGTGGATCTCTCCTCCACCCCAAACCTTACCCATCCAAAAGCTATAGCAATTGTACCTACAAGTAGGCCCATCAGCCCGTAAGGTAGATAAAAATTCAATTCGTGATGAAGAGGATCAGTATAAAATAGTATCAATGGAATACCAATGCTCAGCACGATTAATACTGGAACTGCAATCAATACATAAAGCAGCGATCTTCTAAATCAAAATAGAATATGCTTATCAGACATATGTAGTTTGATAGGCACATCAGTAAAATCTTGCTACAGTGCGTAACTTATATAAAGTACGCTGGACTGCGTATTGTAATATGATATGGTCAATAGTGTGGGGACTTATTGGAATCATAGTCATAGTACTACTGCTCAAGTATTTGTTTGCCATAATCTAAGATACGCCGTAGAAACTAGGTGAAATGTAAGTGCTTGGCAAGTTCACTGACAAATTATTGGGAAATGCAATGTCTGTTTGTACAGCCAAATTATAAGAATATCTAAAATGCGGGTAAATGAGCTTGCTCCTGAAAAAATCCCTACACTGCGCAGCATCTTAATATATCATATTATGGTATTATCTTCTATGGGAATCTTAAAGAAATTGAAAAAGACTGGCGAAAAGGCCGTAGACAAGGGAGCTGAACTGGGAAGGAAAGGAATCGAAAAGGGCGCAGAATTAGGAACCAGAGGTTACGAAGGTGCCAAGGACGCCGCGCAGAAGGGACATGACAAAGCGATGAAGAAAAAGGTTAGGAGATAGTTAGAAAAACCGCTGGACTTTGGAAGATTAAGGAAAGTGGTAAGGAGTATGTTAGGAGGCTTAGGAAAGAATCGGAAATATTTATCCCTGCAGTTAAGAGTAAGTATGAAGCCTGACGCGCACGCCTCATTAAAATTTAATCAAAGGGGGGTTCTTCATAAAGAGTATATATAGAAAGTACAAAATCCTAAACGAATTTCGGAACGACAAAAATGTTAGCCTGCGTAACTGCTAAATCGTCTCTAGCTCGATTTTAGAATTAGTGAAAGTCTTCATGCTGTGTATGAATGTGTTTCTTATTTGAAATCAACTTATCTATACTGGCTAAATTCGGGAATCCCCTAAAGCTACGGGAGCACCAGCACTGCTGCACTTATTACAGTAGTCCACAGACCATCTTTATGTCCTTCTGCTGACTGGGTAAAATTCTGTGTCTTGTATATCTTGCCTGAAAGCTTCCATTGCTCCTCGTTTTGATCCCATGTGAGGCTAGGGTCGTTTGATAGGCCTAGCGTTGTGGCAAGCATTTCCATTGCCATATCTTCTGCATAATCTCCGGCTTTTTGTGCTGTTTCACCAGTTGAATGGTGCTCTGACAGGTATCCGTAGTGACTGTCATCAACAGTTGTCGCCAGACCAATAGATGCTGCAATTAACCTATTGGGTTCATTAGTGGCAGATCGAGCCATTATGGTAAAAACAACCTGTCCAGGTAGGAGATACTTTCTCCCTTCTTGTCTGCTGACAATCTTGCAATGAGGGGGTTTTATGCTGGAAACAGAGACTAGATTCAGATCAGCAATTTCTGCATCGCGCAAGGCTAGCTCAAAACTTGTCAAATAGTCCTTGTGTATCCCCTTTCCTCTTGTGAAGAATATTATTTTTGGAACGTATAACACCGGATTTGAAAATGTTTCATTTGCCTGTTTTTCCATTCGGTAATTTAATTCTGCTAGCTATTTAACCAATTTGATTCCAAACCTTGTTACCTAAAGCTACACCAATGATAGACATTAGCTTCTTAGATCTTGAAACCAAGCTAAGCTATTAGGAAGGTTACGCTCACCGATACGGAGAATTCTTGCTGGCCTTGATAAAACGGCGTTAGGGGAGGAGCAAGTGGTTCCTGCCCTGTAGCGCCCAGTATTGTGCCGCGATAAATAGGATAACCTGTATCATATGGGCTTATATTTTTTATTCCAACTATCTTCATGTCCAGAGGTTCGAGAATCTTTTCGGCCTTCAACCTAGCATCTAACACAGCATTAGCTACAATTTGCTCCCATAACTTTGCGCCCAGCTCGGGAGATACTGCAAAGTATGCGTCATTAACTCTTGTCGTACCCGCTTCAACCGCCGTATCAATTATCTTGCCAGCTGTTACATTCGATACAGCAGTAAATACGGCAATTGTATTGGTAGCTGCGAATCCAATTACTGTAGGAAGCTCGTTCCGCTTATAATCATAGTTTGTACCGAGGTTAAAATACTGGGTTCTGATCTCGTTTTCTTTTATGCCTAGATCTCTAATGGCTTTAGTTATATTCTCCATCTTTTCGGCATTCAACCTTACTGCCTCTTGAGCTGTGTCAGCTCTTGTGTCAACACCCAGGGAAATGAAGATCTTATCATGCTGGATCGTGGTAGATGCTATGCCTCCCACTGTAATGGTCTTCTCATCAGGATTTAGTGATAATGCCTGGCCACTAGCACTCGCCATAGTACTCCTTAACTGACTAATTTCATGGCTTAACGTACTTAGTTCGGGAGAGGAATCGTTTGATATCGAATCTCTGGAGGCTTTCAACTCCTGTATTGCTGACACGCTTATTATCCCGAGTATTACCACTGCTGCTGCCAAAGCAGCTGATAATACGTACATGGGTTTATTGCTGGTGAAACTCACATATGTTTTTGCTATTTCATCACTAATAAGGTTCTCGCGTAAACAGTGTTAGATGGATGATTTACAAAATTGGTGCAAAATATCCAAGCCGGCAGACGAATATCTAGCAAGTGAGCAGGACAGCCCAACTGAGTAACATTAGAATGATTTCTGTTCTAACTGAATACTGTTCTAATTTTAGATTATTAAATTTCACTAGGGTAGATTATCATGTGATACACAAGACTGCTTTACTTATCCTAGTAATACTTGCAGTAGCAAGTGTAGGGATACAATACATGGATGTAAGTGCGCACAGATGGGGCGGATCACTATACGAAGCGCCGCGTGGGCTGTTTTTATTACTTTTAAGCACAGTGCTGGTTGGTTTGACAGGCCTTCTTGTACTTGCAAGAGTATTCTCTCCTAATGAAATTTCTTCCAAACCTAGTCGTTGAGTCGAAACTTTAAATATAATGCCATCTAAATGGTTAAATGGTAAGATGGTCAAAACAACCATAAATCTTCGAGATGATATATACAAGAAACTTGTAAGAGAAGCTGTAGAAAGGTTCGGCAACACCAAGAATCTCTCGAGACTGATTAACGAAAAACTTGAGAAGGTGGAAAGTAAGGCTGTTGCTAAGGGTGATTCTGATGAAATAAAAAAAAGGTTAGACATTGTGAAAGAATGTGCCGGCAGCTGGAAGACCAGAAAGACCGGGAAAGAATACGTGAAGGAAATTAGAGCTGGGTGGAAAAGAAGGCGCAGAGAGATCGCTTGATGAAAATTGTTTTTGATACCAGCATTTTAGTGGATTGCCTGAGAAATCATAAAAATGCCGTAGAGGCTGCCAATCGTGTCGCAAACAAAGAAATTGAGGGTTTTATTTCAGTTATAACGGAAGCTGAGCTTTATGCTGGGAAGGATTGCAGAGTAGCGTCTGGCGCTGCTCTAGTTGCGCGTTTGATTAGTCTTTTCACAAAGATAACTCTGAGCAATGATATCGCTCAAAAGGCTGGAGAGTTTAGGAGAAATTTCAACGTAGAAATTCCAGATGCTATCATCGCTGCAACGGCGTTTGCGCAAGATGCTAAGGTTTGGACTAGGAATTACGAAGATTTTGAAGCAATTAAGGAGATCACGGCCGAAGAACCTTATTAGAAGTTATATTAAACTTGTATTCATTAACTATAATTTCTTAGGTAATATTCTACCTTTGAATCTTGACGCTATCAATGTCACTATCAATCCAACTGCTGTTATTACCATCAAATTAACTGGAAATTCTGGAACCATGGTTGTACCTGTAATGACTATAGGTATTTCTCTTCCAATATGAGGATAGTTCATTGTAATTATTGTATGCGTGGAGTTGCCTTCAATCATGTATTGGGAGTCAGGCAGAGGCATAATGGGTACAGTTTGCTTATAGAATCTTACATCCTTGATTCCATCCATAGATTCTTTAGGAATGACCAAGGTCATATAACCACGCGTTCCCTCTTCTCCAACGACAGACATCCGTAGAGTCTTTGTTTCTGCAGAAGATTCCCATCTATATCTAGATGAGTTTGTGTCCAAAAACATAACAGAACTTGTATCTACATAGACAATAGAATTATCTGCTTCATACCGTATATACATAGGCACAAAGGCAGGTCCACTAACAACAAAGAAGTTTGTACGAGTAGCGTTTGTTACCCTTTTATCAGCAGGGAAGATCGTTATGTTGTATTTTCCTGGTTGAATCGTTTGCTCTACTTTGAATGGATAAGAAAAATTTCCACCATTATTGATGGTAATAATATCTGAGAATACCTCTTGATTCATTGGTAGAGGACCCGTAATTGTCAATACAAAATCGGCTGATTCAGCATCTGTTCTAAGCTCTGAGAAACTACCGTTAACTATCAGCATATCGCCTCTGCTAACCCAATCATTAGATAGATTTAGCGAAATATCAGAAGTAGAGAATAGAATTGTCTTCATTATTGATATGTTCTCGCTTTGTGCTGGGAGATCGAATTTTATTGTTATTACATCTTCATCCCTGTATAGCACATCTACCTTTGCCTCTTTACTATCTATAACTACAATTGGTTCATTAATTTCCCCTCTCTTCCAGTTAACAACTAGCTCTCTAGGAAGTGTTATTTCTAATGAGCCATACCTATGATTCTCAAACAATGATATGAGTATAGTTTCAAAATCATCTTCCAAGGAAATGCTTCGTATCATCGCATCTGATATAGTATAGGGAATTTCGTATAATTTGCCATTGTGCCATAGAAAGTAATTACCGGAAAAGAATCCAGCGTCAATTGAAGCTCCTGTATTAACTTCGTCGATAACCCGAGTGTATCCAGTTATACCTTCATCTATCCTAGCAGTCTCTGGATAATATAGAGAAACCCTTGCCATGTCATCTAACATATTCATCACAATGTTGTTTATAATGGCCTTATTAGCCAGCGCGGGATAGTCCTCAATCAGATCTCCATACAATTTACCTTCAAACAATTCGGCTCTATGTTTCTTCAGGCTTTCTATTGCGGTACTTGCTAAAACTTGCACACGTTGAAGAGTTTGCGATTCCAATTGATTTATAGCAGCATGATATGGATCGCCAGATCGGAGATTCGCATAAACAGCTACGCCAACGTTCAAGTAATCCATAATCGACATTTTGTACTGACCTTTTAGTTCAACCTTCACAGTTTCTGTAATGTGGTTCTGCTCTTCACTTATGAGGATATGCATGGTGTTATACTTTATTCTGTAGTCGATTATAATGGATTTTACGTAAATGTCTCTAAGATCGCCCTCATGCCTAACTAACTGTTCTTTCATTTTAGCCAATATGATATCCTCGAATAATTTTGGTAGTTTTACCATGTCTTCCAAGAGAAGATCAAATTCTTGTTCCGTAAAATACATTGTATTTTCTTCATACTTGCCCAGATGAATGTTAAGATCTGCTCTTCCTCCCTCATAGAGTTGTTTCCCGTAAACCTGTGGTAATTGTAACGCTAACGATGCTATTATAACCGTCAAAAGAAATATCGAGAAGAGTTTCACATTCACGCTTAATATTCTTGAATGTGATATTTGAGATTATCGAGTGAATAACGTTGCATGCTTTGTAGAGCTAGTTTAATCGTATCAAATTATCTATTAATCGAAACAAGAATGCTCGACTTTAGAGTCAAAGCCAGCAGACCTAGCACTCCAAGGTATAGTGAAAGCGACCATACCAACCAATGTGGTTCATGATATATTCTTGAAATAGGATCGTGGAGGTACAGTATTGAAAATTCATGACCGGAGCAAATTACAAGGCTAGGTTGAAAAGGAAATGGGAAGTTAGGACAGGAAGTAAGTAAGACAGGTTGAAGGTAATTGAATAATCCGTATGCAGTGGCTATAATACATGCTAGGAGTGCCATTTTATTAAATGAGTTGTTCAACAAGTGAATATTCCTTCTTCGGATATTTATGCCTCCAGTTGTCTTCCTTATCTGTTGACTTTGTTGGCTTTCACTTCAATTCTCAATCGTAAAGCAATTAACGCTGCTGTCAATCCAAGTGCTGCTATTACCATCAAATTAACTGGAAATTCTGGAATAGTCGAATACTTTACTAGTTCTGGAGCGATTTGGAATAACCTGTCATAATCGTACATTAGCACCTCTTGGGTTTCACCATTGAACTTAGCAACCGAATCTGGGTTAATACCATTATTTGACAAACATTCCGCGTCCTTACCAGCCAGATTCAGATGTATTTTTGCCTGACTTAAAATATACTCATTCTGTTCGGCAATAGATGCGTCTGGTTCACTAACCTTAAAGCTGGCTACTCCATTATTAACTCGCCCTATTAGATTATTATACGAGGATAAAATAAACTCAATATTAGCTGGATCGCAGTAATAGTTGCCGTTCTCATCAAATGGAGCGTACACAGAAATCTGGTTTGGAAGTACTGTCAGTAGCATAAATGCAGAAATTATGCCCGATAGAGAATAGAACTGGACTGCCATTCATAGCCACTACAGGCATGATGAATTTAAGATAATCGCAATTACATAGATTCAAACAGTTTCGCTAGACATACTGGAAGAGCATTATCGACAAAGCAAGATTGAAGTAGGTACGGAAACATATTACTTTACTGATGTCATCATCATCTAGAGAGTGGATCGCAGTAGTGGCTGGCTTGGCTTCTGGTATAGCCTTCATTATTGTTATGATGTTCTGGGCGGACTCGATAATCCTTCCACTTCGCTCACCTAATGATTTCATCAAAGTTGCAAACGAACTAGACGAAGTGAAGGAATTCTTGAGTAAGTATCCAACTACCAATTCAACTGTGTATTGGAGATGCTTGCCTCGACATTGTCCTTCTCAGATACCACCACCGATTGTAGAGTATTCATATAAGGAAAAACATACTGACAAGTATACAGATATTAGAATACAAATAGAACCTAATGACGGAAAACCAATATTTTTCCAGATAAGGTGCCTTACCATAGTAGACGGCGAGGGAAGCGATTCTGTTGAAATCCACGGGTCAAGAATAGAACAGGAAAAGATTGCTGAATTCTTTCAGGATGCCCGCTGTCCGAAATAAATTGAAATACAACAAAGCGTGGTGTTTTGAGTTTTGATCGGTGGATTTTACGAACTAATAGCTAACCCATGCTTCATACTGTGTTAGAAAAGTAAGGTAGGCTAGGGCAGGGGATACGGGCTCGGTGGTTTCAGTGACGATAACGGTTCTAAAAATGGATTCTCATATGCAATTATGGTACATATAAAACAACATTCTCTGGAATTGTGTATGGAATACGCAGCGGTTCACAGGTAAACTTCTCGCCGTTTGCTGATATGGTAAGCAATGTAGTAAGTAGTACTTTCCCGGCGTCCATAATTGATGCGGGTCATCAGGATGACGGTTCGCTCATCTACACTGTAACTTCATGTTCATCAACAGGTGGCATTTGTATACTCTAAAACCATTTGAAAGATTTAATATTCTCCTTATTTTTATTTCCGATATGTCAAATTGTTACTTATCTATATTCAACATTCTGTTTACGGTTCTGGTCATCGTAATGTTTTCTAATTCCATTATATCTGCTGAGGCATTAACATCTTCATCTTTGATACTTTCGTTTGATGGTCCTCAATTGAGAGAGAAATATAGAGTTGGTTCCGAAATCATAGTTGGTCACGATTTAAGAGTAGAGGGCGTAGTAACTAACAACATGAATCATGATGTTAGCTTCGTTTACATAGTGCAGATAAAGGATTCAGAAGGTTTAACGCTGGAAATAATCACTAAGAATAGTTGGATTGCGGAGAACGAACGTTCCTATGTATCTGTTCCTTGGGTCCCCCAACTATCCTGCGATTGCCAGATTGAAACGTTTCTATGGTCAGATCTACACAAACCACAAGTCTTTGCGCCTAATTCAGGAACATTTTACGCTACTGTCGTAGATTTTAGTGGATAAATATTGAGATTGCTGCAAATTCGCATGAATCTAACCCTTTCCCAATTTTTATTACTGTGCTAATTTGTGATTCTTCATTCGCACGGCAACTAATACTCCTATCAATCCAATTGCTGCCATCATTATTGTTAATAATTGTATTAGGTATAGGCGAATTAAATAAATTAGTGAATATCATGTTGACAAAATTGGATTTGAGGAAGTTCTTCGCAATACTAGGCTCGGCTATGCTCTGTTTCAGCATCATTTCCTATAACGTTGCCACTATTGCTGTACAAGAGCTAGGAAATCAATCAGATACAAATTTCTTTCCTGATGAGATAAAGCAGAACGAAAGAGAGAGTAATAGGATTGCTTATAATTTTGCACAATTAGCAGTTACATCCATTCCGATATTTCTTGTTGGAGTACCCATTACTATACATGGTTTTGTTCATAAATTTAGTATGAGAATGGTTGCAATAATGTCAGCCCTGCTTCTCTTTGCACTTCTGATATTTTATATATTGGCATATCCTTTTACGTAAAAGGTTTATTCTTCATTACTCGTTTCGTATTACTAATTCAATCACATTAATGTTATGTATTTGAGTGGGGCATCTTTTGTGCCAAAATACTACCCTTCAGTCGTACAGCAATTAACACTCCTATCAACCCAATTGCTGTTATTACTATCAAATTAGCTGGAAATTCCGGAATCGATGCTGTATCTATTCCTGTTTTAGTTTCGTCAACAGCGATAACTGGTAGTCCTAATTCATCTTCAGGATAAAATACAGATACTCTTGCGATATCACCTAAGCTTCTCATACCAATTCCATCTATCGGAACCGTGTCGGCCAGAGATCCTTTACCACCGACTACATTTGATAGCAATTCATTTCTATGACTGCTCAAAGTTTCTTGCCCTTGATTTGCGAGAATCTCAGTCTTGCGAATGGTTAGAGCCTGTATCATGTTCAACGATTCCTGATATTCATGAGATTCGAGATTGCTATAAATGGCTATATCAATTGATAAGTAATTTACAAGTGACATCTTACCTTCATCTGGTGGTTCAACGTTGATTATCTTATGACCGCAGCTTTCGGTATAGCAGCCAGGATAGTCTGGGCCTGCAATTATCAGTACATCCATGATATTATGTTTCATACTGTACTCAACGTGTATGTATTCGACGTAGTCGCCCTCAAGCTTGTCCTGATGCCTAACAAAAAGTTCTTTGATTTGAGGTAGTATAGTATTGTTAACCAATGCCGGAAGCTTATCCACGTCATCAATAAGTATGTCAAAATTGTCTGGCGTGACATATATTGGATCAGAATCTGACTGATCGAGAAAGAGAAATCTTGGGTTCAAACCAATGTCGCCGTCATATTTAACCATCGTAATTGAAAGATCATAGCTTCCTCCGAACATACGTTTAGCATCAACTTGCTGCAATGGTATTGCAGATAACGCAACTACAGCCATTATAAAAGAAACACAGAATTGTTTTGATTTCATAATAATTATTCCGGAAGACATCATTTGAAGATATTGATTGACAGGCATGCATTGCTTAATCTAATTAGCTGTACCTCTGAACGAACTCATAAAGATCCCACTATTAATTAGATAGAATTGAACTACAATCCCTATATAACTCCAGAACCATTATAGATCGTGCTAAGAATTTTCTTGATTCTTTTATCCTCAGTTCCCCTACTCATGTCATTCACTGTCGCAAGCAGTGCCTATGCAATCTGTTGCATGCCTCTTAATATGCACGGATACAGAGATCCAGACACTGGACTTTTTGTAGGAATTGGTGAGTTCTGGAACGATCATCCTTTCTGGTATCCTCTCAGCAATATTACACTTCAGTTTCAGTTCTTGGATGATAATCAGAACTTACTATACGAGAAAGAACAGAGTATAACACATACTTTGTCGATAAATTCTGGATTCATCATACCGCCATTGACAACACTACCATTCAGCGTTGTTCTCGATGATTATGAATTATCAAAGAAGGCCAAGTACTTTAGAGAAGATGGAACAATACATATGGACAGATCTTTGAAATGGAAACCGGCGGATCTGATCGTTTCATTCAATAATATAGAGATGGTCAAGAGCAGTCCGGATTTAGGGTACAAAAAGTGGGCAGTGCATGGTACCATACTTAACAATTACACCAGAAGCACACAGCATGTGTATGTGATTGCTGGAATCTACCAGGGCTATAATCTCACTGGTGTTGCTGGTTATTCTCCTAATGATAAGCAACCTCTCGAGCTGAATGGCTTCGAGAGGAAGAACTTTACGTTGTATGCTACACTTCCATATGAACTGCAGCCTGACCGTGTTTACCTGTATGCTGAATCGGAGGATTCGTCAATGAAGTATCCTTACAGTTTTCCTATCAACGGAGAGCACAAAATTAGAGGCACCTCAATTACTAGCCCACACATATCAGTCGGTGCAAAGATAACCTTCAGCAGTAACATGACAAACATTTCTAGACACGATCATGATTTTTACTGGATTCTTCAGATAAAGAAACTTCCTCAAGAGGACAACATTGAACTTCCTGCGATAGTACACAGGGGAGTGACGGAACACATCGAAGTTATCCCTGCATCACTTGCAGCTCTTGATAGCATAAGAATAGAATTTCCTTGGAGTCCTTCTTCCAGAGGATTGTATGCCTACCAGATATATGTCTGGGATGACCTAGAAACTCCTGCTCCGCTGGCACTGCTATCTGTAACTTCCTTCCATGATGACCATCTCATACGGGTTAGCTAGATTAATCATTAGATTTTGATTCTTAACAGTATTAGCAACGCTACCATAATGAAATAGAAAAAATGCTTGGAAATAACTTCTTAGTTATGTTGTTGTGTTAGAAAATTCGTTACTTTCTGTTTCCTTTTTTCTTCGTACGCTTTCCTTTTGCCATTTTTTGGCATTGTTATATTGTAAATGGTTAGATAAAAATATTGTGTTTTGCTTCTTTTTTGGTCTTGAAAGAAGAATTTTTGCTGATGATCCATGAAAAACACGATCGCTGATCTAAACAAGCATTTGTTTTCTGATACTTTAACGAAAACTTGATTGCAAAAAAATTAGAGAACCCTGAAGGCTATCTCTGCATAACTTTCTGTCTGGCTAACCTTCAGGCGGTATGTTCCACTCTGGGCATCCTGCAGCACATGCAGTACCCTGAAACTTCCGCTCAAGTCTGTCTTGTCCGTTATCTTCATCTTCTGGCCGTTTGGAGCATAGATCGTTATTTTTATGGGCTCGTTTGGATCTAATACTCGTGATATGAACATCTTGTCGTTCTTGTTGTAGAATATCTTGTCAGTTGTAACTCCTACGCTTCTGGCATTTTGCATTAGTGTGGATTCTCTGTCATATGGCACTGATCTATCCAAAGCAAGTCTCACGATCGTTCTTGTGTTATCCTTGTCAATCATTGAACCAGTAAAACATCTTTTGGTGTTTGAGCAACGAGTTATCATCAGTCCTTTACAAAACATAAGGCTAGATGAGGAAAGTTTTGAAAGATCTCTTAAGATTGTTGCTCTTGCTTCGGTATCTCAATAGAGTATTCTAGGACATACCTGTTCCTCACCTTCTTTACGGAGAGATAGAGCTGACTATCATCATTGAGATCTACGAGTCTGACAATACTCTTCGGTACCAATAGATACAAGGTCTGCTTAATCTTCGTTGGTGACAAGGCAATAGGCATGTTCTTCTCTCCTCGTGTAGACTAAGCATTAATTTAGGATCTGCTTAGCAATATCTTGTTGTTTGTAATTTCTAATACATACAAGGCTTAACTCCTGCTTAATATTTCCTTAACTTTATCTAAGAACACATTTAGAATAGATATTTGAAATAATTTTTGCACTAAAGCGGATTAGACACGTGGAATATACACGTGGATATTACATCTCTATCTTAATTGAATAAAAAGTCACCGTAATTGCTAAAAATTCAACACATTGATTACTTTTCTAATATTCGTTTATAAGGGAATAGATATTTTCATGACACAGCTGATTGATAATAGCTGTCATAATTTAACGCAGAAACTAGCACGATCTGTCATATGGATATACTAGTTTCTTGGACTCATTAATAGAAAACATAGTATAAAAAACTTGATAAATTGGAGCTTGCAGACAAGGAAGACCGCAATCAGTCATGTTTATAAATAATGTTTACCAAACAGCAATAATGATGACAAACGAAATTAAGAAAGCGGTAATTTTAGTGACAACATTACTTATAATCTCTGGTCCTGCAGTTAGTTCAGGAGCAACTGGTCAGGAGATCGCTAAGAGTATCCAAGAATTTAGCAACGCAGCTTTTCTTTGGAGTTCTGACGGTTTCATTCAACCAGCATATGGACAGGCGTCCGGCTCCATTATCATCGAAAAAGTCACAAAGCCCAGTCCAGACCCACAGGATTTTAGCTTCAATGGTACCAGTCCCATAGGTATTTTTGCCTTGGATGATGATAATGACCCTACACTGCCAAAGCAAATAACGTTTATCCTAGCACCAGGTAAGTACAACCTAACAGAACAAACCATCCCTGCTTTCAATTTGACCAGTATTGTTTGCAATGATCCAGACAGTGGCACGACTGTGAACTTGGCTACAGCTAAAGCTAGCATAGATCTAGACGCAGGCGAGACCGTCAAATGCACATACACCAATGACAAGAATGGTAAAATCATAATCGAAAAGAACACAGTACCTAATGACGCACAGGACTTTAACTTCACGCGAAGCTTTGGAGCATCCTTCCTGCTAGACGATGATCCCAGCAACGGAACATTATCGAACTCGACTACATTCACTAACGTACCAGTAGGTAACCATACAGTGACGGAAAAACTTTCGCAAGTTCCAGCCTACAATCTGACTAGCATTGTTTGCACAGACCCAGATAATGGTACAAAAGTAAACGCTACTACAGCTACAGCAACCATAGATCTAGATTCTGGCGAGACTGTCACGTGCACCTATACGAATATCAGGAATGGTAAAATCATAATCGAAAAGAACACAGTACCTAATGACGCACAGGACTTTAACTTCACGCGAAGCTTTGGAGCATCCTTCCTGCTAGACGATGACGGCGCTGACAGCAATCCTATTTCAAATGATACATCATTCACGCTACCACCAGGTAGTTACAAAGTAATAGAACAAATCGCACAGGCCCCAGCTTACAATCTTACAAAGATTGTTTGTATTGATCCAGACAGTGGCACAACTGTAAACCTTGCTACAGCTACAGCAACCATAGATCTAGATTCTGGCGAGACTGTCACGTGCACCTATACGAATATCAGGAATGGTAAAATCATAATCGAAAAGAACACAGTACCTAATGACGCACAGGACTTTAACTTCACGCGAAGCTTTGGAGCATCCTTCCTGCTAGACGATGACGGCGCTGACAGCAATCCTATTTCAAATGATACATCATTCACGCTACCACCAGGTAGTTACAAAGTAATAGAACAAATCGCACAGGCCCCAGCTTACAATCTTACAAAGATTGTTTGTATTGATCCAGACAGTGGCACAACTGTAAACCTTGCTACAGCTACAGCAACCATAGATCTAGATTCTGGCGAGACTGTCACGTGCACCTATACGAATAACAAACTAGGACACGGCACAATCATAATCGAAAAGAACACAGTACCTAATGACGCACAGGACTTTAACTTCACGCGAAGCTTTGGAGCATCCTTCCTGCTAGACGATGATCCCAGCAACGGAACGCTGCAGAACACGACCACATTCAGTAATGTGCCAGTAGGTAACCATACAGTAACAGAACAAATAGCACAGGCCCCAGCTTTCAGTCTTACAAAGATTGTTTGTACTGATGTAGACCATGGCATAGTTGTAAACTTTGCTACAGCTACAGCTAACATAGATCTAGACCCAGGCGAGATCGTCAAATGCACATTCACAGACACCAAACAAGGATTTGGAGGTGAACTTTTCTGTGGTAAGACAATTGACAAATTTGCCAAAGTGATAGATGGCACGACAGGTGATGATACTCTATCTGGAACAAATGGAGATGATCTCATTCGAGGCTTTGGAGGAAATGACAACATCAAAGGCAAAGGAGGCAATGATTGTTTGATTGGTGGAGAAGGAAATGATACCATCAAAGGTGGTAAAGGAAGCGATACAATTCAGGGCGATGCTGGCAATGATACGCTAACTGGAAACGCTGGTAATGATGTGATTAACGGCGGCACAGGTAATGACACGATAAAAGCCAATGCAGGAAATGATACAATAGATGGTGGAGATGGAACTGATGCTTGCAACGGCGGTCCAGGCACCAATACCATAACTAACTGCGAATCGACTGTTGCTACTACAGCAGAAGAAGAACTTACCGCAGCACAAGAGGAATAATCCTCAATTTTTTATTTTTTTATCTGAACATTATCTTAGCAGATGGCTATGTTTCGTTTCGCACCTTGATTATATTCTTGAATTAGATTCTTGAATATCATCTGGCACAGCACGTATGATCTTGTTTGATTGCAAAAAAATTAGAGAACCCTGAAGGCTATCTCTGCATAACTTTCTGTCTGGCTAACCTTCAGGCGGTATGTTCCACTCTGGGCGTCCTGCAGCACATGCAGTACCCTGAAACTCCCGCTCAAGTCTGTTTTATCTGTCATCTTCATCTTCTGGCCGTTTGGAGCATAGATCGTTATTTTTATGGGCTCGTTTGGATCAAGCACTCCTGATATGAACATCTTATCATTTTTGTTGTAGAATATCTTGTCAGTCGTAACTCCTACGCTTCTGGCATCTGATACTAACGTAGATTCTCTGTCATACGGTACTGTTCTATCCAATGCAAGTCTCACGATCGTTCTTGTGCTATCTTTATCAATGATAGAACCAGAACGGTCCAGTGCTTGCCATGATATGATAGTGTTTGCGTTGTTTGCTCCCAGCGAGAATACAGCACGTTCTCCCGACTTTATTGGAGCTGTATTTGTTGTTATAGTTACGCTGGAGTCAGTTGTGCTTGCAACTTTCCATCCTTGGCTAGGCTTTACCGATGTTACTTCACTATCCAAAAGCGAGAGCTTTATGGTGTGAATGCTTACATTATCTGCGTTCTTGACGAGCAGCAGGATCATGCCCTGCTTCTCCTTGGCCAGTATCTTTACTGACTCTGTATATGCATATGATGTGCTCATGCTATTTGTTAGGAGCATCAGTCCCATCAATGGGATGAGGACGGCTCCTATCGTAATCTTTTTTCTCTGCATGGAATATCTTTAGCGATTTTGTTATTTAGCGAGCATGTCAACACGTTTTACGGTATGTTTACTGCTATGAATAGTCAGTATACATTGTGTTTATTAGTAGATGCAAAATAAAACGAAAAATTCTCATGAATATAAAAATGAAATACAAAAGTAAGCACTAAGGCAAAACATGAATATCTACCCATTCACGAGCAAGTGCCCTTTCTCATTGCTGAATGGACTTTACATCGGGAATTCGTCCGTAGCCTATTACTCCATTGCGTTCAACTGTAAACTCTGGGGGCTTTACATGAATAAAGCCTGAATCATCCACAAACAGTTCAAGCCTTGGCAATGCATTGTTAGGAAAATTATAATCCACAGCTGGACCTGTTACTGCAACACCATTGAGAACATCGTAAAAACTGCCATGACAAGGTTCACCCATTTGTAACTTTTCTGGAATGTATCGTACAAGGCAATGTAGTCTAATGTCAACCATGCTGTATGCTCTGAAGGCCGATTCATCGTTCTTATCGCCTCCAAGCGATTCGGGAAGTCGTATTAGAAGCCATGTACTCCATGTATCATCTTTGGTTATTGGATAGAAAAATATCCGCGAAGAATCAGGTTTTATATCGTCTATATTGGCAAATCTGAGATTCTGGTCGTTAATGATAATTTTATCAAGTGATGATTCGCTTAGAGCCACTATCTTTCCCTTAAATAAAGCACTTGGCTCAGTATGGTATTGATAGACTCCTTCCTTCGCGAATGTGTAGCTCCATGTTTGATTCTGATTCAAAATTTCTGAACTGAAGGTTTCTGCAACTATTCTATGAGAACATGAACCCCAGTTCTTCCAAGTTATTGTGTTGTTGATACCGATGATGACTCTTCTTATTACTGCATCGCTCGTTCCACGGTCAGGATTACATGCTGCTCTAGGTATGTGTATCAGCGTTTGTGGTTCAGTTACTGGATTGGTGAGGAAGAGGAAAGAATAGAAGACGGTATTTGCCGCAACAGTCCCTGCTGCTATTAATAAGATTATCTTTAAAGGAGACACATCATTTCATATATCACTCTAAGATTTATTCTAATTGGATTGAAGTTTTGCAAGTCAAGATAGACAGAATTTAATATCTGGTCTAGCATAAGCATAACATTGAACAGCTTCTACACTAAATTGACCATTTTTCTGTGCATGTCATCGTTTTCTCTTGATCGAACTCACATCTTGCTTCATTTCTTGCACTGACCTGTATATCTTGTATCTACCCTTCTTCAGATCATCTAACCCTTGCGCTATGGATTTCAACAAAGGCTTGTCAGATAATATCTTCACGGTCTCCTCTAGTTCGTCAACCTTGCTCTTGAGTTTCTTCATTCTTTCCTCTAATCGGCTCAATAAGAAATACATTGCAGAATGCGTATTTAAGCATAGGCCGTACGGACTAGCAAGACCATTTTCGGATATGCGCAGCCCCAGACTTTTCCCTCGAATATTTTTGTAGTTATATAAGCTGTTCATTGTTCAAAAATTTGAACACTATTCTTTTCATCTCTAACGCAGATTCCTTAAATCAAAGTTCAACGTAAATGTAATAGTTGAACAGTGAACAACTACCCAAGAATGTAGAACAGAAGATCAAGGGTAGGACATTAGACGTGTACCTATACATCCTCAAGAAGCATGACAAGGTCGGTGTCAGGGAAGTTCAGAGGGCACTTGAATTCTCAAGCTCAAGCCTTGCTGTATATCACATAGAGAAGTTGATCGAGATGGGCATTGTTGACAGGGACCAATATGGAAGATACTTTCTGGTCGAAAAGCCATCAGTCAATGAGATGAAGCCTTTCATGCATATTGGAAGGATTGTCGTTCCTAGGCTGTTGTTCTATGCAATAATATTTTCAACTTTGTCAGCCTTCTATCTATTGCTCGGCAGTTCGTTATCTTACACATTAGCTGTAATTACTGTAATGACCGCTGCTGGAATATTCTGGTACGAGGCATTTACGATATGGAAGGCGGCGCCGCTTGCTTTTGAATTTCATAATAGATTTACTCCATTGACAGCAGTGAGGAGGCTTGGGATTGGACCGTTTGTTGTTATTGGAGTGCTCGCAGTTTCGGTCTTTGTTGTAGGATTGCACTATCTTGATGTCTTCAATTCTACTGCAGATCTGTACTACATTGATGGTATAGCTACCTTCGATGAACAGATGGTTCGAGAACAAAACGCACATTCAGCTATTGGCATGGCTCCGCACGGTATGGCATCTCTGGCTCCCAGTTTATCACTATCTTGGATAATGTTCCTTCCACTTGTCGGGATATTTGCCGTAACGATAGTCTTTCTGCGGTTCCTCTAACACTGTTCAAGAATTTGAACAACCAATTTTATCTTATTATTTAGGTGGAAAAAATTTAGATCTAAGTAACCGCATGCTGTATAACTATGCATGGACAAAGCGCAGGCAAACTGGAAAACAAGATTGATGATAGCAAGTATGGTTGCTATACTAGTAGCAAGTGTTGTGCCAATTACAGTTCAAGAAGCATGGGGACATGGTCTTCAGCCTCAGCTCCAGAGCAGGTTCGTTAGGATTGTAGATGAAACCTTCTCTACGCAGTCCGTGCATACTGGAGACGAGATCGAGATTAAAGGCAAACTGGTAAGCATGGTAAACAGGGATTTGAGGGGATGGATCTCTGTATTTGCCGAGTCTACAAATGCTGGCAACAGATGGGAGTTTGTATCAAGGGATCCGCCTGGCAATGTATTTGACATTCCTCCTGGAGACGAAGTGACATATGCATTGAGGGTGAAGGCACTGGAACCTGGTATATATCATATGCATACGCAGCTCAACATAGCAAACGTAGGCCCTGGTCTCGGTCCGGGATTGACGATCTTCGTTGAAGGCGAACCAATAATCAAACCCATATCTGTTGGCAACGTCATCTACCAAACAATACTCATAGCTGCAGGATTAGCTGTATCTTTCGTCACAAAGCCGTGGCAGGTGATCTAAGCATGACCAATACATATCGTCCAAAACCAAAGTGGCCAAGGATTTCGTATATTGCACTGTCTGTTACCTTGGCGTCGACAATTTTGGGAAGCATATTAGAATATCATGCCTATGCTGGTTGGCCTCCACCATCATATTTTTCGAATGAACACACTCGTAATCAATCCCTAGCTATGATTGTCATACCTCTGATAGTTGTGGGCGGATTAGGTTTGATGGCGGCCATAGCAAGAAGGTCTCTTTCTGTTGCTACCGATAACTAACGACAACCTTATTTTTTAGAGCGTGGAAATTATAATTTCAGGTGCCAAACTTGAAACCTCCAATATTCACAGTAGGTCCTGAAGTTTCCTGCCTGTTCCTTATTCCCAGCAAATCTATAAGTTCCTTCAGGTTCTTTGTTTGAAAGTAAATAGAACCAGGTCCCGTGATTTCAGTAACGAGTCCTTCTCCTCCAAGCACCGTAGTTTTCATTCCCTGCAATTTTGTAACCTTATAGGACGCATTTTCACTCAAAGCTACTAGATGATAGTTGTCAAGCACCATCTTCTCTCCATTACCAAGTTGTTTGTTTATGATTCCTCCATAAGCGTTCACAAACATATCTCCACTGCCAGTTACTTTCAGCATGAAGAACTCGCTTCCGAAGAGACCTTTAGTGAAGCCCTGCCACTTTGTGTCAATATCCACGCCAGTCGTAGAGGCGATGTACGCTCCTGACTGCACTATGTACCCATTGCCGTTGCTGATTGGTATATGCATGATATCTCCCACAGGAGGACCAGTTAATCCTAACGTACATCCATCCTCCTGCGCAGCATAATCATTTACAAAGAACGACTCTCCTCCCAAGGCCTTGACCTTCAAGCTCTTCAGGAAACCCTCACGCGTCCTTGTCTTTATCACAATATTGCCCTTCATGTACACGAGTGCTCCTGACTCTGCAGTGATGCTCTCTCCATTGTTCATCTGCACCTCGAGCATGCTCATGGGATCCTTTATGATATCGTACTTCATGCCGTAAAATTAGTTGGATACGATAAAAAGATAGCTGCCTTCGTTTTCTCCCTAATAAGAGTACTGTTCTAAAAAGTAGAACACGTTGGATCGATTCGTTCTAAAACCAAGGTTTAACCTGCTGGGTATTGTATATAGTGGTTAGAAATGGGACTAAGCACGCTCAAATATTCAATGTATGGTGTCTTTACAGCGGCTGCCGTAATAGGCTTGATCGCTATATGGCAGATGACTGCTGTAGAAAAACCAGAGACTTCTATTTTCGTGAATTATCCAGTTTCCAATGATACTGCCACTACATTCCAATCTACGCAGACTCTGAAAAAATTCTCGTCCAGCGAGGAGTTAAAGGCGTTCTTGAGCAAGGCCGCGCAAGGCCAGAACGTATTCTATGGCGGTGCTGATAGAGCCATCTTTGGTGTAACAGACCCAGACCAAAATTTACGGTCATTAATCCCTTCGCCGATGCCATCTGTTGAAAGGGCGGTTCCAGCCGAAGGTCGGGAGAGCGGAACATATTACACTGGTGCAGGTTCTCCTCAAGATTTCTCTACTACAAACGTTCAGGTCTACGGTGTTGATGAACCAGACTTTCTGAAGAACGATGGCAAGTATGTTTACATTTTATCAGACGACAAGTTAACGATCATAGATGCGTACCCGGCAGAAAACGCCACTGTGGTAGTGAAGGTTGGACTGGATGTGCAGGGGCAATCCCTGCAGAACATGTTTCTCAATAAAGATAGGTTAATCATCTTCTATAACGGACAGGGAGAGGAGTATGCCATACCTGAATACGGTTACATTCCATCACCAATCTATCAATCCAGGACACATGCATTGATACTTGATATTTCAGATAAAGAAAACCCCAAGAAGATCAAGGACTATGAAGTTGATGGATACTATTTCAACGCAAGGATGATCGGCGATCATGTGTACTTTATTGTAAACAATAACATCGATTATCCTCGTCCAGTATTGCCAACAATCAGGGAATCATCGGAAAGAATCATGGCGCCAGATGTCTTCTATTTTGACAATCCTGAAGATTACTACACATTCAACACAATAGCAGCCCTAGATATCTTCGGAGGCCAGATAAATGCAGAGACATTCATGATGGGCTCTGCAAGCACGATCTACGTTTCTGAAGACAGCATCTACATTACTTACATGAAGAATATGCCATACTTCTATTATGAAACACAGAACAAGCAAAAGTTCTTCGATGTTGTAGTTCCGTTGCTGCCAGAAAATGTGCAGGCAGAAATAAAGTCTATAGAAAACAGCAATCTCGCTCCAAACCAGAAATGGAACAAGATCGAGGACTTGTTACAGGAGACATATAACAAGATGCCTGAAGATCAGAAAAAAGAACTGTTTGACAAGATACAGAAAGCACTGGACGAGTATGAAACTAGGTTAGCGCAGGAAACGCAAAAGACTGTCATACACAAAATTGGATTGGACAGGCTAGTTCTTAATTACGCTTCAAAAGCAGAAGTTCCGGGAAGATTGTTAAACCAGTTCTCCATGGATGAGTATAATGATAGGTTCAGGGTTGCAACCACATCTGATTTTTATACATCAAAAGGCACAGTGTTGCACAACAATGTCTATGTTCTTGATGAAAATCTGAAGATCGTAGGTAGTCTTGAAGGAATTGCACCTGAAGAAAGCATCTATTCTGCAAGGTTCATGGGTGATAAATTATACTTAGTAACATTCCAGAGAATAGATCCGTTCTTTGTGATCGATCTTTCGCAAGATACACCAAAAGTTTTGGGAGCGTTGAAGATCCCAGGATTTTCCAACTATCTGCATCCATATGATGAAAACCATATCATAGGAATAGGCAAGGAGACAAAGACAAACCAGTATGGAGGCGTTCAGACAACTGGTGTGAAGGTTGCTTTGTTCGATGTATCTGATGTGAGCAATCCCCGCGAGGTAGATGTGTTCACAATAGGAGATCAGGGTACAGAATCCGATGTGCTGTATGATCACAAGGCGTTGTTGTTTGATAAGAGCAAGGACATACTTTCGATTCCGGTCACAACCAACCTCTGCATGAACAGAAGTCCGTCGGATATCTGCACACAAGCTATGTTCTGGCGTGGCTTTTACACGTTTGGAATCGATCCAGACGACGGCTTTGAGCTGAAGAAGAAGATCGAGCATACAAGCAGTGCTAACTACTACTATGGCTACGGAAGCAGGTCGTTCTATATCGGCGATGTCTTATACACCGTCATGGACAACGTGATGAAGATGAATGATCTGCAGGACATGAACGAGATAAAGGCCATCACACTCAGTACAGGCGAAGTGATAAAGTACATAGACTAGCGCATGAACAACCTAGAATAAAGATAGCTTCATTAATTCCCTAACGAACAACAACATGTGAATATGCTATTGCTTGTACTCTTATTTGGAATTCTTGCTGCAAGCGTAATCATACCTGAAGCTTTTGCACAGACGCCTAGAACAATACTGTTTGATAAAGTGCAGTATACAATGACAGATGAGGCATTCATCACCGTTACAGATATTGAAGCCAACAGAGACTTTGGTGTAAGAGACAGAATAGGAATATACGTTTCCTCAGATAGCGACGCAAAAGGCATGATGATCGGACTTCTAGAGTCCGATGCAGATACGGGAGTTTTTGAAGGCCGTCTGATATTTACCAGCGGTTCTTCCAGTGGTGCAGCTATAAACACAAAGACTGGAGGTAATGTGATAGCAACTTACTATTACTGGCAGCCCTCCGGAGAATTTTGTAATATCTCTGCAAGCGCGAAGATAGAGAGCGAATCATTAAGTGGCGAAATGTTCAGCACTGAACCTGAATGTGTAGATAACCCATTAGGCTATCCGCAGCTTTCACTATCTAATGTGCAAGTTGTTAGGTACAGTGTTGATCCAGTGAGTAAATCACTATCTGCGATTTTAACAAATGTGAAGGAAGATGCATCTATCACGCTAACTCTTGACAGAAAGATGATAGATGCCAAGAGCAATGGCAATGATATTGATTTTGTGATCATGTTGGATACCAAGATCCCAGCTACGTTTTCGGAGTTGAGTACTAATGAAACTCATAGAATGATAAAGATACAGATACCTGAGAACACACAAACGCTGGATATAGTTGGAACGCAGGTTTTACCGGAATTTCCGCTTAACATTTTAAGTATAATGACAATCGGATTGCTTGGAACGTTAATTATCTATAGGTTGCGATCGAACTCTCTTTCTTCCTGAAATTATTACAGCGATTATTTTCTTGCCTTCAGCAGCACTACTATGGCTATTGCACCCATCAATCCTCCCATCACCAAGAGAAGTTGTAGCGCGAAAGGATTAGTAGGTGGAGGTATAGGATACTCGTACACAATAGCTCCTCCTTCGTTCGGACCAATTGCGTATGCTTTTGCAAAACCAAGTATCTGTATGGTTCCACTCGGTGGAGGAATTGTTAAACTTAATTCATGAGGTTTCCCTTGATCATCGTTAAACGAAACATTGTATCTAGCAGGTTTCGGATCAACTCCCAGTCCTCCTTGAGTAGTGACAACTGTTATCTGCTCATTGCTATCTACCTGCCACTTCCATTCGTCTACAGGTATAGCGAACTGACTAAAATCTAGAGCAGGCTTATTCAAGAGTTCCAATGTTCTATCATAGCTTAGAGACTCCATTAGTGAAGGTATTGTTGCGAGAATAAAACCAGAAGGTCTGTTGATCTCGATCATGCCCCATTTTTCAGTCTGTACTTCTACCCTCTGGTCCATAATGAAAGTACGCCAGTTCAGATCAACCAGCTTCCCATCTTCCCCTTCCTTCACTGGTCCAATCACATATCCAGTTATGGTCATCTCCACGCCGACTTTGTGCGTTAAAGCAGCTGAATCTTTCAGCCCTGCAAGCACACCTTTGTAATGAATCACCAGATCCGAGACAGTAACAGTGCTACCACGTTCTCTCAGCAAATACGCATTCATGTCTTTCATAAGCATCTGAATACCGGGATCGCTAGAATCCACGGTGAACTCGATAACCACGTTCTGCCCAATTAGTTTAGATCCAATGTTACTTCCACTTGGATACTTTATGTTAAGAACCTGCAGCGATTCATACTTAACGACGGCCTCGTTTGCATTAGGAGAGAGAATGGTATTCATGGAGGCGGCTTTACTGGGAACTGCCGTGTTTAGAATAAGAAGCGACGCTAGAACAACCACAGTCGCTGGCAACACCAGCGCAGATCTTTTCTGCATATTATCTATAACGTTGAAGCTTCATATAAGGACTGTGAAATTTCTACAAAAAATATTGTAATAAAAGCTGTTCTAAACTGTAGAACAGCATCCTTTGCATGAATGCTTAATCCTGACTGCCGTTCTAAAGTCTAGGATAAAATAATTTCATGTCTAATACATTGGCATGCAGAAAGCAAAAGCAGCTCTGAAGAACAAGAAGATAGTTATCATAGCAGCATTTCTGATCACATCTCTTGGTATAGGATACTTTTCACAACCCAATGCAAACATTGCGCAATATCCAGCCGGTCAATCGCAGCTAGCAGGTACGGGTGAAGATGTGCTGGCGAAAAAGAGACTAGAACCTGCATCTGGCAATGCTGTGGAACCTCAATCTGCACCTCACTCTGCGTACGAAACATCAGCGGACTTGCCTGCACCGCCAGAACAGTATCAAGCAACACCTTTAGAAACGCCGTCAATTCCTAACATGGATCTAACCTTCGACAGACTGGTAATATTCACTGCAAGTATGGACATGAACGTTACAAGCGTTCGCGGCGCAGTTCAGGATCTGCAGGGGACAGCATATTCGCTGGGCGGTTATGTTAGCGATTCATACATAAACCCAATTCCTGCTGGGTCATGGACAGAAAAAGGAATACTGGCAAAGCAATCGTTCGACGCAAGCGTTACCCTAAGAATCCCATCTGCAAACTTCAACGATGCCCTGAACAGGATATCATCCCTTGGAGATGTTATTTCAATGACAACATCGAGCAAGGACGTGACAGATCAGTACGTTGATCTTCAAGCAAGGACAAAGAACCTCGAAAATGTTCTCGAGCAGTACAGGAGCATACTGAAGAATGCAACGAAGACAAACGACATACTAGACGTACAGTCAAGGATCGATAACATACAGGAACAGATAGAAAGGCTGAAGGCACAGCTTGCACAAACTGAGAAGCAAACATCATTCGCTCTCATAACCGTACACTTGGTGGAACCTCTTGTTGTGAAGGGCGATGAGAAAGTAATCGATGACCCAGAGAAGGATACTCTTGAAAGAGCGTTTACTGATGTTGTCAACATGGCAACAAGTATAGCGCAAGCAGAGGCAAGAGGACTGATGACCTTGACTGTTGGCCTGCTACCTGTCTACCCAATACTTGCTGTTGGTTACGTCGTGTACAGAAAATTTGTGGCGAAGAAGAACAAGGAAGTCCAGCTTCAATAACCTCCCTTTTTATTTTTTAGAGAGAATGGATGTGAAGCCCTATTTTTCATACGTGTACTAACGTTAGAACAGCACATAATGACGCATCCCTTAAATTTGCGATTCATGTATTATAGTTAGTTTGAAACAGCAAGCCAAGGTTACCTATGACCTTCAAGGAAGAACCCTGCAGGTTTACCTATATCTAATGAGGAAGGACGAGCCTTCTGGCATACGTGAGATTCAGCGCGAACTTAACCTTTCCAGCCCGAGCGTGGCAAACTACCAGATTGAAAAGTTAATTGATCTTGAACTGGTTGGCAAGGATAACCACGGAAGATACTATCTATTGCATAAAGTTCAGGTCCCAGCGCTAAAAGCATATGTCAATGTTGGAAAGTTTATGGTTCCTAGGATGATATTTTACGCAGGTTTCTTTACAACGCTTTTAGGAATTTATGTTGTGTTGTATGGAAATTCGCTCAACATCTTTGCAATTGCGTTTGGATCAGCTGGAACAGCTCTCTTCTGGTACGAAGCTTTCAGGCTCTGGAAGACGAGCCCAGTATCTTTTAACATAGATCCGCTAGCTGTGAAACCCTTCATTGTGGAAGGAAGAAAAGAGATAATGCCATATCTGGCGCTTGGCATAGTAATAGCGACAGCAGGTACGATTGGTTTTGGAATGTATTCTAATTTTATTGCAGAGTATGTGCAGAATCATCCTGAGTTCTATGATCCAAATTCAATCGACATAGGAAGCATCAATATTGATTCTAATGGCCCTCCTGACAGGATAAGTGAAAGCATATCGCTTTCGGAGCAGAAACTTGACTATGCCACGCAACATGATGCGTACGGCCCTGGTGTGCCGATAATGTCTCAAGAATCATTTCCCATTCTTATGATTGTCATGTCTTTTGTTACAGCAACTGCAGTTGCCGCTGTGCTTTATACACTAGTATGGGTTAGATACAAAGAGCAAGTTCTAAAATAAGAACAGCAAATTTGTGTTTGTTCTAAGCCTAGGATTTTGTAGAGCGCATGTGTTAATATTATTATGAACAAAATCAGCGTGCTAACAGCAGCAACGCTCGCGGTGCTTGCAGCAGCAGTTTCCATGCCAGTATTTGCACAACCATATTCTAGCGGTGGCGGAGCACAAACAGTAACTCCAGCGCAGCTCGAAGAGTGCAAGTCATATGGCATACCAGAATTCGCATGCACAGAGCACACTTTGCTGGCAAAGAGGAGACTCTTAGCTGCGCAAAAGGAAGGCGCGGGAGGATTCCTAGGAGATTCTGGCGTACCAATGTTTGGCAGGAGCTTTGGTGAGATGGGTGCATTTGTTGGCATAATAGGTGTGATATTTGGTGGAGTTGCTGCAATGTTCTTCGTCAGAGCAAGGGTAGGACAGAAGGTTCCTATCTAACTCCCTTTTTTATTTCATAATAGGATTCTATAACAAGAACAACAAATTTCCTAATGTTCTAAGCCTAGGATTTTGTAGAATACGTTTGGAACATAGAACATTATATCAGGCATTCATTAAATATAAGACATGATAAAAGTTAGAACAGTATCAGGACCTATTCCCTATAGAAAGAAACTCACCATGGCAGACAAATCTTATCTTGCTGGCTTTCTTGATGCAAAGGCAAGATTCGATGCACGCATAGCACGTTACAAAAGCAGATCGTACGATGAGATCGAAGCGCTAACAGTTGTCTATGGAAATAACAGAAATGTCTTGAGTATGTTGCAGCGCAGCTTTGGAGGAACAATAACAGTTCAAGATAGACGCGAGATCGGAGGAAAGCTAGTTTACAGATGGCAGGTCAAGAACAAGGCCGACATTGTCTCCATGATAAAACAGATCTTGCCATACATGAAGATAAAGAAGAAACAGGCAACGCTCCTCATGCGTTACTGCAGCTCGAGACTGGAGAAGATAAGCGAAGATAATCCATTTGAGCCAATAACTGATGAGGAGAAGAGGATAGTGAAAAGACTGATTGCAATGAATAAGGAATTATCAACCAAGGTGCGGCAAGGGTAGATCTTTCACTGTCAGCAGGCCAGATTTGGCATTCATTACAATTGGTATATAGTTCAGCAATAGTGAGATGGTAGCCTGATCTCCCCGTATTCCGTTTGTTCTAATAGATATTGGAGGCGTTCCTTCGATCTCTATAAGGTCAAACTCGCTTGCACCCGCAAACATGTAAAGTATCATTTCGATGAATTTCCGATTCCCGCTTTTCCCGACAAGCCTATGCTCCAGACCAGCGATCTGTCCTTGCGCTATTACAAGTTCAGATGATGCGAACGCTCTGTTAGCAACTACCGGCCTTATGTTTGATGCGAACACTACCTTTACTTTCAAAGCGTCGCAGACCATCTTTGCAGATTCTATCAAACCAACATGCCCGACCTTCTTCTCTACCTTGTCAAATTCCTGAGGAGTTAATCCCAAGCACATCTTTTCCTGCAACGCTTTTCTCCGCTTTGTAACATCAACCACTCTTTCCACCCTTATGCGCTCAATTTTGCTGCACAAACCAGTCAATGCAAGGACAAGCGCATCCATCACAAAACCAGGATTTACACCAACACCAAGAATGGTTGCACCATGCTTCTTTGCAAGAACATCCAATTTTTTTGCAAGTTTGATGTTTGTGCTTGATGTGTAAGGATAAACGAGTTCTTCGCATGTTGATATCACGCTTACACCTTTCTTAACTATTGCAGAGATCTGCTCATAAGCATGATCAAGATATGAAGTTGTTGCATGCAAAACAATGTCAGGCTTTTTCTTTATTGCTTCATCCATGCTACTGACCTTGACGCCAAGTTTCCTGTCAAGTGCAAGCATGCCAACATCTTTGTCGATCTTGCTGGGGTCGATATCAACAACGCCAACAAATCTCAATTCCTTCCTTTCATCCAACGCCTTAACAATCTCAATACCTAAACTACCGAGACCGTACTGAACCACTTTCACTGGCATGTGCTTGCAATCAAGAACATGGCTTTAATGCATTTCTGAAATTATGAAAGTCAGGATTGCTAGATGATTTATATGTAAGAACTAAGACTTGCTCTCCAGAAGGAGGTGTAGCGTACGAGCGAAGGTAGAGGGTTCGGTGGTTTCAAACCAAAACCAGTTGAGAAAGACAAGGAATACGACGTGAAGGTAACGGAGATAAGCAGAAAGGGCGACGGCATAGCAAGAATTCAGGGCTTCGTGATCTTTGTTAAAGGCGGCCGCGTGGGTCAGGATTGCAAGGTCAGGATTTCTCAAGTGTCAGAGAGGTTTGCATCTGCCGACATAGTTCAGTAGTGAAATCAAGTAGTTAAGCTGCAACGAGAATTTTTGATTTATTTTCCTTCGTATTACTTTTAAGTAGGAATGATTTCTCCTATGCCTATGGTATTCGGCAGAGAAGTTAGAATGAGCAGATTGCTAAGGGACGGCAAGATGCTTTGCATACCTATGGATCATGGCATCAGTTCCGGCCCGATGCCTGGAATTGAAGATATTCATGGCATGATCTACCAGTGCGAAGATGCCGGTCTAACGAGCGTTTTGATCAACAAGGGTATCGCAAGGAGCATGCCCAGACCCATGAAGATTGGTTTGATAGTTCACGTTTCCGGCAGCACTAGTTTAGGCCCTGCACCGAATAGGAAAGTGTTGATGGGTACTGTTGAAGAAGCATTAAGGTTGGGTGCTGACGGTGTTTCTGTTCACATAAACATAGGAGCGAAGGAGGAGCCAGAGATGCTTGTCAAACTGGGACAGGTAGCTGATCAGTGCGACGAATGGTATGTGCCTTTCATAGCCATGATGTATCCCAGGGGAGAAAATATCAAGAACCCGCATGATCCCGAGATTGTTGCTCATACAGCAAGGATTGGAGCAGAGGCGGGAGCAGATATTGTCAAGACGGTTTACACCGGTGACCCTGATACGTTCAAAAAAGTAGTAAAGAGCTGCCCCGTGCCTATAGTGATCGCTGGAGGACCAAAAGCAAAAACAGACGAAGAGGTTCTGGAGATGACTCAGGGAGCCATGGAAGCTGGATCAATAGGCGTTACCTTTGGAAGAAACATCTTCCAGCACAAGAACCCCGCGGGGATGTGCAGGGCACTTGCAAAGATAATCTTCGAGAAGGCAAGTGTGAAGGAGGCCATGCGCGAGATTGATAAAAAGTAAGGAACTTATCATCAGTCCAAAAGTTTCAGGCAAATCAGTTGCATCATTTCTTTCGCAGATAAAACAAGAAGGAATAAGCACCATATACGCTGATCCTAAGAACGTTGGAAAGTACAGAGATGGATTCAACATCATCTACCCTTCTGACGAGGCAGATTCTGTAGTTTGCAAGGATATCAATACTATAAGCAAGGTGAAGCATTCTGGAAAGCTTGCAGGCTTTTACATCAAGGTCATGGGCAAGAAAGACGAGGACAAGATAGTGCAGGCGGCCAGCAACGGCGCTGATTTTGTTATTGTAGATGCGAAGGACTGGAAGATCATCCCTCTGGAGAACATAATCGCGAAGCTGCAGAAGACAAATACCAAGGTGTACACGATGGCAGGCAGTGCCGATGAGGTAAGAACCATGTTCAGCGTCCTGCAGTTGGGTGTTGACGGCGTAATTCTGAACACATCAAACGCTTCTGCCATCAAGAAATCGATGGTGTATTTGGGAACCAAGGACTTTACACTAAAACCTGCGAAGGTGACAGAGATCAAGGATGTAGGCATTGGAGAGCGGGTGTGCGTCGATACAGCATCAATGCTGAACATGGGAGAGGGCATGCTTATCGGCAGCAGGTCAAACTTCATGTTCCTGATACACAACGAATCGGTTGGCTCTGCATTTACATCACCAAGGCCTTTCAGGGTTAATGCTGGTGCCGTACATTGCTATACGCTGATGCCCGATGGCAACACAAAGTATTTGTCGGAAGTCGAAGCGGGGGATGAAGTCCTTGTAGTGAACACAAAGGGCAGGGCAAGACGGGTTGCCGTTGGAAGATCGAAGGTCGAAACCAGACCAATGCGGTTGATCAAAGCAATTGTTGACAATGAAGTCGGAAGCATAATTGTGCAGAATGCTGAAACCATAAGGTTTGTTGGCAGCGATAGTAAGTTGATACCTGTAACAGAAGTGAAGAAGGGCAACAAGATCCTAGCGTATGCGAAGACTGCTGCCGGAAGGCACTTCGGCATGGAAGTCGAAGAATACATAGTTGAGAAATAAGTTACTGCTCCAAGTTCTGGCTATTGATGGCGTTAGAAGGTTTAATGGTTTTTTCACCGGTTCATTGATGGTAAATTCTTTTTAGCCATAGCCAGAATCTCTTGAAAAGGGAATAGAATCCAATTTTTCTCCCAACTGTTACAATTCGACCCTAACAACGGTCATATTATACGCAGCATTACTCTAACTGGATCTTCGTCATAGAGAACAAATGATTTGTCTGAGAGGAAAACAGATTCAGGCTGTCAGTTAGATTCCATGACTAACTGCTCCTTATATCGTCTCAGTATCGACTTATAGCATATGAAGATACTCATAGCAGAAGATGAGCCAGATATAGCGATGCCGTACAGAATCGTGTTAGAAAAGAGGAATCATCAGGTTATGATTACTGATAATGGCGAGGCGTGTTTGGAAGCATATTATGATGCTCAAAGGAGAACGCCCAAGCCAGACGGCACGCCATTCGATGCAGTTGTTCTTGACTATAGAATGCCAAAGAAGGATGGCATGGAGGTAGCAAAGGAGATCCTAGCCATAAATCCACATCAGAGAATAATATTTGCATCAGCGTACGTAAAGGATACTCTAGTAGATTCTGTAAAACAGCTTAAGCAAGTCGTTGAATTGATGCAAAAACCATTCGAGCTAGACGCACTTGTGGATACAGTCGAAGATAAAGAGATCTATGCAGGGCTGGAGAAGCTGAACGTAAAGGTGCAGCAGATCAAAGACCTAGACCCAACGCACGAACAGGTAAGAGATTTGGTCGACGGCCTAAGTAAAATAATGAAGAACAGAACTTTCTAGTTCTACGGTGGCATTTGCTAACACGAATGTATAATGGAGAAAAATTCTGGTGTCACACAACATGGTAGAAGCAACAAATCGCTACAAATTAGCTTCGTTAAGCTATAAAGGTGGAGAGCTATTGTGCAAATAGCAATTATATTGATTTGTTCGTTTCTGGTAGTTTCTTCAATCATCGGGATCACAAGTGTAATGGGAATACGGATGAGCAATGCTAATTTTGTTGAAATTGCCGAGCGCGAAATTCCAAAAGTTCGTGCTGTGTCAGAGATGCAGATCTATGCGAAAGAGGCAGCAAAAAACGTAGCAGATTATAACGGATTAAACATTCCAGAGGCAAAAACTGATTTTCATAAGAATGCTGAAGGATTTAAAACGTTATCAACAGTCTATAGAGACTTGAGCCAGAACGATGCAGAAAGAGCTGTGTTCAGCAAACTGGACAAAGTTTTTGTAGATTTTGAGAAGTCAGGCAACGAACTTATTACGATTCAAGATACACAGAATGCGAAGATCGATGATTCCATGGAACTCATCGATAATAAGATCAAGGTAATCCTTAACGACTTGAAGGAGAATCTAAACCCAGCTGAACGTGATTTTGCCAAGAAGCAAGCAGCGTTACAACAGATGGAGATAAGCATATCCGAGCTAATTTCCTCTGTAAGAGCATATACCATACACTCTGATGGATTGCTTGCAACAAGAATTGATGATAGCACTGATAAATTCATCCAATACCAAAGGCAGTTCTTGGGGTTACAAGTGACGCATGACGAGACGATCCGCATGGCTCAGATGAACAAGCATTTTGAATCCTTACAATCACTTACTCAAGAGATTATTGCGCTCGAGGACAAGCAACCATCCTTGGTCTCACAATTTGGAGGGTATGATGAAAGGTTAGAGAAGATCTTAGACGATGAACTGGAACCCATGGTTATCAGCAGGATAAACCAAGTCGAGGACAAGGCAATGAACACTGCCAACACAACGTTCTTGGCATTTATCGCCAGTGCTGTTTTGGCAACAGCTTTGGGCATCGCGATCTCACGTTCTATTAGCAAACCAATAGCAAAGATGCGCGACGCAGCTAATCAAATAGCAAAAGGAAATCTGAATATACAACTAAAAGTTGGCGGAACTGGAGAAATTTCTTCTCTATCTAAATCGTTTAACACTATGGTAGACAAGATAAAGGCTCAGGACAAGGCACAGAAGGAGTTCATCAGTGTGGCATCGCATGAGATAAGGAGTCCGATTCAGCCAATCCTTAGCTATGCAGATCTGGCGAAGAAGGGACATATCTCGCAGGATGAAGCATGGACCTCTGTACTTGCACAAGCGCGCAGGTTGCAACATCTTTCTAACGATATCCTTTACGTAACCAGAATAGAGGGCGGGGACCTTACCTATACAATAAGGCGGGTCAAGGTCAACGAAATAGTTAACGAAGTGATTAACAATGAAAAAGTAAATCTGCGGGGGACAACAACACTGGATGTCAATCTGGACAAGGACATAGAGATTGAGGCAGACAAGGACCGCATCATGCAGGTGCTGACAAATGTTATTGGTAATGCAGTGAAATTCACAAAGGATGGTAAGATAAAAGTGGAAACTCATATTCTTCCAGGAAAGAACAAGGTGGAGATCAAAGTAAGCGACACAGATGGCGGAATTCCCAAAGAAATCCTTCCAAAGCTATTTGGCAAGTTTGTAACTAAAAATGTTGGTAACGAAGTTCAGCACGGAACAGGACTTGGTCTGTTCATAAGCAAGGCAATAGTAACTGCGCATAAAGGAGAGATTTCTGCATATAACAACGATGAGGGTGGTGCTACATTCACCATCATATTACCTATCAGGCAATAGATCTTATTCTTGGCTAGCCATAAAAATCAACAACATTTACCAAGTTTAGTGAGTGTAAGTAAGCTTTCAGACTTACATTCAGTAATATATCAAACTATGCTATCTTGCACTCGAAATGGTACGGAATTCAGAGGATCTAGAGGAATCAAGAGAGGCTAATGGTACTGGGCGGGGGAGGCAACTACCAAGCTTTGACGAGATCTTGAATCGCACAATAGACCGTGCCATAAGAGGAATCTCTGGTGAAAATGCAGATGATATATATTATCATATGAAAAGCTACGGTATCAATATTGACAGGTTGGGAGAAAACCCAGAAGCTTTGGAGAAGGCCATGACAGAGATCTTCAAGGTAGGCTGGGATGTGTTCAGGAAGGCAATACTTAGGTCTTTGTCTAGACAGCTTAACATTTCTAGAGATAAATTTGCTGATCACAGTTTTGTCGAGTGTGTGGAGATTGCCAGAGAAGAATTTAGGAATTACGCAACATCAGATGATGGTAACCAAGTAATCAGCGAAGTGCAGAATAATGACTTTAAAGACGCTAATGAAAGTATGTTGCAATTATCCTTATCTCATATTGAATCAGCAAACACGCACAAGACATGTAAGGTATGCGACAAGGTTATTGACAGTGTGAATACTGATATCGATAGACTTATTGCAGATCTTTGTAATCACTGTTGGGAAGTTCAGAATGCTGTATGGGAATTCTTCTTACCGATAGCTAATGTTTCAACTAGAGCCGAACACAAGGGAGGTGGCTTTGCATTTTGAAGATATTGGTAGCGGAAGACGAGCCTGATATTGCAATGCAGTACAAGATTGTGTTGGAGGAGAAAAATCACGACGTGGTGATTACTGAAAATGGTGAGGCATGTCTGAAGGCGTATCGTGAGGAGATCAAAAGAAATCTAAAACCGAATGAGCCTCCGTTCGATGCGGTTATTCTTGATTATAGAATACCAAAGAAGGATGGTATGGAAGTCGCAAAGGAAATACTAGCTGTAAATCCACGTCAGAGAATAATATTTGCATCTGCATACATAAAGGACACTCTTGTGTATTCGATCAAACAGTTAAGACAGGTTGTAGAGCTTATGCAGAAACCCTTTGAACTGGACGCACTTGTTGGTACAATCGAAGACAAGGAAATCTATTCAAAACTAGAACAGCTAAATGTAAAAGTACAGCAGATCAAAGATCTCGATCCTACGCATGAGCAGATAAGAGATTTGATGGAAGGACTAAGAAAGGTTCAGAAGTACGATGTCTGGTATGCTGTTCGCGGTACCATATTCGCCTAAGCGCCTAACAATTCAAAGATACTTTGTTATGTGAGAAAACAGGTGGAATATATTATGCTTTATCCTCACTAATATTAAACCAGATTCATGTGCGTCTCTAATTAACTAGAATGTCTTATTGGCAATACAATAGTAAAAGTCGCTCCGCCTATGCTGTTGTTATCAGCCAGAATCTGTCCCTTATGAGCATTTACAATTGCCTTGCTTATGAACAGACCAAGTCCTGTTCCATGCTGAACTTCGTTACCAACATTTTTAGTTACAAACTTGCCAAACAAATGCGGAAAAACATCTTTGGGAATTCCACCAGCTGTATCGGTGACCTTGATCTCCACCTTGTTCGTTTCTGCATTAATGTGGCTTTCAATCTTAATGCGACCCTCCTTTGTGAACTTCATAGCATTGCCTATAACATTAGTTAGGACTCGCGTGATAAGGTCCTTGTCTGCCTCAATCTCTATATCCCTGTCCAGACTAGTTTCTATTACTACACTGTTAACCAGACTGGTTTTTGCAGAATTGACAATATCAAGAATTGCCTCGTTGATCCTAACGTTACCGAAAACATATGTTAACTCATTACTTTCGATTCTGCTTACATCAAGTATATCGTTTGCTATGTGCTGAAGTCTACGCGCATGTTTAATAACACCTTCCCATGCTTGTTGTTGATCAATCTTGCCACTTTTGGCTAGTGTAGCAAAACCCAGAATTGGTTGAATAGGACTTCTAAGCTCGTGCGATGCTATACTAATAAATTCGTCCTTCAGCTTATCTTTACGTTTTAATTCTTGATTGGCGTTTTCGAGCTCGATTGCTAGATTAGCTGTCTCTTTGGTGATTGCCTTGAGCTCTTCATTCGCTTTCTTGAGCTGCTTAGTTAGTTCTTGCTGCTTCCTGTTTTGTTCGTCCTTCTCTTTTTTTGTTATGTAAATTTCTGACATGTCTTTGATTATGGTATTGCTTATCATGTTGCCGTTTTCATCCACCAGGTTCGTGGCACTAAGCAGTGCAGGAAAGGTTGTACCGTCTTTTCGCTTAAACCAGATCTCTTTATTGAATACATGCCCTGTCTGCTTCCAAGTCTCGAACGACTCGCGCATGGCGTCAAGGCTCTCTTCGGCAGTGGTTTCAAAGATGGATCTTCCAATGATCTTCTCCTTTGAATAGCCGAGGTGTTCCGCATAGGACTTGTTGCAGTCAACAACTATCCCTTCCGTGTTTACCGCACGGCAGAGGTCAGGAGCGTTATCGTACATGTTCTTGTATCTTTCTTTGGTTGATACGAGAATCTCAGTGTATTTCTTTAGGGACTTGGCCATCGAGTCCACAGACGCATCCGTAGAGGATAGTTCATCCGACTTTGTATCCATCACGTATCTTGAATCTGTATCTGTAGATATAAGCAGTAGTTAGTTAGGGAATAAAACTACACTTTTACCAAAAATGAGGTGGTTCTACTAGGTATATCAAAATAACAGAGATCCGGCTATTCGAAATCGATAAGGGAGTTTTGCTATCGCATATGTTCTTTGCTAAACAAATCAAGAGTTGAAGCTTTGTTAAGCTCCGCCAAGTTTTTAATTCTGTAGATGTCTCTCTCAAGCCTGTTTTTAGCAAACTCGTAGTACTCTTTAACTATCTCAAAACCCGCATACTGCCTGCCCAAGAGTTTACTGACAACTGCGACTTGACCTGAACCAAGAAAAGGATCTACAACAACGTCGCCTTTCTGACTCGAATACATCAATATTTTCTTGATCAGTTCAGCAGGTAGTTTTGTTGGCGTCTTCTGGTCTCCTGTCCAGTACTCTCTCTTGATATACCACACATCTTCCTTATCCTCATAGTGTAAGCTCCTTCCCTCGTTTGTTCTCTCTTCTTTACCGAACCTAGAGTACGGGAAGAACTTTCTTTTTTCGTCAGTTTTGCAAACATATAGACAATGGTAATGTGATGTTACATACCTTCTTTCTGTTACAACACCAAATTGATACTTCCATATTACATGGTTAACTGTAGTAAAACCAACATTGTCAATAGCATTCAAAATATCTTTCAGGTTGTTCCAGCCTGAAAAGACATACATGCTTCCTGATTCCTTCAAAATTCTGAAGCATTCCTTCATCCATTTGACCGTGAATCCATAATACTTTTCCTTGGAAATTTCATTGTATCCTTCCAAAACCCTTGACTGTGTTCTATGATAGTTGCTTCGCTTTGCCCTAAATTCTATAGCAAAGGGCGGATCAGTTATTACAAGGTCTACTGTACTAGGAGGGACTAGCTTCATTCCTTCAATGCAATCCATATTGTAGATTGCGTTAAACTGCAACTTTCGCATATCAATTTTGACTATAGATTACATCATGTAATAAAGTGTTCGAGGCTTTATTGCGTATCAAGGTTATCGTTAGTGCAAGAATTGCAAGCTGATCAATAAACATTTAATTCATACAGCTGGATGGTTAGATGTGAGCAACAAGATCTGCGTGTCGTTGGGCACAGCCGATATCAACGAACTCAAGAAACTTGTCAGCGATTCTCTAAACAGCAACGCGGATTTCATAGAGATCAGATTCGATTACTTTGACAAGTCAAAGATGAACGAGGTCCTTGAGTTTGTATTGGATCATAAGGAAAGATCTGTGTTTACGTGCCGGGCACCAAATGAAGGAGGTAAGTATACTGGTAGCGAGGTAGACAGGGTTACCACGTTAAGGCGTTTGGCCGCTTCGAGACCGATGTTTCTAGACGTTGAATACAATACTATGGTCGCAAACGATGGCTTAATGGATCAATTTACAGCTCAAAATTGCGATACCCTCGTATCATGGCACAACTTCGACCTAACACCCAGCACGACAGAGCTCTCCACACTGCTGAATAAGATGAAGCACTATAGTGCCAATGTCAAGATAGTCACAATGGCAAGGAATACTAGTGATAATTTAAGGGTGCTGAAATTATATGAAGTTGCAAAGAAGGCTAACATAAACTTGATAACATTCTGCATGGGTGAACATGGAGTACTATCAAGAGTATTATGCACTTACGCAGGCGCGCCATTCACATATGCAAGTTTGACAGACGCCATAGCTCCAGGACAGCTAACTCTGAAGCAGATGAGATCAATTTATGATACACTAGAGAAGAAGAGCCCAGAACTGAAAGATTACGATTCATGGAAGGATAGGCAAGAATTCGATGACTTGATAAACATAATAAATAAAGGAAGAGCATAGTGTCTAGTCGAAGGCACAGTATAGGCATTAATTTATACGACGAAATAAATTCATTGTAACAATGAGCTCGTCAAACATTAGTACCGTCAAAACCTATTGCATAATTGGCGACCCTGTTGATCACTCTTTATCGCCAGCAATGCACAACGCAGCCTTCAAAGCATTAAACCTGAACTGTACTTACATTGCATTCAGGGTCAAAGAAGACGAGTTAGAAGCTGCGATACAATCGTTAAGGAATACAAAGATAGCTGGTTTCAACGTTACCATGCCGCATAAAATAGCAGTGATGAAATTTCTCGATGAACTAGATGAAACATGTTTGAAGATAAATGCTGTTAATACAGTCAACAGTGAAAATGGGCGATTCAAGGGCTACAATACTGATATGGACGGATTTATACAACCACTAAAGAGAAGAAAGATCAGCCTTGCTGGGAAGACCACATTGCTAATGGGTGCTGGTGGAGCAGCAAGGGCTGTTTTGACTGCTTTGGCAAGCGAACATGTTGGAAGGGTAATCATAGCTAACAGAAACATTGCAAGAGCCAGAGATGTAGCAGAACATGCTGAGAAATTAAATCTTAATTGCGAATTGATCTCTCTGGATGATGCGCCAAAAGTTGCCAGCAAGGCAGATCTGATAGTAAACGCAACGCCAATGGGAATGGGAAGAGAACCAAGCATAATCAATTCTGCGGCTATTAGAGAAGATAGCGTAGTTTACGATCTTGTGTACAGACCGATGGAGACTGGTTTGATACAGAATGCAGAGGAAGCTGGAGCTACAGTGGTTTATGGTTATGAAATGCTCGTTGAGCAAGGAGCAAAGGCTTTTGAAATCTGGAAAAAGATGGAAGCCCCGAGAGAAGTTATGAAGAAAACTCTCGTTGGAGAGTTTGTTTAACGAACAATTCATCAATTGAGGAAATAAAAAATTTATTGAGAGGGCTTGGGGCAACCTTCCATAGGCCAGATAAGTACATCCTTTTC
>JBMCYV010000023.1:0-38101 GCA_049199595.1 Candidatus Nitrosomirales archaeon
GAAGTATACGAGAACATTACTGCCCAAGAAGTGATAGAGACTAACGCATTCTCGACAACCTGCATAAAGGACGACAACACTGCTACAGTGATTGATTGCGAATCTGCAGATATATCGACAAGTCCAGTCTTTGTAGGAAGTGGATGCACAGAACTAAACCTTGAATTCCCACAGGAAATGAACACAGTGACAAAGGGCAAGATCGCAAAGACAGTAGAATCACAGAAGGAAGTATTCCGTTGTCTAAACATCAATGGTTCCGATGACGACAAGAAGGTAGACATTGTGCTCTTCACTGAGATATACGAAGATCTGAACACCCAGACAACAACTTCTGTACAATTCCTTTCGGCAAGATGTGTAGTGCTCGAATCTGACGGCGAAAGCTTCGACGACGAGCTACAAGACGCATCAGTAGAGTCCTGCATATTCACAGAAATCGAGAACTAAGTACAAGATAACGTAAACCATCCCCTTTTCTTTTTTTAATTATTACTAGCATATGCTTTCGTTTGTTCACACATGCAACATCCAACTATTATACTGTCAATGTATAGATTTTGTTCACATATGTCAACTATCAACATTAAAGAATTCACCTATTAAAGCAACAAAACCCTAACTTGACAACTATATTGTTTTTACTCTAATTATGGAATACATTTTATGTTTTTGCAATTCCGTACTTCTCCTAACACAATGCTAATAATAATAACACGAAGCATTACTCGCAATGCCTAGACCATTGTTACATGGATCAGCTAACTTGATAGAAACTCTCTCTAATCTAAGAACCAAGGCCTTGCGAAAAAGGATATGGTACGATGCATTAACAGATCAAGAAAGAGTCTTAACAAGTTTAATAATAAAGAATATCAAAATAGTGAAGAATACGATTCTTGCGACCGTAATTGGTAGAATATTGGGGAAATTAGTACATGCAATAAAGAACTCGTTCTTGGATAAGATAGAGAGGCTTGGTAGACCCATAGCACTGGCGATGGCAAAGGGCGCTTACTCTTGCGGCAACAAAGAAGCACTGAACTGGACTGAGAACCTGAATTACATAAGATACCTGGGCCTCATGGCATACTATGATCCTATGAGAAAATTTCTAGTCTCAAGTGGTAGGAGCGCAATTCAAACTTGATGGTATTAAGACTATGAAAACACCATTCCCAAATAGAAAGAAGCGTAATAGAGAAGAGATCATAGCATCTATTCTAGACGCTGCAAGGCATGGAGCTACAAAGACTAGAATAATGTACGTGAGTTTCTTGAGCTTCAGCCAACTGCAGAGATATCTCAGCATGTCTGTAGAGACAGGACTCTTGGGTCTAGATTCTACGGCTAAAAAATATCTAATCACAAGCAAGGGATTCGAATATCTCAAACGTTTTGATGAAGTGCACAGTATCGAAAACAACGTCTTAGAAAAACGTAGATCGCTGTCTGAAATCCTAGAGAACAAGGATCGTTAGACATGCTAGAAGAAAAAGTTGCAAGTTCACTGGAATTTGACAAGAGTATTACGATAGTAATACCAACTTTGAATGAAGAGCAAGGCGTAGCTAAAGTTCTAGAGGAATTACATTATCTTCGATTAAGGAATATACTTGTAGTAGATGGTTATTCTTCTGATAGAACTGTAGATATTGCAAAACAGTTTGGTGCGAGAGTAATCTACCAGCATGGGAAGGGAAAAACGGGAGCAATAAAGACTGCGATACAGGAGATCAGTACACCATACTTGCTAGTGATGGACGGCGATTTTACTTATGACGCTTCTTGCATCAGCAGGCTTTTGCACCAAACAGGTTCTCACGACGAGGTAATAGGCACCAGAATAAGCACTGCAGACAGTATGAGTCGCTTGCACAAATTTGGTAACAAGGTAATATCAAAGATATTCAATATCTTGATGAACACAAACGTATCTGATGTGTGTTCAGGGATGTATCTGCTAAGAACCAGTTCTGCAAAGGATCTTCATCTGGAGACCGATGGTTTCGATGTAGAGGCAGAGATAGCAGCACAGATAGCTGCCTCAGGAAGTATAGGCGAAGTTCCAGTCATTTACAGAAAAAGGGTAGGAAGACAGAAGTTATCAACATGGAAGCACGGTTTTAGAATAATCAGGACCGTATTTGACCTTGCAAGATCGTATAATCCTGGCGTCTTTTATTCGATGGTCGGGGGTTTTCTTATAATACCAGCAAGTGTCATGCTTTTCAACTCCTTGATTGATTGGATGTTTACAGGGAAGATATTTAGTTCTTGGTTTTTTGCGGGAATTTCAACCATGCTAGTTGCTGTACAATCACTAAGTGTCGGCGTTTTGTCTTTGATAATGCGAAGAACTGAGTTGAGAATCGCAAGGAGACTGAAAAAATTAACACCACAAGGTGTTTCAACTTGACCTCCGGCAATATCGGAATATGTGGAAGGAGTAATACGAGATGATGAAAACAGGATTTAATACCTGCAAGAAGCATAATATTGCAGTTCCAATGCTACCAGTCTATACAGAGATGGGAATTAAGGTAGGAGTGTATTGTATCTTCTGTACTAACTTTGTGCCCAATGATGCTGATGCGGAACTAGCACCGTTGAAAACTTTAATGAGACAGAGCTTAGGTCAGTCCTTGATAGATAAGAATAACCAGCCAATTGATTCAAAACTATCTCGTAGTTAGAGATTCTAACACATGCAGATTTCAGACTAGATGATGAGGTCAGATCACTTGCAATCATTGGAAAGAAGAATAAAAGAATTGGAGTCTAACCATTTTGATCTCAAGGAAAAATTATGGAAATTAAGGGATCAAGGAACAAAAAGCATAGCCATAATCTTGATTGGCATCGGAGGCGCTTCTCTATTGGCATCATATCTATACAGCTCGCTAATTCTAACGTTCATAGGACTAGGGCTAACTCTATGGGGTGCAGTGATCTTTTATGTGGTGCCATCAAGGCATATCCCTGAAAAGATCATGTATGCTGTTGCATTGCAGATGACAAAGACACTTGATAGCCTTCTAGTAGGCGTTGGTTGCAAGGGGGAAGCAATATTTTACCAATGCAAGTATCAGGATGGATTATCACAGGGTTATATGTTCATCCCATTCGATAACGTACACAAAATTCCAAATATACATGAATTCAGACAGGAAAAGGTCTTTTATGATAATCCAAAGGGGATATCGATTGTTGCACCAAGCCAAGGGCTTGTTGAACTCTTCGAACAGGAATTAAACGTAAATTTCGAAGATGTTGATTTAGTGTATGTACAGGAAAATCTAACGCGGTTATTGACTGAAGATCTGTATTTGATCGACGATCTTGCGATAGAAAATAGTAATGGTGTCATACATGCTACGATTGTAGGAAAGGCATGTGCTTATAATTGTGATTCTGTAAATGAGGAAACACAGCTTGGAACTCATCTGGGCTGTCCAATTTGTGCAGCACTCGCAGTGATCTTTAGCAAGGTTACTGGCAAGCCCGTGGCCATCAAAGAGACTAACGTCAAGAATCATGCTATAGAAACCAGTTACGTTATTTTAGATCTTTAATGGTCTTCACAGCTTCCCTTTGGGATATTGGTATATGGCTCGCCGCATCATCGATAATAGTGCTGGTAACGTCTGAGGTTGTGTCGCCCCGCTACGGTAGGATAAATATGCTCATGAATTTTAATAGAATGAGAAAAATTGCAGTCATGCTAGGTATTGTTTTTTTGTTAGTTGCATCACTTAACATACTCTCTATAGTTTAAACATGGAACGCGAATATGTATAACTTCGAGCTGTTCCTAACTACCATTTTGCTTCTGGTTGCAAATGGTGTAGATACCGGCACAGAGAATGACAGTAACTTGGTTGCTACGTCCGCAGAATTGGCTCTTGAAAGTATAAACGAAGCCCAGTTTGCAGGAGCAGATGTCTCTGGTCTCGTAGACAGGTATAATCTAGCGTTGGACCTAACGGATCAGGCTGATAATGGTAGCTTCAGTTCATGTAGTTCACATGACGACTGTAATGAAAAAGCCGTTACTATATTTGTGAAACTCATAGACGATGCAGACTTGCTGAAAGAACAGGCAAGGGCAGCATCAACTCTTCAGAAGTTAATGAATGTTAGTATTTATGCACCAGTAACATCATTTGTAACTGCCTTTGTAGGATACGGGTCGTTCAAAACATGGAAGTCCCGCAGGAATGAAAGGTTTCTGGCGATGGAGATTAAGGTAAAGCAAGAATGAATTTAAGTCTAGTATCAGAGACAAAAAAAGTTCTTACGTCAAAGGCATTTCTGGGACTTTTCGTCTCTTTGCTTGTGATTTCCTTGAGCGTGGTATATGTTGCGTCAGAACCTAGACCGAAGGAGAGATTTCTTAGCATGAGTACGCTGGGGAGTAACATGTTGGCTGAGGATTATTACCCCAATGGCAAGTCAATAATAGATAGGGGAGATAGCGTCAATTGGTACCTCAATGTTTACAATCGTATGGGAGATGTTGAATATGTTTCTGTTCGAATAAAATTACTCAACTCTACAGACGTTACACCAGATGACAGTTCACATATTCCCAGTCCAATGAATACCATAATCGAAACAAAGAAAACGTTAACGACCAACTCCACATGGACTATTCCCTTACACTGGACTATAACAGAAGTTGATAAAGTACAAGATTATAATGTAATAAAGAGTTTAGAGATAAATGGTATAGACATAGATGATATTAATGTTAAAGACTCCAGTGGTACATTTAGAATGATAGTTGAGCTATGGAGATACGACACAGAAAAGGGTACTTTTAGCTTTGCTTGGTCTTCTGGCTTGGATGACAGGAGTGCGTGGAATCAGATATGGTTCAGCGTCAAACAGAGCACATAGAGCAGAACAAGTTACTGCAGCGAATGGTAATGGATATCATACGGACACATAGGTGTACAAATGTGAAGGACGTAGTTAACAAATTGCAAGCTATGGATAAATCTTTGACGTTTGAGGAGGTTCGTGATGTCATAAATGAATTGAAACATGAAGACAAGATAAAGTTGTCAGAGCCAAAAGTAGAAGGCCCCTTCTCGAATTATCTTGCCAATATTTCTAGAAGCTTGACGTTCTGGCTGACAGTAATAGTCTCGATGCTAACATTAGCAACAATTTACTTGATGCCACAGATCCCTCCTTTGTCAACGGTCAGGATCATTTCTGGAACCATATTCATGTTATTCATACCAGGATATGCCCTTACTCGGCTTCTCTTTCCAACCAGAGATACTGATACCATTGAACTTGTAGCATTAAGTATAGGCCTGAGCTTTGCAGTTACTCCATTAATTGGATTGATACTAAATTACAGCCCTTGGGGCATACGACTTGACCCAGTCGTGATTTCTCTGAGCATCGTCAGTATTGCACTAGCCTTTGTAGGCGCCTATAGAAGATTCTTGCTTCTTAGAGAAACATCTGATTGAGATGTTCACAAGCACTTACTTGGAATGATGAATTTGACAGACAAACCAATTGAGAAACTAGCGAGAGGGTCCTACTACCTAATCTTATCTAATATTTCAAACATGACGATTGGCGCCATGTTCTGGATCATCTTGGCTAAGATGGTTGATCCAGCAGTCATAGGGCAAACCATGGTTGTTATTGCACTTGCAACGAGTGTGGTAGGATTTGCTGGGTATGGCGTTCAGGTCACAATTTCCAAATACATATCAGAGTATAATGCTAGAAATATGCAAAGTACAGCAAGAAAGGTGTTAAAACTTGGGCTTAAGATCGGCTTGCTTGTAAGCGTGATAGCAGCATTATGCATAGTCTTGCTTTCTGGGCATCTAGCTAATGTAGTTTACCAGAATCCCTCTATATCGGGTCTGATAACATTCGCTGCAATAACATACATACCTTCGCAGACAATTGTAGCCGCACTGCTTGGTGCGTTTCAAGGCTCGCATAGAATGGAATATTCTTTCGTTATCTCCATTCTGTACGAGCTCCTCAGATTGGCAATTGCAATAATGCTTGTTATTCAGGGATTGGATACTTTTGGCATCATCATAGGTTTCTCTGGCGCATCCATGATCGCATCGATTGTAGGTTATGCATACCTTATTCCTCGAGTCATGCCTAGATCCAAATCGAGTGAAGAGGTAGAATCTCAAAACAGTTTAAGGCATATAGTTGAATTCTCTGGACTCAATTACTTTGCAGTGGGTATGAGGACTTTGAGTGCTCAGATTGGTGTGCTGATCTTGGGTACACAGAACTTTGAATGGGCTGCTTTCTACGGTCTGTCGGTCATGATAGCGAACATAGTAGGAGGTATTTCGCTTGCTGTATCTAGAGCCATACTGCCAACTGCATCGGAGGAATGGGTAAAAGGCAACAAGGTCAAATTTAGGAGCGTATTCAATACAGCAATAAGAATATCATTACTACTCAGTGGTTTTGCCTTCATGATATTCATGATTGACCCCGGCTACATACTGACGCTTTTATCGGAACCCTACAGGGAAGCTTCTGACGCGTTGAGAATACTGGTCGTGGCCTCGATAATTAATGCAATTGGGGCAATAATAATTTCAATGTTGAACGCAGCAAACAGAGCGCATATTGTAGCACGCATTGGATTGTTGTCATCAGCAAGCACGATAGCATTGACATTCCTTCTGGCTCCTGCAATTGGACTCGAGGGCGCGGCAGTTGCAATACTTGTAGGTTCATTGGCAACTTTGATACTATCGGTAACAATGCTCAAGATAAAGGAGCAAGTTACAATATCCACCAAGAGTGCAATGAAACCAATAATATCAATATCGGTTGGATTGCTTGTGGGCTATTCCGCGTATAGTTTAGGAGTTAATGTGTTAGTATCACTGACTTTCGCCACAATATCTTATGTAGGTTTTTCACTGATATATCGCGTCATAACCCAAACTGAATTGAAGACACTACTTGGCATAGTACTTCGCACTAAAAGATCTTTAGATCGTTAGTGTTACATGTTATCTAGTACACAAGGTTTGATCTAGTTTGGAATTGTTCACATTGTTGATCTTGGTTCTGTTAGTGCCCTATATGTTGATAGGAACATTGATCCTGGTCTTCGGAAGAAGGCAACATGTAGGAAAAAATAAGGAGTATAAACCATCAGTCACAGTTTTTATCCCAACATATAACGAAGAAGCATACATAGAAGCAAAACTAGATAACATTCTAGCCCAAACTTATCCAGTAGAAGAGATTCTGATCTATGATTGCTCCACAGATAAGACGTCGTATTTGGTAGAACAATACGAAAGTAGATATCCTCTGATTAAACTCATCAGACAATCTGAGAGAATAGGAGCCGCCAGAACATTTAATCAGGCTCTATCTGATGCGAGAGGAGAAATAATCATCAAGACTGACGCGGACGTGCTGTTGAAATCTGATACTGCTATAGCAGATTTGGTTTCCAACTTTGCCGATGCAGGAATAGGAGGAGTCTGTGCAGTGTATATGAAAGAACAAGGTATTGAGAAATATTATAGACGCCTAATGACGATGATTCAGGTAGCTGAATCCAATATTGACAGTACTGTCATAGCACATACAGGCCTGCTCGCTCTCAGGAAATCTGCTGCGACACCTGTTGATTCTGATTCCATGGCCGAAGACACTGAAGAATTCATATTGTTGAGAAAGAAATCATTCAGGACCATTGTCGATATGTCAGTAAAGGCTGAAGAAGAGATACCCAAGAGCTTTGTCCTGCGAAGACGACAGAGGGATAGACGTGCACAGGGCATAATTAAAGCTATGATAAGGAATAAGGATATCTTCTTTAATACTAGATTTGGCAGATACGGGTTCATAGTATTTCCAGTTGAGTTATTCATTATAGCGCTTTCACCATTCGTTTTGTTAGCTACAGCAGCAGTGCTTGCTTACACTTTGTATGTGAGCAATCCCTTGCTCCTAGGTTTCTTGGCGATTCCTCTAGCGCTAATAGTAAGCCGAACAAACATCTTACATGCTGCTTTGGACACGCAGATAAGCGGACTAGTAGCAGCTTTCAAGTTTGTAATAAATAAAGACGAACCACTATGGAAGAAAGTGAGATAATGACCTTGAATCATCATTTCACAACTGCAGAGTATGGTGTACTATTAGGGTACTGTCTATTGACGCTATCGTATAGCAAATCATGGGTCAAAGCTGATGAATAAGAAGAAAACGATTTTGTTTGGTATAGACGGAGCTACATGGTGCTTACTTGATAAGTATATTTCAGAAGAATATCTTCCAACTTTTGACTATGTAGTGAAGAACGGCGCTAGGGCAACATTGCTATCGACAGTACCTGCTGTGACACTGCCCGCGTGGACTAGTATGTTCACCGGTGTGAATCCAGGAAAGCATGGTCTAACTGATTTCATTTTAAGGACTAATGGTAAGTTTGCTTTGGCAACAGCAAATTACAGAATGACTGATACTGTATGGCAGATAATGAGCAAGAAAGGTTTAAGATCAATCGTTGTAAATGATCCGTCGACATATCCTCCTGATGCGATAAATGGTATCATGACAACCGGGCTAATGACCCCTCCGGGAGCAAACTATGTTCATCCCCGAGAATTGAAAAATGACCTAGAACGGGTAGCAGGTGGATATTGGACGGATCTACCCTTAGATTATTACCTCACCGTAAATAAGAACAATGACAAGGCATACTCAATGATAGAGGAATTTGCAAGCAAGACAGCAAAGGTTGGTGCGCATCTGGCAGAGAATTATGAATGGGACGCGTTAGCCGTGATATTTGTTTCTACTGATAAGATCCAGCATACTCTCTGGCACAAGCAGGAGTACATTCTCAAACATTATAAGCAAATTGACAGCATATTGAAGCATTACATAGATATTGCCAATAAGGAAAACGCGAACATACTGATAGCCTCCGATCACGGATTTGGTCCTTTGCACAAAACATTTTACATAAATACTTGGTTAGCCTATGTTGGATTACAGAAACGCAAGAGGAATATGGTAGCATTATTGGCGCGACTAGGTATATCTCCTTCCAGAGTCGCAGTTGCTTTGAAGAAATTACACCTGTATGAATTGGTATTGAGAAATCTTATGGAATCAGATCGTATCGTAGATTTAGCATTCGAGTATGATCGACCATTAGATTTGCATGGCTCAATCGCATTCGCTAAGGCTGAAGGTATATTCATCAACAATAACGTTTCATCAGATTCATACGAAAGAACGCGGGAAATGATAATGACAAAGCTTAGGGATCTGAAAGATAATGATATGCCTGTAGTATCAAGGATTTACAAGCGAGAAGAAGTTATGCATGGTCCTCACATAGATAGAGCACCAGACATTCTTTTCACTCTAAACGATGGTTATTGCCCGACATACTATTCAGACGGTCCAGATTCAGATTATATCGGAAATGATAAAGGCGGGTATAAAGGAGGTACAGCCAATACCGGCATACACAGACCTGAAGGCATATTCATGTCCTACGGCCCTGATATACGGAAAGTTGAATACCGTCACCAATTTAGGGTCTGGGATATAGCTCCGACATTACTACACATGATGGGACTACCGATTCCTACATACATGGATGGGCAAGTACTGAAAGACATCTTTAAACCCCAAAGTAGCTTAGCAGGCACTGAAAGTCTTATAGAGACTGTTAGTGAAAGAGACAGGATCAGGGACAAGTTGCATCAACTAAGGACTTGCTGACTTGCCTAACTTTGTTCATCTCAGATAGATTCTAATTATTTCAGGCAAATATCATGAAAAAGCGAACGATCCTGTTTGGCATTGATGGCGCTACATGGGATTTAGTTGACAGATTTGTAGAAGAAGGTTCAATGCCAAACATGAAGTATGTTTTGGAGCGTGGAGTGAAGGGTGTTATGATGTCTACATTTCCAACAGAAACCATGGCCGCGTGGACTAGCATATTCACCGGCGTAAATCCCGGCAAACATGGGATGCCTGATTTTAGACTGAGAATAAATAACAATATCGAGATCGCACAGTCTAGGTACAGGACGGTAGAGACAATCTGGCAATTAATTAGTAAGAAGGGATTGAGATCGATAGTCATAAACGATCCTGTTACGTACCCTCCAGACGCAATAAATGGTATAATGACAACTGGTTTGATGACCCCTCCGAAATCCAATTACATCTATCCCACAGAATTAAGAAGTGAAGTAGATAGAGTTGTGGAAGGCTATATGTGTGAACCTCCAGAGGATTTTTACAAAAAGGCTATCGAGGTTAAACCAGAAGCATATGCAATGCTAGAAAGAGTGGCAACGAAGCAGGCTCGCGCCGCATTGCATTTGGCGAAGAATTATGAATGGGATGTACTTGCTCCAATATTTACTACAAGTGACAGACTCCAACATGTTTTCTTCGCAGATTACGATTACCTCAAGAGACACTACGCGTTACTAGATGGATTTCTGAAGGAATTTCTCGATATAGCCGATAACAATAATGCCAACTTACTTATAGTATCCGATCATGGATTTGGTCCAGTCAAAAAAGCATTGTATATCAATACATGGCTGAACAGGGAAGGGTTTCAAAAGATTAAGAAGAGCGCTATCAGGTCGATGTTGGTTTCTAAAGGGTTCACAGTATACAAGCTTAAAGAATTGATAGGAAATCTGCACCTTTCTAGTGTTGCATTAAAATTTTATCGGATAAGCCCACGAATGATCAAAGATGCCCTTCCGCTAGGAGATTATGAAGACAATCAAACAGATTACTCGACTTCGCAGGCATTCAGTACGGCTTACCACGGGATCTATCTGAATGGTAATCTTACAGCTAAGGAGTATCAACAGGTCAGAGAAGCTATAATGAAGAAACTCAGTCTCGTAACAGATAATGATACAATGGTCGTCGAAAAATTATACAGGAGAGAAGAGGTTCTGTGGGGACCGTACAGTGATAGATCTCCTGATATTTTCGTCGTTACAAGGGTAGGTTATGGCATGTCAACTCATTTGAATCCAAACGTCTTTGATAAGCTTGAGAATCATGGTGTTACGATATCTGGTTCTCACAGACTAGAGGGAATATTTGCCGCATTCGGGCCAGATATAAGAAATGGCGTAAAGCTAGACAAGGCGGTACGTGTATGGGACGTTGCGCCCACGATTCTACAAATGCTTGGATTGGCAATACCTAGCTACATGGATGGAAGAGTTCTTGGGGAAATATTTAGGGATAATTGTGACTTGACTAAAGGTAGTGTTTCGCAGGAAATAACCGATGAAAGAAGTAAGATAAGGAAGAGATTGAAGAATATTACTAGAACAGGTTTATCATAGCAAATGAAAAGCATTCTTGAATCAAGAAATTATTCTTTGTTAATATTAACTTCTATTATTTTGCTGATAGTTACAATAGGTAGTACTGCATTTTATCAATTTCCTCCTAACGCACTCTACTACGCACAATCTCTTCCTGCCTACTACTGGATAGGTGTAAGTATCACACTCATCTCCATTATAGTATCATACAAAGTCAAGATAAACAACCATCTAAAATTAGTTCCACATGTGATACTTGCGGCATATCTATTTTCACTGCCGTCATTTACTTATGAAAATCCTAGGTTTATGGATGTATATTTTCATGGCAGCGGGGCATTATCAATTATCAGATCTGGAAGCATAAATGATCATCCATACTCTGAAGATTATCCATTGGCATTCATATTGATGGCCACAAATATCCTCATAACAGGCATTGATCCCGGTGTTTTCTTGAAAGTTTTCCAAGCATTTATGCCGCTATTAATGATCGTATTAGTTTATGTTTTCTCAAGATCATTAGCACCTAGATATGCGCTGTATACACCACTTGCCTTCAATGCGATGTTCTTTCAAGATCAAGGACATTTTTCGCCACAGGCCTTTGCACTACCGCTTTACCTAATACTGCTTGCTCATATAGGAAAATTATTGTTAAACAAGGATATCAATAGACAGAGCATCGTAATCTCAGTAATAATGCTTGTCGCAATAAATCTGTCAAACCCTACTACTTCGTACTTTCTTCTGATGAACCTAGCATCGATAGTATTATTGGCTGCACTCTTAATCAAGTTTGTTTCACCGAAAGTTCTTGCGAAAGATACCGTTGTATTCAGCGGACTTCTCAAACTTATACAATCCAATAGATCTAATATTCCTAGAAATCGCCACAATTCTAACATTCGCAAGAAACTCATACCGATACTGTTACTGCAAGCTACATTACTCTTCTCATGGTCTCTGTATAGTGCTGATAATCGCGGCATTGACAAGATGATAGATAAACTAGGTGCAGATTTCACCAGATTCGAAGAAAGTAGTGCTGCCCTACCGCTGCGCCCCTCTAGCTCTTATGAAATAGTAATTAATGTTGCAGCAATAGCGACCTTGTTTATAAATATCTCAAGTTTTGTATTTCTGGCATTCTTGTTTAAGTATAAACAATCTGATATGCGAATTGTTCTAATTTTGTGTGCTATGATTGTTGGTTCAATTGTCATAATGCCTATTGGGCTCTTTCAGTCAGGAACCTTTTTCCAGCGTGTAATTATGTATACTATGATTCCATGGTCAGTCTTATTCGCGGTTTTCATGATTATGAATATCAAAAGCAGATGGTATACTGTAACAAGAGCTACCGCCCTGATTACGGTATTAATGTTCATAATGTTGATTCCGGTTACTAAGTACGGTTCAGAACCTACCAGCTACGCTGATTCTTCGGAGATTTACTTGGCAGATTTTCTAACTAAGAATGGCTCTGAGAACTTGGTGATGACATTGCGTACAGCAGAATTCCTATTCAAATACTATGGGGAATATAACGACAATGATATAAAGACGGCTCGAATTGCATCTAAGACAGTCTTTGACAAAGAACTGGTTGAAAATACACTTGATAGTAAGATTCAGAAACGGGATCTGGCCGTAGTGGCACTTACAAACGTAGAGAACAACATTTATTCATTAAAATATCCCAGCGATCAAAGGATATACATTGATTATCTGCAAGAGAGATTTAATCTAATAATAAACAACGGTGCGCAGGTATACACCACATTGCGTGAATGATATTTAGTTCAATATAATATGCGTATAAACAGTCATCTAATTGAGTTATCTAATAGACTCCCAATTATAGTACGTTTATTTCACAAAATTATTATAGCATTTTTCGTATACCGCATTGTTGTATTTAGACAAACTTAACAGTGTTACTAGTGGTATTTTGCAGGATAGTACGACTCCTTGCATCCGATTAAGACATTCGTGATAGTGTAAAGATCATGAGAAAAAGAATTATCTTGTTTGGTATTGATGGAGGCACATGGACATTAATTGATAAATATGTTAAGGATGGCCACATGCCAAACATGGGCTATCTTCTCAATCATGGTGTCAAGGGAACTTTAATTTCTACTTTTCCACGACAGACACTAACAGCATGGAGCAGCATCTTTACAGGAGTTAATCCTGGTAAGCATGGGCTTGTAGGCTTTCCTGGACATACGGAACAGAACGGAAAACTATCGTCAATAACTTTTCGTAGTAAGGAGGTAAAATCACTGTGGCAGATCCTGAGTGAAAAAGGCTTAAGGTCAATAATTATAAATGATCCAGTAAGTTATGTACCTGAGAAGATAAACGGGATAATGGTAACTGGACTTCTTACCTTGTCTGAATCAAACTACGTCTATCCTCCTGAATTATCTAAAGAAATAGAAAAACTCGTTGGTAACTACATGTTTGAATTGCCTCTAGATTTCTATACTGTTATGAAGACAGACAAGAAGAAAGCTTACAGTATGATAGAAGAATTTGACGAAAAGATTACCACCGTCGCATTGAATTTTGCGCGTAACTATGAATGGAATATTTTGGCTCCAATATTTACCTCTACAGATAGGTTACAACATTTCTTTTGGTACGATGAAGAATATATGGTCGCGCTCTACAGAAGTCTAGACAACCGATTGAAAAATTTCATTGACATAGCCAGTGCTGAAGATGCTAGGATGATAGTATTATCTGATCATGGTTTCGGCCCATATGACAGAGCTTTCTTCATAAATACATGGCTGAACAGAGCAGGATACCAAAAGAGGAAGAGAAACATTCCGTTATCAATGCTTTCAGCCATAGGTTTGAGCCGAACCCGTATGGTAAAGATCTTGAATAAATTGCATTTGTTCAACACGGTTCGTAACATTGCAGTGAATAAAGGTCTTGATGAATTGGCACGCTTTTATGACAAGCAAATGGATTACGAAAGATCCTTGGCGTACGCAGTATCGAACTATGGCATATATCTTAATGACAAACTAAGTAACGGTGAACGCGAAAAAACCCTAGAGTCAATACGAGATCATCTCTATAATGTGAGAGATAATGATTCACCTGTTATAAAGAAGGTCCATAGACGGGAGGAGGTAATGTGGGGACCTTATTTAGACAGGGCGCCAGATCTCTTCATTGATGCGTATGAAGGTTACGAGTTACTGCATTATTCTTCATCTGATGAATTTGGAAAGCCAGGTGATCTTTCCAAGGGATTATCTGTACGAACCGGATCGCACAGACCAGAAGGAATATTTCTAGCCTATGGAAGCGATATTCGCTCTGGTTCAGTACTTGAGCAGCCTCTTAATACATGGGATATCACGCCGACTATACTTCACATGTTGGATTTGCAACTGCCCAGCTATATTGATGGGAGAGTTATCAGAGAAATCTTCAAATCAGGAAGTGAACCGGCCAAGAGAGCAATTCAAGTTGATCGTCAGAGTGAAACTAGCAAAGTCAAGGATCGGATCAGATCGTTAAAACGCGAAAAGCTTGAGCGCTTTACGTTATCAGGGAATTAATGATAATCGAAACTACAACGTAATGATGTTGTGAATTCAGCGTATAGTCAGATATACTTAATGAATCGGCGGTAGTTAAATAAAACGGTTGAAATGGCCAATATTCCAGCCATTACAAACATGCTAACATGAATTGGGAATTCTGGAATAACGTTAGGACTGTAACTTGCCTTATACTTCGGGTCTCCCGAAAATTTCGCGTTAAATGTATGCTCATTCGCTGAATCTGAAGTATATTCAAGCTGGGCTATTCCTTCTTCATTTGATACAGCAGAGCCTATTAACTCATCCGAATCGAAGAAATCAATTGAAACATTCGGAATTGGGTTACCGAAGTAATCCAGTATCCTTGCAGTAAGCTTTATACTTTCATGAGCCTCGGTATCAGATTTTACATCCAACGAAATAGTAGTTGCAATGTTAGAATAATCGAAAACCAATCTTACAATGCTTCTAAATGATGAGGCATACAGATATCCGTCAGGTCCTTGTTCTATATCTGTTAGCGAACTTCTATCAAGAGGGATATTAAATTTATCAAAAGACAAAACCTCATCATAACTTGGCGGTTTTAGAATCACACGATATAATGTACGCTCACCCCATGTAACAAAGAACATATTATTAACTTCCTCAGGATATTTGGTACCCGTATAAAATATCAGTTCGGTAGGAGCTACAGTAGGTGTGAATGTCAGTAAAGGGTCTACAAACCTTTCATCATTATTTTTGCCTGTAACATCGGGCCAGCCATAATTCTTACCCGGAATCAACATATTTACTTCATCATTCTCACTAATGCCGTTTTCAGTAACATAGGGAATATTCGTTATAGGATGAAAACCTATGCCAAATACATTACGGTGACCCATAGTATAAGTTGGTAATCCTGGAAACGGGTTGTCGTCTGGAATGCTACCGTCAGGATTCAGTCTGAGTACTTTTCCTAACGGTGAGCTTGCATTTTGTGCTTGTAATCTCTGAGTGCTGTCTCCTCCAGTAATATACAACTTTCCATCGGGACCGAACTCCAGTGGTCCACCTACATGCTCATAACCTGCCGGAATTTTATCGAGTATTATATACATATTTGTTAGCTTATTGTTTGATTCAGTAAAACGAGCAATGCGTTTGTACGGTTGCTGGGTATCTGCATCGAGATACGTCCAATGCAAATAAACATAATGATTCTTTTCGAATTCTGGATCTATAGCTATGCCAATAAGACCTCTTTCATCACCCAATCCACTTGGTTTAACAGTTTGATAAACATCAAGTTTTATGAGGGGTTCTGGCAATACCTGCCAGTTTTCTATCACTCTTACCTCGCCTCTTGCCAATTCTCCACAAAAAATTCTTCCATCAGGAACAAATACAAAACTCACACCGCAGGCTCGGAGACCGTCTACCATCGTTTCGATCTTAACATTCAAAGTATACGGCGGTTCATCAACACCATAGACATTACTAACTGCCAAATTTGTTACAAGGGAAAGCGATGAAAAAATTAGCAGTGGTATAAACCATTGTTTTAGCACATTGTGGTGGAAATTTATCGTAAAGGGTTTAATTGCCGTCACGTGCAGTACACTCGAAATACCCATTAATGTAGATTTCTAATAGATATTATTTGTCGTGAAATAAGTTGGTTTCTTGCTCTTTCTTGGCATGATCGATCTAGATCTGGTTTTATACATATCAGATTTTGAATTGTTGTAAAATGAATTGTGTGCCAACTTCAAAATGAACAAGTTCAATATTTGAGATTGCTACAAATGTATCGATAGGTACATAAGTTCAACTACATATACGTTAAATAAATCAAAAAAGAGCTACCATCATTGAGTCAGCGAAAGCCAAAGTTACTAGTTATTGGTCTGGACTCCATGCCGTCAAGTCCGCTATTTGAAGAGCTGAAGGATGAACTGCCGAACATTAAGAAGATGATAGACAATGGAATTTCTTCTGTACTTGAGAGCTGTCATCCCCCAATAACAATTCCAGCATGGATGGTCATGATGACCAGCAAAAGCCCAGGCAAGTTGGGTATTTACGGTTTTAGGCATAGAAAAGGATTTTCATACAACGAAGGTTGGATAGCAAACTCGCAGTCGATAAAGGAAAAAAAGCTTTGGGATTATCTAGCTCAGGAAGGTAAAAGAGTCTGTTTAGTTGGTGTGCCTCCGGGCTATCCTCCTATACAGGTGAATGGTAAAATGGTATCATGCTTTATAACACCTTCAGATAAAAACCAGTATACATATCCTGCGGCACTTAAGGACGAAATTGAGGCGTTGGTTGGAAAATATCTTTTTGATGTTGTCTTCAGAACAGAGGATAGAGACGCAATTCTAACACAGCTTTACGATATGACTGAGAAGAGATTCAAACTCATAAAATACCTGATGAGCAAGGAAAGCTGGGATTACATGATGTTTGTAGAAATAGGTGTTGACAGGTTGCATCACGCATTCTGGAAATTCTACGACAAGAATCATCCAAAGTACGTCCCAGGAAACAAGTACGAGAACGTGATAAGAGAATACTATAAATTAATAGATCAGAAGATCGGTGAACTATTATCATTGGTAGATGATGATACATACGTTCTGGTGGTTTCGGACCACGGCACAGCAGGAATGAAGGGATGTTTTTGTATCAATGAGTGGATGGTTAAAGAAGAATATTTGACCTTGAAGAAATATCCTGATAAACAGACCGATTTGGACAAATGTGAAGTTGATTGGACCAAGACTAAAGCGTGGGGCTGGGGTGGCTATTATGCTAGAATTTTCTTGAATGTTAAGGGAAGGGAACCAAATGGGGTAATTCCTATGGAAGAATATGAGAATGCTAGAGAAGAGTTGAAGCAGAAGTTAATACAGATAAAAGGCCCAAACGGAGAACTATTCAAAAACAAAGTCTATACTCCAGAAGAACTTTATGGAGAACCAATTGGTGACAAACCGGATCTGATGGTATACTTTGATGATCTTTACTGGCGGTCTGCAGGTACTATAGGACACAATTCACTCTACTTGTCAGAGAATGATACGGGACCAGACGATTCTGTGCATTGGTATGATGGCATCTTCATACTATACAACAAGAGCATGAAGAATGGAAGAAAATTAGATAGAATGACCATATATGATGTTGCACCATCTATACTTTATATAATGAAAATAAAGGTGCCATCTGATATGCAGGGAAGAATTGTACCGGAGATAAAACAGTGGATAAACGGTTCGTAGTAAAATGCATCTTATATGTAACATAAACTACAGAACAAATGTTCCATAGAGATTAAAATCTTGTACACTGATATGCTGTCCATGTATTGTCAATTAAGGCAAAGGAAACCATGTGTTTATCCTGTAGACACCAATATCTTGTGCTTGATCAACTTTAAATCTGATTCAAGGTGAAAGAAAAATGAATTCTGGATTTGTAATATGGTTAACAGGGTTGTCGGGGTCTGGGAAGACAACAATAACTGACGTGCTTGCACCTAAGCTTCAGAAACTAGGATTCAGAGTTGAACGTTTAGATGGTGATGAGGTAAGAAGACAGCTAAGCCCTGATTTGGGTTTTAGCAAAGAGGACAGGGAGACACATGCGAAGAGAGTTGTATACGTCAGTAAGTTATTGGCCAGAAACGGTGTCATTGTAATCGTATCCTTGATTTCACCTTATAGATCATTTCGTGCGTTTGCTAGGCAAGAGATTGGAAATTTTCTTGAAGTTTATGTTAAATGTTCCATCGAGATCTGTGCAAAGCGCGATCCTAAAGGTCTTTACAAGAAGGCGTTCAAAGGGGAGATAAAAGATATGACGGGATTACAAGATCCTTATGAAGAACCCCTTAATCCAGAAGTAATCGCAGATACGGAACGAGAAAGTCCAGAAAGTAACGCAGAAAAGATTCTTTGTACGCTGAGAGATCTAGGCTACCTCGCTGACGTAGTCATCCCTTGGGGAGCAGTACTTGATGATACTGAACTGAAGCGTGTTGTAACTGGGCAGTCTAATCTAGTTCGCTGAGGAACCTTAAATGAATACAGTCTGTATATCGCATAATAGGGATGTAGATGGCATTGTATCAGCAGCTCTAATAAGAAATGTAACACGATGTGATGTTCTACTGACAGATTATGAACAGATGATCAAGACTATGAAATCAGTTGAAAACACAAATGAAATCTATATCTGCGATCTTGGTCTTACAGAGGAAACAGAGGCTGATTTCAACGAACAACTGAATAGGTTAAAGAAAACGGCTGACATTTACTACATAGATCATCACAGGTTGAGTGAAAAATCACTGAAAACCATAGCAAATTCAGGAATTAGAGTGGTACATTCGACCGAGGATTGTGCTTCTGTGCTTATCCATCAGCTTCATAAGGATAAACTGCCTAAGCAGACAGCACTACTTGCGGCCTGTTCTGCTGTTACAGATGATATCGAATGCGGAAGGCTTACGAAGAATATTCTTCAGCGTTATGATAGGGATTTGATACTATTCGAAGCATCAGTCTTGTCGTACGCAATTGCAGCAAGAGGTGATGATGAAAAGTTCTTACTGCGGATTGTAGAAGAACTTTCGAAGGTAAGATTTCCGCATCAGATAAAGCATCTATGTGAATATGCATCAGAATATGCTGATAGGATGCTTGATCTGTGTGACAAAATAGCGCAGGAAGGTAGCAAGATAAAAAACATTGCACATATGGACACTAGGGAACGATCCTTGGGTTCGATAGCAAACTTTCTCGTAGGAGAATTCGCAGTTCCAGTTGGCATTGCATATAGATACAAGGCTGATACCGATAAATACATTGTATCCATACGTTCGTCAGATAGTTTAACACATCATCTAGGCGAATTGACTTCTAGGGTTTCATCGATAGTTGGTGGGCTAGGAGGTGGACACCCAAATGCAAGTGGTGCCATAATACCACGAATAAAATTGAAGGAATTTTTGGAGATCTTCAATAAAGAACTGGATCACTGATAATTGTACGTTCATTCTCATGTAATTGATGATATATAACTCAAATTACCTATAACTTAAGTATCGCAAAATTCAACTGGCATTGTGGAATCTCAGCTGGGTAAAATTCAGATTGCGGTTGCAAAAGATCTGTACGAAAAGATACTACAAAGAGTGAAGATGTCTAAAGATGAGTTCAAAAGTGTTGAAGAATATGTTCACTTTGTTCTGACAGAAGTAGTCAAGGATGACGAACAGCCTCAAAGCGCATACACGAAGGAAGAAGAGGAAGATATCAAGAATAGGCTTAAGAGTTTAGGCTACATTTGATTTGGCGCATAAGCAGGTTATTGACAAATAAATTGAAATGATTCTTGCTCTCCTTTTGGTTCTGTTGATTCGTCGGGTGTTGTAAAATGTTGTTGAAAATGGGTTGGTACTGATTTTAGTTTTACAGGTTACCAACATTCCCCATCGTACCCCGAAAGTACATTCCCCACTATCCAAATCATAGTCAGTAGCACCGTGGTCAGTCGCATTAATTATTGAGGGTCCTACAGCTATAGTTGTTTGTATGCAACTATTTTACAAGTTCTAGGGCAGAAATGAAGGACATTTATAGTTCTTAAAATTCCTAGCCTTATATAGGACCCCCCCTCTAGTAGCTTTTACACGCGTGCGTTTTTTGGCGCATTAGGGAAAACCTGTTCTAGACCTTACTGAATGGCTCTTGCTCCAACCAAAATCAACAACCAAATACAACGCCTGAAGATTCAACAGAACCCTCCTTTTCGGTAATTTCCTGCGCAGGAATGGTTCCAATAATGGTTGATACTTTTGTTCACGAAGGTTTAATCATATTAGACAACTGCTTGCAGTATGATGAAACTACAAGTCTATCCAATCATATGACAGTTGAAAATTGCTAAAACTATAGCACCGTATTCAACGGAGGCTGAAACGTTCAGGATGGCATTAGCAACTAGGGTAGAATCTCGATGCGGGGATACGCTAGTGATGAAACTGAAAGAGTTAGAGAGGCGGTCGCTGGCAGAGAGTAAATTATGAAACTATAGATGCCTGTAAACGAACCTGACAAGATTGTTCCAGTACGACAACTGGAAATTAAGTTGGCATTGTTGAGAGGGGGTTTGGATTTCGAAAAGGACCCGGCACTCATGGATAGATATGTAGTCAAACGGAGGGTTCTATTTCGGTATTAGGCTAATGGAATCATGACACAAAGCAAAGCAAGTAATATATTCATTAATCTAAAGAAATGAAACTATTACTGCACTTTGTAATTGCCGCAATCCAAGTTCAAAAACGTCAAATAATAGCAATATTTTGTATCTAATACTATTAGATGTAAGGGTTCTAAACTAGTTCTTGACATAACGATGTTCTATAATTCAGATTACTGAAAAAACCCCGAGTTAATCCATAGATCTTTATCTCCTTTAGACTAAAACATATAGTATAGTTGAACGCCATGGCATCGGAAGGAAGACTGTGTAGCCTAGCCGAAGGAGTATATTCGGCAGAGGACACTGTCAAGTGTTGTAAAGTCATAATAACTATGGCTTCTCTATTCGACAAGCTCACAATTTCGCGCATTTTTGCTAGTGAAATGGAGGTTCAGATATGATGGATATGCTTGTACGCATTCTAAGCAAATCCAGCTCATATGTTCATACCAAGCGTACACAAAAGATCGAAGGTGAAAAAGTACCACCAGTTTCTAGATTCAAAAGTATTATCATTGACAAAGCCAATATGAAGAACAAAGTAAGTTCTATAGGAGCTGTAATAAGAAGAAATGATGTTAAGATGGGAATGGTGGTACTAGCGATAACATCTATCCTTGCTATTGGAACGCTTATGGAATCAGTGAATGCTGAAAGCAGCTTTGGTACCGTGGTCAAGATAGACAACAAAGGTGGGAAGCCAGTCTTGCCAGAGATGGTGGCATCGGGAAAGAACATGTATGTCGTGTGGGAAGACGATGGAGAGATCTTCTTCACTACAAGTACAAACGGTGGAACCAGTTTTGGCAATGTGATTAGTGTAAGTGATAATCCTGGACTCTCGGTCTCGCCGCAGATCGCCATAAGTGGCAAGAAAGGCAATACAACAGTATATGTGGTATGGCAGGACGCTTATCGTGGAAAGCCAGACATACTGTTAAGAACGAGCGCGAATAATGGAATCAGTTTTGGCAATGTGGTGAATATAAGTAACAATACGGGATATCCCATATCTCCACAGATAGCTGTCTCTGCTGGCAATGTCTATGTCGTGTGGGAAGATGGTGAAACTATACTGTTCAGCGCTAGTGAGAATCGGGGCGCAAGTTTCGGAAGTATAATCAACATAAGTAACAGTACCGCAAGCATATCCAGTCCCTATATAGCTGCTTCCGGTGACAGCGTGTATTTGTCATGGGAAAGTAAAGAAGGTGTCTTGTTTAGAGCAAGTACAGACAATGGAATGACTTTCAGCGATGTGATCAATTTGAGCAATAGTTACGGACATGCAGTATCACCGAAGGTAGCCGCATCTGGCACTAATGTATATGCGGTGTGGAATGACCTTACCCCTGGAAAACGTGAGGTACTTTTCAGGGCAAGTCCAGACAACGGGTCTAATTTTGGTGATATAGTAAACATAAGCGAAAACCTTGCGGATTCATTAGACCCACAATTAGCTGCATCTGGTAGCAACGTGTACGTGGTATGGCAGGATCAGGACTCTTATGGTGAAAAGAAGACTTCTAGTGGGAAGCCAGACGTAATATTTAGGACGAGTACAAACAATGGAACTAGCTTTGGCAGTCCAGTTAATCTGAGCAAGAACGATGGACACTCGATTTTGCCTGATATAGGGGTATCGGGAAAGAAAGTGTATGTTATCTGGGAAGACAATACTGCTGGAAAACCAGATCTGCTGTTCAAGATGGGTAAGAGTGCTGGTGCTAAATTTGGCAAAGTAGTTAATCTAAGCAACAACAAGGTAGTGGTACAGACAGCACAATTTGGTAACCTTAATCAAGGACCAATCAAGTTTATGGAGGTAAGTACAGTTAACGGCACTAGAGCTATAAATTCCTACTCAGATACCATCGTAATAAAGAACAAGAGCGATTCCAAACTCGAAAGTGTTCGCTTGACACTCTCGCAAAATCTAGCAAAGAGCTTTCATCTTGAGAGCAGTTCGATAAGATCTATTGAACCAAAAGGCAATGTAACGGTAGGAGTGAAGTTGATTGGCAAGCCAAACATGGACCCCGATGGCACAGTAACAGCCTATAACGGGTACGTTATGGTAACGGGAGCAAATCATGGCCCCGAAAAAGTGGATATAAAGGTAGGATCGTCTGATTCCTTGCATTATAAGGCATATATCCAGAAGATAACTGATAAGGCACAACAACGCTATACGAGAACGATTCCAGCCGGTGCCATCAACGTTCCATCCAGTGCCACCGTAGGTTCCGTTATATCCAAGATCAAACCTGCCGAGCAGCAAGATTATCAGGTTACAACTGCAAGCGGTAAGAATGTTGTGACTAATCCTTCTGACCAACTAGTAATAAAGAATCTGAGCGACAAGCCCCTGAAGAACGTTAGAATAAGTGTATCAAGTCCAAGCGATCTATTCCTGCTTGACAAGCACGCGATTCGCACGATCGAACCTAATAGCGAGGCCACAGTGAATATGACCTCTAAGATAGATGGGCCGAATCCACACAAGAGCTTTACTGGCGAAATGGTAATTGCCCCGGAATATGGAAGGCCAACCGTAATACCGTTTAATATACCGAGCAATGAGAATGAAAAGGATGATAAATCTCTTGAAGTTAATTTGCTCTCAGGTTCAAATAAGATCTCTACCCTGATAGACAGTATAGCTATCAAGAACACCAGTAGCAGATCAATGGATAATCTCAGGCTGGTTCTGTACCCTAGTGATTTACCAAGGGTATTCAACATGACAGCAACTTCGTTCAAATCTGTACCCGCAGGCGGGGAAGTGAACGTAGATTTCAAACTTAGAACAGGTGACAACCTGATGACATTGACAAACAATTATGCTGGTGAGCTGATAATTGGTTCTGTCAATCATATCCAGAAGGTCGTAATCCCAATAGACATGACATGGAACGAGGTTTCGAGTAAGCACTTTATTGCTTATAGCAGAAAAGCTGATGTTTCCGCGGCTAACGGAATGATAAACTTCCTAGAGTCCAAGTACAAAGCTGTTGCTGAGCGATTTGGCGAGGTGAACTCGAAGACGGTAATATACATACTCGGTTCCAACGATGAACTGAAACTTCTAACAGATTCTGCAGTTCCATATTACTATTCTTACAAGCATGATATAGGTTTCATAGTTTCAGGGTCCGACAAAATCAACGAAGATGCCCTTCAGGTGTTTGTGTACAGGAGCATAATCAGTAACAATCCGAGCTACTGGAACCGAGAGAAGATTATGTTTGAAAAAGGAAACTGGGCATTACAAGGTATGATCTACTATGCCGTAGGAAATATGACTGGAAAGCAAATCTCAAAACCTGAACTTGATGCGATATCTGCAAGTCCAAATCTTGAATGGTACAATTCAGGTACGCTAGGAAACTATGCGTCAACATATACCTTCTTCAAGTTCTTGGAAGAAAAGTATGGAACCAAAGTAATAGATAGAACGGTCACGTACCTGCATTCTGTCATGACAGGTGACAGAAGATGCGATACACTAGAGAGCTGTGCGGTTTTGAGCGCAGTTTACGATGAGCTTGGTTTGGATATGGAGGATCCGGAAAACAGGCTTAGTTTTGATGATATTGTTGAAGAATGGAGAGATTATCTGATGAAAAGTTACAACGTTGAACTAGACCATAATCAAGAATAGTATCAGGAAATGCTCGTAAGAGTAAATGTATAAACCTCGCTAAAAGGACCTGTGTTACCAGCACCGTCCACTGCCTGGACACGCCAGAAATATTTGCCGTCCGTTAATGGTGATTGTTGTGTATAAGTCGAGTCTGTGCGTCCTGGTCTGCTGATAATGGTCCCTAGAAAGTCCTTGTCGCTGGAGATCTGAATGGTATAGGTCACACCACTAGAGTCACTCACGTCGCTCCAGTCGAAGGTAGGGGTATTATCAGAAACAGTATCACGATTGCTAGGTGATAGAAGTATTGGGGAAGGAGGTGGTACCAGATCAGCTACAGGAACTATTTTAAGAGTAAACGTATAAACCTCGCTAAAAGGACCTGTGTTACCAGCACCGTCCACTGCCTGGACACGCCAGAAATATTTGCCGTCCGTTAATGGTGATTGTTTTGTATAAGTCGAGTCTGTGCGTCCTGGTCTGCTGATAATGGTCCCTAGAAAGTCCTTGCCGCTGGAGATCTGAATGGTATAGGTCACACCACTAGAGTCACTCACGTCGCTCCAGTCGAAGGTAGGGGTATTATCAGAAACAGTATCAAGATTGTTAGGTGACAGAAGATTTACTACTGGTGGTGCAGTAGTATCTGGAGAGGAGTAAAGGAAAAAAATCAAAACTACAACTCCAATTACTCCACCCGCAACAGCACTAATAAACGTAGATGAGAAAATTATGCCACCGCGTAAACCTTTAGTATAATGTTCGATCTCTCGCTTCAGTACTTGATAGGCTTGCCTTATTCCCTCGCGACTCTCGCCAGCAAGCTTCGTGGCTTCCATCAGACCCTGTCGACTTTCAGGTTCAATTGCCTCTCCATGCTTTAGGAGCAAGGAATGTAACTCACCAGTAAATTCGTACCACTGTTGCGGTTCTTCAATTGCATCTATTTCCTTCTCAAGACGTTTAAGGAATTCCATCAGTGCGTTTCTGGCCTTTCTGCGCTTTTCCTTTCTTTCACCATTTTCTTGCGTACCGGCACACCATATATTATCTTCAGAATCAAAGTAATAAGGATTTAAGAGTGAATAGAAAGTATCGGAATTACAGGAATAGTAAGTCAATTGGTTTTACAGGCATACTGTTTCCTCTCAATAGTTGAGTTTTACGTACAAATTGTGATCCATGAAACTTAATTGTTAGTGTTCTTATTCCTACACATTGAAAATCTGGGCAATTTTGAGCTTCGCGCTCATTACTATAGTGACTCCAGAGACTTTTGCCGAACCAGTTTTGAAAGATGATGATTTTGTTGTACAAAAATTTGTTTCTGGTTTTTGCTGCGGTCTGACTACAGTGGCTTTTGAAGATAATGATATTCTAGTTCTCGAAAGAATTCATGGAAAAGTGCGTCTAGTCAGAGATGGTGTGCTGCAAGAGAAACCCGTGCTTGACGAGAACATTAACGGCACTGGAGAGCAGGGAATGCTTGGAATTACTACCGTGGAGAAAAAAGTCTATCTGTATTTTACGGAATCAGAATATGACGGAGGTCCAGCACTCAGCAAACGTGTCTACAGCTATGATTGGACTGGACAGGAATTAGTGAACAAAACTCTGATCAAGGATCTGCCGCAAACTAGAACCTATCATAATGGCGGAGCCATGATAACTGATCTGAACGACTCGGTTTATCTTGTTGTTGGAGACACAGGACGATACGGAAAGCTACAAAACCATCGCGAAGGTGAACCAGATGACACTAGTGTAATTTTACCTATAGCTCCCCCTGGACCATATTATGCCATGGGGATACGAAACAGTTTTGGACTTGCAGTTGATCCAGTTACTGGCGAACTCTGGGACACAGAAAATGGAGACGATAATTTTGACGAAATCAATCGCGTTCAATCAAATTTTAACAGCGGATGGGATGTGATAATGGGCCCAGCAAATCAAACACAACTTGCAAAGCTACCTGGTTATCCAGAATATGTTTACCATGATCCCCAGTTTACTTGGGAGAATGTTGTAGCACCTACCGGACTCGCGTTTATCAACTCTGAACCTTTTGCAAAATACCGAAACGATCTATTTGTGCTTGATTGCATTAATGGCAATCTATACAGATTTGAGTTAAATCAAAGCCGAGATGGATTTGTTTTCAATTCTCCGCACTTAACAGATAACGTAGCGAACCTAGGTGAATCGATGGACGAGATCATTTTTGGAACTGGATTTGGATGTGCAACAGATATAGAAGCAGGGCCAGACGGGCTTTTGTACATTGTATCTCATTCAGATGGGGCAATTTACAGAATAGCTCCTAAATCCATGGTTTCTGAAAGCATTATAGATTTAAAATCAGCAGGCGTTCAGTATGTAGTATATATAATATATGCAGCAATAGCAGCTGCGGCAATATCAATTGTGATATTTCGAAAACATTTTATCAAACATTAGTGCCGCCGGTGTGACTTGAACACACGACAGCTCGGTCTTCAGCATCACCCCTTATAAAAGGTCGAGTGCTTTTGGTCTTCCTGTTAGGAAGTACTCCCAGGCTGAGCTACGGCGGCACAGCCGTTGATCTTTCCAGCGTAAATTTAACGGTTTTGTTCCACAGGAATCTTGTATTACAGTGTAAACATGCCCGATAAATATTCGGAAACGTGTATAGATTCTAAGGTGATTGAATGGACTTTAACTCTGTATTCCTCTTAATGATGCCGTTCTGGCTTGGAATGGTATTCATAAACGCCAAAGTAATGGTCGAGATCAACAAGGAATGGGATATAAATAAACACAAACAAAACCTAGTGCTAAAGGAAACCAAATAATAGATATTCACACACGCCACGCGACGTCTTTTACACCTTTATTCTTGTTCAGGAGTCTGGCAAAGACGAAGAGTAAAGACGATAATCTATTGAGATAAGCGATCACTGACGGATTAACAGGTTCAGAGGACGATAGTTCTACTGATACTCTTTCTGCCCTGCGTGCTATCCCCCTCGCCAGATGCAATAATGCCGCCTCTCTAGTCCCCCCAGGCAGTATGAAGTATTGTATTGCTTCCAGTTCTCCTTCGTACTTGTCTATCGTGCCTTCCATCTGCTTTACCATTTCATCGGAGACCCGTGGAATCTTGTTGGGGTTTTCTGGGTAGGAAGGATCTGCTAGATCAGATCCCACAATAAACAGCTCGCTCTGCACCTTCCCCAAAACATTTTTCACGTCTTTGTCTTCAATGAATGAAATTGCAACTCCGATGGCAGAGTTTAGCTCATCAATACTTCCATAAGCATGGATCCTTGCACTGGATTTCGATGTTCGCTTCCCACCAATTAACGAGGTCTCTCCCTTGTCTCCCCCTCTGGTGTAAATCTTGACCATGTGTAAGCAACAGTACTGCTTTTTATTAACGTTTAATCACTAATTCGCAAGTCATAAGGTTTAAACATAGTTTATTTTAACTGAAGTTTTCATGATCGCGATAGGTGTAATATAATGGGTCAAGGTTCGTATGTGTTACTACTGATTGTTTTGACCGTAGTGATGGCAGCTACACTGGTAGGTTTTGCCATAGTGTTTGACACATACGTAGGATCTGATGATGTTCTTCCTAACTTGAGGTTGCAGAGCACGGCATCTGACATTGCAGAGGGAAAGGTGCTACACATTTTAATAACTCAGTTAGAGCGATTAATTTAAGATTCAGTACGTTGCTACCATGTCATGAGCGAAGTTAAATGCCCCTATCGCAATTCAACCTTCAAAGATAAGGAAGAACTTTCCAAACACATAGACAGGATGCATACAGGTTCTGGACTTCTCGAAGGGGATACCTCCAAATGCTAGATAATGTAATTGAATTCTTAATATCTGCTAACAAACTTAAGTCGATTGAAAGGCGTGGTTGGGTAGCAAAGGTCAATGTGAACGAGCCGGAATCAGTTGCAGATCACAGCTATCTTACTGCACTCATCTGCATGGTTATTGCAGATCTTAAAGGGCTAAACACCAATAAGATTGTGAAAATGGCTCTACTGCATGATATGGCTGAATCAATTATAGGCGACTATATGCCAGAAGAGATTTCTTCTGAGAAGAAACATGTAGAAGAAGGCAAGGCGATCAAAACCATTCTAGATAAGCTTCCGTCACGATTGCGCTCAAACTATGCAAAGATCTGGCAGGAGTACAAAAAAGGGCTTAGTAAGGAAGCTGCGTTGGTTCATCAGATAGACAAATTTGAAATGGTACTGCAAGCACGAGACTATATGCAAAAGGGTTATGATCCTAGCCTGTTGAAACAGTTTTTCGACTCGGCAAGTATGCATGTAAAAGACAAAACGTTGCTAAAGATGCTGAATAGTTTAAAGCACAGCAAATCCTAGAATCTCCGATGCAGTACTTTCCGGCATTGAAGATCGGTCAGGTAAGAATTAGAGATGCTGCCGCTTTACTAAAAAAATACACAAGCAATGCGTTACCTGCAATTGCCCTGAAGGAAAGCAAGGATAGCAACTGGGAACCTGTTGGGGAAGAGAATCTTGCTGGTGTCTCTGTTGGTCAACATGGATGCATCATATCCATCTGCGATAAGGATGGTAATGCAAAGGCCATTGCGTCATGGTTCAAGAAGGAAGATGCGGACAAGGTAGTGGAACAGATGAAGCGCGATGGTATGAACGAGTACACTGGAAAGATAAAACTGCCAGTATGATATTGCATACTTACTAGGAGTAAGTTAATGGACGTTTGGATATAGCAACTCTAGAAATGCTTTGGTTGTTATCTCTGGTCTTTGATCTATTCAGTAAGGTGTAGAACAGGTTTTCCCTAATGCGCCAAAAAACGCACGCGTGTAAAAGCTACTAGAGGGGGGGTCTTAATAAAGGACAATAAATCAAATCTTTCATTGAACAATCTTTTCATTGTGAAATATCTAACGAAATCCAGCTACGGTGCTAGGTTTCCCTAAATTCCCTTTACCTCAACGCAAGATATACCAAGTATTTGAAATATACTTGATTCGTATATGAAATGCATTTGAAAGATACTTGAAATTCATTTGAAATGCATAGATTCTTTAAATAGAGTTTGACATTTTCCTTACAGCTACTAATGCTCGCACATATCATTCTGGAATACATATTAGCGAAGGATAATGCGAGACTCACGCAATAATTAGCAGGTCGTCGATTCTTTCTCAAATGTCTGCTTGTTCAAACGGAAGAATAATTCATGTTCAACTTCACGTATCAGTTTACAATCCTTGTCTAGAGCTGACTCACAGCGAGCGAGAATAGCATGTAATACTACAAGATCGAGATTGTCCAGTCTTGTAACTCCCTTCTTTAGGTACTCTATGTATGTAGCACGCTCTAAAACGTATAGAGCCATGTTATTCTCAACTTTGGACATGCATAATTCAATATTAATAGATGGATAAATAGAGATGTCAAGTTTTGAAATAACATACTGTACATCTCACAAATAGCTGGAAGTTAGCAATGCCCCAGTATGATTTTTAAGTAGCAGCGAAAGGTATATGGTGTAATATGTCTGGTGGTCACTTTCCACAACAAATTTGAGCGAGAGATCGAGGTCAAGGGTCATCTTATAGATTCGATGATACTAACAAGAATATTTGATAAGATAATGGATCTTAAAGGTGAGTTTGAAGTTTTGGAATTCAAGATAGGCAAGGAGAAGACTACACCAAGCTATGCCAAGTTACTTGTGCGAGGAAAGAATGAGCTGCACCTTGATCAGATGCTTGAAGAAGTATACCGCGAAGGTGCTGTTTCCGTTTTAGTTGAAGAGGTTCAGCTTGAAAAAGCACCTGCACACATGGTCATGCCAGATGATTTTTACAGTACAACAAACAACCAAACGTTCATCTACAAGGGTTCGTGGGTCGAAGTAGAAAATATGATGATGGACAAGTGTATCGTATTTGACTCTGAAACGAAGAAAGCCGTTTGTAAAGCAGTTAGAGACATAAAGAAAGGAGATCTTATAGTGGTAAGCGAGAAAGGGGTAAGGGTTGTTCCACCAGAGAGGCCAAGAGAAGGCATAGACGTTTTCCAGTTCATGAGCAGCGTAAGTTCGAGCGAAAGACCTACTCTCCATATAATTAGGAAGGTAGCTAATGATATACAAAGTATCAAGGCAAATAATGGAAAGATCGTTGTAGTTGCTGGACCAGCAGTTGTACACACTGGCGCTGCAGATGCGTTGGCAACCTTGGTTAGGATGGGTTTTGTAGATGGATTACTTGCAGGCAATGCTCTTGCTGTTCACGATATCGAACATGCGTTGTTCGGCACTTCGCTAGGCATGCATGTTCAAGATGGCACTCTAGCAATCAGGGGTCACAGAAACCACATGAAGGCAGTTAACGAGGTTTTCAAGGCTGGTTCTATAAAGACAATGGTTCAGAAAGGAGTGTTAAAACGAGGGATAATGTACGAATGTGTGAAGAACAACGTTCCGTTTGTTTTGGCAGGTTCGTTGAGAGACGATGGTCCTATACCCGATGTTATTACAGATGTGGTTGAAGCTCAAAGGAGACACAAGGAATTGCTCAAAGATGCAGATATGGTGCTTATGATCTGCACCATGTTGCATTCAATCGCTGTTGGCAACATGCTGCCTTCGAATGTCAAGGTAGTAGTAGTCGATATCAGCCAGACAGTAGTAACTAAACTACTTGATAGGGGAACTTGGCAAGCAATAGGTATAGTTTCCGATGTAGGAGCTTTTCTACCTATAGTAGTTCAGCAGTTGGAACAGACCAAAGCTAAGTAAGACTTGCAAGTTTCTTTTTCATAAGTTCAAGCGCTAGCTTTGGATCTGCCCTGCCTTTTGTTGACTGCATCACCTTGCCGAGTAGAAAGTTGACTGTATTCTCGTTCTGTAATGCGTCCTTTACGGCACTCTTCTCTGTGTCAAAAATGTGATCGATGATATCAGTTAATGACTTTGTATCACTTATCTGTGCCGCATCGAGCCTCTTTGCCACTTGAGACGGCATCTCTCCACTCTTTACGATCTCCTGTAGAATCTGCTTGGCAGTAGTTCTACTTATAACAGACTGATCGACCAACTTGGCGAGTTCAGCAACATGCAAAGGTTTTATTCTTAATGATCGTATGCCATCGAACTCGTCTGTGTATCCTTTAAGATCAGTTACTATCCAATTTGCAACTTCCCTTGCATTTTCATACAGTTTTGTACCCTCTTCGAAGAAATCTGCGAGGTACTTGTCATTGATCAAAACTTGTGCAACTTGTTCTGACAGTCCAAACTTTTCAATAAACCTAGATTTTCTTGCGTCAGGAAGTTCTGGCATCTTCTTCTTCAATATTGCGATCAATTCGTTGTCAAAATTAACAGCAGGAATATCGGGTTCAGGAAAGTAACGGTAATCCTGTTCCTCTTCCTTTACCCTAGACTGTATTGTTACTCTCCTAGCGTCGTCCCAGTGTCGCGTCTCAGACCTTACCTCCATGCCTTTCATGCCTACGTTCTTCTGCCTCGATATCTCAAAGATTATAGCCTTCTCAGCCTCGCTGAACGAACCTATGTTCTTGATCTCAACCTTCCTTCCTCCAGCAAGCGAGACGTTGACATCACATCTTACAGAACCTTCCAGCCTAGTGTCGCAGACTCCCAGATGCTCCAGTATAGATGCGAGTTTATTCAGAAACAATCGAACGTCTTTAGGATCCTCAAAATCAGGCTCTGTCACTATCTCCACAAGTGCTACCCCAGCTCTATTGTAATCAACAAGCGTGTAGAGTGACGTTTCCATGCTACCTTCATAGACCAACCTTCCCGGATCTTCTTCTAGCTGTATCCTTCGAATCCCTACCTTCTTGCTGTCGTACTCAACAACTCCATCAAAACCCATGCTAGTTATTTCATGTGCATTGTACTGCGTGATCTGAAAGTTTTTTGGTAGATCTGGATAGAAGTAATTCTTTCTGTAAAATGCAGCAATGCTAGGAGTTTTGCAGTTCAATACAAGCGATATCATTGTAGCATACTCCAACGCCTTTCTGTTCAATAACGGAAGAGTCCCTGGTAAGCCTAGACATATTGGACACACGTTCGTGTTGGGTCCCTTGCCTCTATAATCCGCGGAGCAGGAACAGAACAGTTTCGTCCTTAAACTCGTGAGCTGACAGTGTATTTCCAGACCGATCTTGGCATTCATACGTCAACCACCTTCTTCACATCGTTAACTTGTTCAAAGGCATATGCTGTTCTCAGCAACAGTTCTTCGCTTAGATGATTTCCCATTATCTGAAGACCTATTGGAAGATTGTCCTTGAAAGCACATGGAACAGAAATAGCAGGGACGCCTGTAAGGTTTGCAACTACAGTATCTATATCTGCCATGTACATCTTTAGAGGTTCGTCTATTTTTTCGCCTATTTTGAATGGCATAACAGGCATCGTTGGCGCGATCAGCAAATCCAATTTCTTGAAAATGCCAGCAAGTTCCTGTCTCATCAGTGTTCTAATCTGCTGTGCCTTGAGATAGTATTTGCCGTAATATCCAGATGATAGAACGTAGGTACCTATCATGATCCTTCGCTTAACCTCACTTCCGAAGTTGCTCCTAGCTTTTGTATAGTAGGCATTCCAAGCAAATCCTTCCGGGTTCATATGCAAGCCATACCTTACGCCATCATATCTAGCCAAGTTGCTGCTTACCTCTGCCATGGCGATCGTGTAGTATGATGCAAGTGCATACTGCAATGAGTTTATGGAAATTTCCTCAATGGAAGCACCGAGACTCTCAAGCTTGTTTGCTGCGTCGTGAACACTTTTTGCTACCGCATCATCAACGCCATCAGAGATCATCTCTTTCACTATACCAATTTTCACGCCTTTGATTCCCTGCTTTATCTTCGCAGTGTAATCCATACTATCAACATCCAATGTTGTGTGATCCATTGAATCTCTGCCTGCGATGCAGCTCAACATCAGAGCAACATCGGAAGCTGATCTTCCCATAGGTCCGATAAGTTCCAAGCTGTTTGCAAAAGAAACAAGACCAAACCTGCTAACAAGACCATATGTAGGTTTCAAGCCTACAACTGAGCAGAAACTAGCAGGACATCTTATGGATCCACCTGTGTCGGAACCTAATGCCAAGGTAGCTTCTGCTGCAGCAAGTGATGCGGCACTTCCGCCAGATGAACCACCTGGTACCCTGTTTACATCCCAAGGATTTCTTGTTGGACCAAAACTGCTGAACTCGGTCGTTGAACCCATCGCAAACTCATCAAGATTTGTTTTTCCAAGTATTATTGCGCCTTCCTGCCGAAGTTTGTCTATCACAGTAGCGTTGTAGGGAGGGACGTAATCTTCGAGCATTTTTGATGCACATGTTGTTCTCAATCCTTTTGTGCAGATATTATCCTTCACAGCAATTGGAACTCCAGCAAGTCTTCCCATTCTTTCATCATTCTTTACCATCTTATCGATTCTTCTGGCTTCGTCTACGGCGCGATCGTTCAGCGATATGTACGAATGAATGCTATTCTCGACTTTCTTTATTCTATCAAGGATTTTCGTAACATAATCTTCGGCACTTACAGAACCATTTTTGATCTGTGCAGCAAGGTCGTTTGCATCCAAAGTAAGTGCATTCATGTCATACCATCTTCGGTGCCTTTACAAACCTATCCTTGGCGTTCTTCACAACACTCAATGTATCTTCCCTGGACTCAACGATGTCATCCTCTCTGAATTTTGTATAATCCATGGCAGTCTTCAACGGTTTGATGTCTTGCAGAGAAATTTTATCTAGCGTGTCAAGGTAACTGATAATCTGCTCTACCTGTTTAGTGTACACTTCCAATTCTTTATCAGTTAGCTCCATCCTTGCTAACCACGCTAGATGCTTTACTTCCTCCTTGCTTACCATTGTTCCACCTTATGGTGCGAGTCTATCTATGTCTCTAGGATAAAGCGTTGCATCCCTTATATTTTCTACACCAGTTAGAGTCATGAGAAACCTCTCAAGTCCCAAGCCGAAACCTGCGTGAGGTGGAACGCCATAGTCAAAAACACGGAGATGGTAATCGAACGCTTCAGGGTTGAGACCCTGCTTCTTCATTCTTTCTACTAGCTCATCCTTTCTGTTTATTCTGCTGCTTCCTGACGTGATCTCAAGCTCACCAAACATAAGATCGAACGATTCACAGACATTACCATCATTAGCTACTGGTTTGGCATAAAATGGTTTGGATGCTGATGGCCAGTCCTTTATGAAGTAGTAACCTTGTAAAATCGACCCTAGTTTTTTTAGATTATCTGTTGAAAAATCATCGCCCCAATCTATCCTCTCTCCTTCTTTTCTGAGCAATTCTATTAACTCGCTGTACGAATGTCTTGGAAATGGAAGATTGGGTTTCTTGTTCTTTGTCTGCAATACTTCAAGTTCTACAGAATTGTGCGTACCAACATATTCCATTACATACGTAATCATTTGCTCAAGCAAGCTCATAACGTCTTCGTAATTTACAAAGGCTTGCTCTACATCTATCGATGTTGCCTCCGCTAGATGTCGCATCGTCCTTGATGGTTCTGCCCTAAATATAGGACCTATTTCGAAAACTCTTTCTAGAGCCATGGTTAATTGTTCCTTGTACAACTGTGGGCTTTGTGCAAGAAACGCTTCCCTATCATAGTAGAATATCGGAAAGAGTGCAGCACCTCCCTCAGTTGCAGTTGCAATTATTTTTGGCGTATTAACTTCGATGAACCCTTGTTTATCGAGAAATTCTCTAACGGCTTTCAAGACACTATGCCTGATCTTGAAGACAGCTTGCAACACATTTCTTCGCAGGTCTACTGCACGGAGATCCAAACGTGTGTCTATGTTAGCAACTGTTTTACTATAAACTGGAAAGGGAGGTGCTTTTTTTGCCAAGGAGAAAACTCTTACATCACTAGGAGCTATCTCTGCACCAGACGGTGCACTGTTAATGCTTCTTACTTTGCCCTTGACACCTATGGTAGAATGTTCCTTCAATGCCCTAATCTTTTCAAATAACTCCTTTCCACATTCGTCAAGCTTTGCAGTCACTTGTGATTCTCCATCCTTATCTGTAAGCATAACAAACACTATGTTACCGTGATCTCTTATACTCGAGACCCATCCCATTACAAGAACATCACTGCCGTTAAGTTCTGGCTTTACCTGCGATGAGTGATGCGTTCTTCTCCAAGAACCGAGTTCTTCTTCGCTCATTATAACCAGACCTTTTCATTCTAAATTTAATTCTTTCAGTAGTGCATCAAATGTCTCATGTATCTTGTCTCTCGGAACAGAACCGGTTGCAAAATTTGGTTTTCCACCACCCTTACCCTGAAACCTGCTTAGCACTGATTTCAGTACGGAATTGCAGTCTATCAGTAACTTGTCATTGCAGGCTAGAAGCACAGTTCCATTGTTATTTGCGTTAATGAATAGGACTATGGTATCAGATCTGTTGATGATCTCGCCTTTTGAGTGCAATTATCTATCACGCTTTGTAATTACATATTAAGCTATAATTGTAAGATTCTTGAAGTTCAACGAAACCCATTTTTGTTTAGATAACGGTAACCCACTCAAGGTGCTTTGTTCCACCCTGAGTGGGGTGACAGGAGCGATAGCTATTCGCTATCACATAAAATTCGAAAAAATGCTATAAAAATTAGCAGCAAGTAGCTGTAGCTAAATGTATTCAGAATCCTTGGTGTTACGTTTTTAACGGTGTAAAAATGCATAGTGCTTGTATTGACAAGTGTATCAACACTCGGTTCGCATTGTGCATTACAGGTGTTAAAAGGAGCAAAAGACGAGGGTTTCAAAACCATACTTGTGTGCGAAACCAAGAGAAAGAGCCTCTATCAGAGATTCAAGTTTATAGATGAGCTGGTTTTGGTCGATAATTTTACAAAAATTTTAGATGGCTCAGTTCTTAATATTTTGCAGAAGAATGAATCCGTATTGATACCACATGGTACGTTGATTTCAAGCATGAACAGTGAGCAGATAGAGAGTATTAAGATACCATTTTTCGGCAATCGTTGGATTCTACGATGGGAGGCAGATAGAAATCTGAAAGAAAAACTCATGAAAGAATCGAAGCTGGAAACTCCAAAGACGATTAAAAGTCCCAGCGAAATAAACGGATTGGTAATAGTAAAATTACATGGCGCAGCGGGAGGTAAAGGCTACTTTCTTGCGTGGGACAAGAAGAGCTTCACAGAGAGAGCTGCCAAGCTCAAGAAACTAGGTCTAATCAAAGGAGAGAAAGATCTTTACATACAGCAATACGTTCTTGGTGTTCCAGTTTATCTCCAATATTTTTACTCTCCACTTACAGACGAAGTCGAGCTTCTTGGCATAGACCGCAGATACGAATCAGACGTTGATAGTCTCGGGAGGATACCATCTAAGCATCAGCAGGAAGCCGGTGTAGAACCATCATATAACGTGATAGGCAACATACCCCTAGTTCTTCGGGAATCACTACTTGAGGAAGTGTATAGTATGGGCGAGAGATTTGTGGAAGCATCTAAGAAACTAGTCAAACCGGGTATGTTAGGTCCGTTCTGCATTGAAGGTGTTTACGACAAGGATGGAAGATTCATAGCGTTTGAGTTTTCTGCAAGAATTGTTGCTGGCACCAATCTGTACGTTGAAGGTTCTCCATATTCTGCGTTCGTGTATAATGAACCAATGAGCATGGGTAGGAGAATTGCTAGGGAGATCAAAGTAGCAAATGAGAAAAATGCTCTGAACAGGGTTACTACTTAGATTAGTAGTGGCATCTACTACTGATATGTAATAAGACTTGATAATCGCGAATAATTCTGTGTCCTATAGGCAAACACGCGCACGGATGAAAAGCATATGACGGGGGGTGGGGTATAAAAACGCAAAAATTTTCCCTGATATTTGATTATTTATTTGGGAAGATTACAATAACTGCTAGTGAAGCTTTGAGGATTTGTTGCAAAACGCAGTGAGAATAAGAAGTTGTAAACAGCAGTTTATGCAATTAGGAGCTGCACACGATTAAATTCTGATTTATATATACTTAAATCTACACAATAAACCACTCACAAGAACATTACTATACTCTATACCTAACAATATTGTAACGACCAGCTAATATTACAGCTCCAAAGATAACGGCTATCAACAACACTACCAAACCTATCTGGAACTCGGGTAC
>JBMCYV010000024.1:0-37346 GCA_049199595.1 Candidatus Nitrosomirales archaeon
CAAACGTTCCTACACCAACCCATTGTGCAGTTTCTGCCGTAACACTGTTGTGCACATGCGGCCCTTCTCCTGTTTCGTGCATATGTTCGTGATGCTTTTCCGAAGCAGACTCTGCAAATGATATATCGCCATAATGCGTTAGTGTCAAAGCTAGAACGGTCATCAATAATGGCAGAAAGACACTTCTCGGCATAGACAATAATACGCTTCAATCAATATTAATTTTAAGGTTCCTTCACACTATTTATAATCGACAAAAATATTCCTAGGTGTATGTCTCTGGATCTTTACAAAACCCTGAAATTTGTAGAAGAAGAAATTGTGGAGATGAAGAAGCGACAGCAGACAGTTTTAAGCATTTATCAGCAACAGACTAGAGACGACATACTTAACAAATTCACGGAAGCAGATCATACTCTGCTTGAAGCTGCAGAGCAGAAGATAAAGGAGATAAACTTGCTAAAACAAGGAATGCCTTACCTGATTACAAGTGCAAAAAATGTCGCATATCTGTCAGTAAGAAGGATCAAGGATGAAAGTGATGTTACTGTTGAGATAGATCCAATAATATACCCTACACCTTACAACCTTAAATTCGTCCTTAAAGATCCGAGTGTTGGACTCTACAGCCCGTCGACCAAGCAAGGGATTTTTTCTGCAAATGAAACTACCGCGATCCGTGCAGTTGATGTAATTCAGCAAATGGAACCAAAAGAAGTTGAAGAATACATGGATCTTTGGTTGACGCATAAGACAAGCGATGGTTTTGCCAGCAAGTTAAGAGCTATGGAGAGCAAGATCAAGGACATGGAAAGTTCTGCGGAGATTGTTGTAGAGTCGCTCTTGATGATGAGCTCGCCCCCTGCTCCAAGGCAGCTGATCTACTACTGCAACGATCACGACCGCGATCCAACGCACAATCATGACAGAAACGTTCCCCCGAGCGCGGTGAAGGGACTTCTCAAGCATCATTTAAAACTTGATTACGAGACAACTTCAAAATCAATGTGATTCTTCTTCAAGAATCTCATGAGCCTTTCAGTATGCTCGTTATCCTCGGTTTCTAAACTGAGCGTAACTTTCGCCTTTCCAACCGCAACGTCTTGACTCAGCCTATCATGCAGAACCTCAACTATGTTTACCCTGTTGGCAACTATGCTATCAACTACATTCTTCAATTCTCCTGGCCTATCAACTAACTGCACGGAGATCTTCAACATACGACCAGTTTCAAGCAAACCTTTTGACACTATTTGTCCTAGTAGGTACATGTCAACGTTGCCTCCAGTCAATACCGTCACTACCTTCTTGTCCTTTGACACACCGCCATTTGACAACAGGTAAGCTAATCCAACAGCGCCAGCGGGTTCTACTACCAGCTTTGTCCTTTCCATTAGCAGGAACATAGCCTTTACAATTTCGTTATCACTTACAGTAACAACGTCATCGATATACTTGTTAAGAATTTCGAACGTTAATTTTCCAGGATGTTTGACAGATATACCATCTGCAATAGTTGAACCATGACTCGTCTCAACTAGGGATCCCTTGTCAAGTGATACTTTCATTGCTGGAAATGCTTTTGTTTGAACTCCTATTACCTTCACCTTGGGCTTTTTTGATTTGATAGCAACCGAAAGTCCAGCTGCCAGACCACCGCCTCCAATTGGTACGTAAATAGCATCAAGGTCCGGCAGGTCCTCAAGTATTTCCAGACCTACAGTGCCCTGACCGGCTATAACGTAAGGATCGTCAAATGGATGAATGAGCGTTCTATCTTGCTCCTTAGCTATCTCCTGTGCTTTATCCCACGACTGATCGTAAAGCACTCCATGCAGAACAACTTCTGCTCCATAGCCTCGCGTTGCAGATACCTTTGCAGGTGATGCGTTAGCAGGCATAACTATAGTGCAGGGTATCTTCTGCATACCAGATGTAAAAGCTACACCTTGGCCATGATTTCCTGCAGATGCAGCGACAACGCCATTACTTTTCTGTTTTTTTGAAAGTGAGTTTACTTTCACATACGCACCCCGAACCTTGAAAGATCCTGTCTTTTGCAGGGATTCCATCTTAAGGTACAACTTGCATCCTGTCATCCTGCTGAAGGTATTCGAATAGTCAAGCGGAGTTCTACGAATAACTCCCTGCAAGATCCGTCTTGCATTGATTACATCCTGTAGTGTAGGCTTCACCCCTCTTATGCCAGAGGACACGCAAATATAATTTGCTCTTGCACTGTGAGGTATTACAGAAATTATTGTAGTTGCTTGATCATTTCCTCAACATTAGCCCTATCGGCAGCATTGGGACACTGGTTCAAATACTGTGCAAAATCGCCAGCAGCTCCTTGCTTATTACCAAGTTCAAGCCTTGCAACTGCCCTGTTCTTGTAGATGGGACCAAACCTGAGAGGGTTGATCTCTATTGCCTTTGAGTAGCATTTTTCTGCCGTTGAATAATCCTTCTTTTTGAGATAATAATTGCCCAAACCTCTATGTGCGAGATAATACTTTGGATTTAGCTTGATAGCTTGCTCATAACACCTTACAGCTTCCTCAGATCGAAGTTCATTGTAAAGTGACCCAAGCAGATTCCACGTCCTAGGATTGTTTGGCTCTTCATCTCTTACCTTCATTAGCATCGATATAGCTTCCTCACGCTTACCTTGTGCTTGCAGTTTTTCGGCGACGAAACAAAGACGGTTGGATCTTGCAAATGTTAGTTCATCATTTTCAACATACTTTGCCATGTCGTTAGGAACTAGCATCATTGTGATCGTATCGTCCTGCTTCCACGATTCAGTGAATTGTTTGTAGGTTATCGCTCCTATCTTGTCTGGCTCTGGAAAATATGTTAACACTCTATTGGTACTGTCGTCGTATCCTGAGATAACTGTCGCATGCTGCACGGTCTCCTGTATACCAGGCAAGATTACAATTGGCGGTAATCCTTGGTCTATCCGCTTCTTGAGATCCTGCAAAGATCCTTGGTAGATGAACGATTTGAAACCATGCTTCTCTGCAAGTTCGACACCCTCGATCATTATAGTTCCTTTCATCTTTGGATACATCTTTGCTATTTCCTTCGCCTCGTTGATCGGAATCTCTTCACCCCAATATCTGGACACAACGCTGATAACTAACGGCAAACAAATGTTGTCCTCCTCCTCCCTGACTAGCGGAAGTTCGAGCGTGTGTGTAGATCCCAAGATAGGAATGTTCTAACATAATAAAATAAAAATCTATTCAAAAAACTTATTCCACGTCTACCTTCTGCTTGCCTTCCTTCTCGTCCAGCTTCTTCAAAGTGCCTTGCAGGAATTTTTTATACTGATCCCTTTGCGCTTTTGTCATATTGTCTAGGTTGTCATTCAGCGTAGCTGCCATCGATGTAACTCTGTCAAGTATGTCCATAGCTACGAATTTACCAACGTTTCCCAATCGCATCAAAACGTCCATCTGCTTCTTTATTACATCTTGTATTGAATGCAGGTCTTCAAGAACAGATATTCCCTTCTTTGTTATAGTATACTTTCCCTCATCATTTTCTTCGATCAAACCTTCCTGCAACAGCCTGCCAAGCAATGGGTATACTAAACCAGCTGAAGGCTTCCACATCCCGTCGCTCTCCTCAGTTGCAGATTCTATGATTTGCTTTCCCGTCATGGCTCGTTCCTTCAGTATGTTTAGCACATAGAAGCGGGAAAAGCCTCTTGGAACAGAACTTCCAACTCTCTGAAGCCAACTTGCTACCATTTACTATCAAGTAAATATCGCTAGAGATATATTTAAGTCTTCTGGGCATGTTTACGTTCATACCGATAAGCTAGTTTACTGATGAATTCGTATAGTGCGTTAGAACAGATTAAACTATAATAAATGATAGTTTGATATGTGAACGGATTTGGCTGATTTTATCGAGCATGATCTAATCATCGTAGGCTCGGGTCTTGCTGGCCTTCGTGCTGCAATCGAAGCCGCTAGAACGAGCCAGAAGTTGAACATTGCAGTAATTTCGAAGGTGCAGGTCATGCGTTCACACTCTGTATCTGCGGAAGGCGGTACAGCAGCTGTACTTTACGAAGAGGAGGGAGATAGTTTTGAATCGCATATCTATGATACTGTCAAGGGAAGCGATTTTCTTGCAGATCAGGATTGTGTTGAGCGCCTTGTTCACAGCATGCCAAACGAGATCTATCAACTGGAACACTGGGGCATGCCGTGGTCAAGAAAGGAAAATGGAAGAGTTGCTCAAAGACACTTCGGAGGATATAGTTTTCCTAGAGCGACTTTTGCTCAGGACAAGGTAGGATTTTATCTTATGCAGACATTGTACGATACTGCGTTAAAGTATGATAACATACACTTCTACAATGAATGGTTCGTTACATCGATACTGTACAGTGATCATCAGTTTAATGGCCTGACAGCGATAGAAATTCCAACCGGGAATTTTTCTACGTTCAGGGCAAAAGCATGCATCATAGCTTCTGGTGGTGCGGGAAGGATCTATTCCTTTGCAACATATGCATTGTCATCAACTCCAGATGGTCTTGACATGGCTTATCGAGCAGGTTTGGCTTTGAAGGACATGGAGTTTGTGCAGTTCCACCCTACTGGCATACTCCCATCTGGAATATTGATAACGGAAGGTGCCAGAGGCGAAGGTGGATATTTGACAAACAAAGACGGTGACAGATTCATGAAGAAGTATGCTCCCAATAAGGTGGAATTAGCGTCAAGAGATGTTGTGTCAAGGGCCATGATAACTGAAATACTCGAGGGCAGGGGCTTCACAGATGAAGCTACCAACATGAACCATCTGTTGCTTGACCTCAGACATATAGGCGGTGAGAAGATCAAGGAACGGCTTGCTGGCATACGAGAGATCACGATGAAGTTCTCTGGTCTGGATCCCATAGACGAGCCCATACCGGTCAGACCTGTGTCTCACTACATGATGGGTGGTATACACACAAACATCGATGGAGCTACTGAAATGAAGGGATTGTGGGCTTCCGGCGAGGCTGCCTGCGTAAGCATAAACGGTGCAAACAGGTTAGGAGCAAACTCTACTGCCGAATGTCTGGTCTGGGGCAGGTACACTGGAGAGTTTGCAGCAAAGTACGCCTTGGAGCAGAGCACATACGAATTGCCAGCGGATATGATCAAAGCGGAGGAAAAGAGGATCTACGACGGCATATTTCGCGGAACCGGGCAAGAAAACCCGTACCAGATCAAGAAGGAACTTACCGACATGATGGATGCAAATGCTTATGTTTACAGAAACGAGCAGGGACTTGCTGAGGCAATAAAGAAGGTCAAGGAATTGCAGGCAAGAACATGGAAGCATGTTGATGATCAAGCTAAGGAGTACAACACAAACTTCACAAATGTAATGGAGCTGGATTCGATGCTGCGAACCTGCGAGGTTGTCCTTATTGGAGCATACAACAGACTGGAATCAAGGGGTGCGCATGCTAGGATAGATTATCCAAAACGTGACGATACAAACTTCATGAAACACACACTCGCATACTATACTGGAGACGGACCTAAACTTGCTTACCATCCAGTAACAATGACAAGATATAAACCCGAAGAGAGGCACTACTGAGGCGGTTGGTTTGGTGCAGGAAGAAAATCGTGAAGGTGTGAAGGGTTGGCTAAACCCAACGAGATATGGGCTGGCAAGATTTGCATACTGGTTGCAGCGACTGACGGGACTTGGTTTACTTGCGTATTTCATTGCCCATGTAATTGAAACCAGCTCAATAGCACAGGGCAAGTTTGCATGGGAGGCAATGCTTGACCTTACACAAACGCCCGGAGGACATATCGTACTTATCATTGTAATTGGAATGTCTACATTTCATGCTGCTAATGGAGTTAGACTGTACATAACAGAAGGTGGGAGGGGAGTTGGAAAGCCAGGAAGGCCTGACTATCCATATAGACCAACCACACTGAGCGCTAGGATGAGAGCATGCATATGGGTGAGCATAACGCTTGCAGCCCTTGCTATGATCTACGGTGCAAACGTCTTGTTTGGAGAGTGAGTGTATGCGAGAAAGCCAGATAATGAACATCCATTACGTTACTGGATTATCGGCCATAGTTTTGGTAGGCATACACATAATGTTCAGGCTGATAATGCCTTTTGGCCAAAGTCTGGAGTACGAAAACATCATCGCAAACTACCAGAACCTGCCGTATGCGATAGTGCTTGAACTAATACTCGTTACAGTTGCCATACACGGTTTCAATGGTTTGCGTATAATACTGATAGAGTGGAGGCAGGGTGAGAGTTGGGAGAAGGGAGTGAAGTGGGCATGCGTTGCTGCGGCAATAGCAATCATAGCTTATGGAAGCAGAACAATAATCATGGCCAACATGGCAGGTGTGGTATGAAGACGATAAAGCTGAGGGTATTCAGGCATATTCCTGGCAACGATTCTCCCAGGTACGACACTTTTAGTGTTCCAGCTGAAAGATGGACCACTGTTCTGGACGCTTTGCTTTCTGCAAAAGCCTATGATGATCATTCCATCGCGATCAGGTATTCGTGCAGGCAGGCATCTTGCGGTTCCTGCGGAATGAAGATCAATGGCATACCAAGACTTGCCTGCTACACAAAGATAGATGAACTTAACACTGATACTATTACCTGCGAGCCGATGCCAAACTTTCCTATCATTAGAGATCTTGCTACTGACTTTACGGCATTCTTCCAGCATCATAAGGATATGAAACCGTTCATAATCAATGATGTTGACAGAAATGTTGATGCAGAGACAAGAGAGTTCCTGCAGAATCCAAAGCAGCTAGATAAATTTATGCAGTTTTCTTACTGCATAAAATGCGGCTTGTGTTACTCAGCATGTCCTGTAGTTGCTACAGACAAAAAATTTCCAGGACCGCAGGCACTCGCTCAAATGTACAGATATTTTGCTGACAATAGAGATCAGGGCGCAGATGAAAGGCTGAAGATAGTTGATGAAAGACATGGCATGTGGAGATGTCATTTTGCGGGTTCTTGCAGCGCTGTGTGTCCTAAGGGCGTCGATCCTGCGTTAGGCATTCAGCTCTTGAGAGGATACATGATGGGCTTCTCAAAGAAGGAAAAGATTACAACAAAACGCTACAAGCCTGAAGGATAATTACTTGTCGTAAACCTGAAACGTACCAGTAGTTTTGCCGCTTTCGTTTACCTGTTTGTTTATAGCTTCAGCCATGAAGTGATTGCTAACATTAACATTAACTTTCTTTACACCCTCAATCTTCTGAATATTGTCATGTATATCCTGTGCTATCTTGAAGCCAAACACTGCTGGACAGAAGGGACTTGTAAGGTGTAGATCGACCTTAACAGCTCCGTCTTGGATATCAACATTATCAATCAACTGTAACTCCATTATGGATACGTTGATCTCAGGATCTACGATTGGTGTTAGTGCATCGAATATTTTCTTTCTTAGCTGCTGTAATTCCGTGCTCATGAGCAAGATAGCGCTAGTGCCATATATAACCATAATCATGCAAAACTTTTTTTATTGTTTTTAACTTTATTACAATATGCCAATTTGCGATGTGTGTGGCAAGTTTGTAAAGAATTTAAGGAAACATAAGACAAGGAGAAGATGTGGTAAAAAATCAACAAAAGGTCAGTCTGCTCCCCTTGAGCAACGAGAGCCGTGGCTAAGATGACAATTAGAATTCAATATGTGAAAGGTTTAACATTGTGGTTATTACAACGTACGGAGTAGAGGCATGAACGCCGTCAGAATTAGCCTTGCAGCACTTTGCATATCACTCATCCTTCCACTTTCTACATTTCCTTTGGCGTCTTCGAGATCCGACATTGTTTTTGACTGGGACGTAACCCCGACCTCGATAACAATTTCCAGGAACGCAAAGTTTGATGTCACAGTTGAAGTCAGGAAGATATCTGGTGAGGGATTCGTGCAGATCCGAATACTGCCTTCAGCAGCTTTACAGCCTTCCAAGGAGTTCATCATATCGAATTACTTCGATGGTAATCAAACGGCGCAAGCATCCGTAGAAATTACTACACTTTGGGGTGGTAACTACACACTTACTATTGAGGCGCTTGTTGGTGATGATGCATCCAATGTTAAACACAGAGATCAGCGGGTCATTAACGTGCATGTGCCACACCCGATACGAGCAAGCATATCGTCACCAATGACACGTGGCGATGCTCCCCTTACGATCACATTTACGCCGAATGTGACCGGCGGCACTCCTCCCTATGCTTATCAATGGATCTCTAGTGATGGATTCAGAAGCACGGAACCTAACCCGACTCATACTTTCGAAGAACCAGGATATTACCGAGTTACCATGAATATGAAGGACTCTGCGGGAATAGGTTATACCGCCTTACAGATCATTACTGTCACTAAAAATGGCGAGATTTACAATCCTATAAGGACAGCACAGAATCTGACCAAAGGAGTAGCCAACGCACCGCTTAATGCAACATATGCACCTAGCAATGAATCAGCCGCATCAAGTGGTTCTAATGCAGTTGGAAACGCACCAAGCAACATACCAAATGGCGGAAGATGTTTAATCGCGACTGCAGCGTTTGGCAATGAGCTTGCACCACAGGTACAGTTCCTTAGAGAATTTAGAGACAGACACATTATGTCTACAGCTTCAGGTTCTAGTTTCATGAATGTCTTCAATGCATGGTATTATTCATTCAGTCCTTATGTTGCTGATTATGAAAGGCAACAGCCATGGATGCAGCATGTAGTGAAAGGCTCGATCTACCCACTGCTGGGTATTTTGCAGATGTCAGAAAATGCGTATTCACTTATGGATGGCGAGTATGGAGCTTTGATGGCTGGATTGCTAGCAAGCTCTTTGATCGGTGTAACATATTTCTCGCCATTAGTTCTAGCTATAAAGCCGATAAGACAACACAAATTCACGTTAAGAAAGGTATTGGTGATACTTGGAGTTGCACTGACCGCAGTTTTCGTTGGAATAATTTCCAACAATACGGTCATACTAGCGTTTTCTACGGTTTCGCTCGTACTTTCTGTTCTAGCCATTAGTGCGATTGGCTCAGCAAAATTGATCCACAAGTACATAGTTGAGAGAAGATGGTTTTCTTCATTGTTAAATTTTGGTCATAAGTACGCATGAAATGACTAATTTTTTTGTGTTCATATGATTAAAATAAAAGCCTCTGATGTCCATTATCCATGTATCGTTCAAGGTTAAAGGGTAAGCTGGATAAAGATGCATTGAAGTTCCTATCATCAATTAGCGATGACCTTGCACTTCTGTATTATGATGTAGTTGGTAGCGAAGCCCATTCGTTGATGCTCCATGAAAATGGTCTGATCGACAAGCAGGAATTGAAGAAGATCATTTTAGCATTAGAAGGTGTGAAGAAGCAGGATCTGAATAAACTTGCTTCTGACGAGTATGAGGATATACACGAAGCTGTTGAAGCTTACGTTATTGAAAAGGCTGGCATCGATGCTGGAGGAAAGATGCATACGGCAAGGTCAAGGAATGATCAGGTTGCACTTGACATAAGGATGAAGGTAAGGGATGATATCAATGATATCTGCAAGGAACTGCTTGCATTGATCTACACTTTGATCAACAAAGCAGATCAGAATAAGGACTCTGCAATGATCATGTATACACACTTGCAACATGCACAGATAGGAACCTTTTCGCATTATTTGCTTTCATATGCAGATGCATTGTTCCGCGATCTTGATAGATTATACATCTGCTATGGAAGGGTAAACCAATCACCATTAGGCGCATCTGCTATAGGTGGCACTTCGATCAAGATAGATCGAAGAGAAACGGCATCATTGCTAGGTTTCGATAGTCTGGTTGAGAACTCCATAGATGCTACAACAGCAAGAGACTTCATGACAGAATTCAGCTTCGACCTTGCCATGATAATGCTTGACCTTAGCAGGATAGCGGAAGATTTTGTGCTATGGTCCTCGTCAGAATTTAACTACATCGAACTTGCGGACGAGTTTACATCAAGTTCAAGCGTTATGCCACAGAAGAAGAATCCCTGTCCCTTGGAACTTATGCGGGCAAAAACGTCGATGTCATTGGGTTTGTTAATGAGTCTGATGGCAACTGTAAAGTCACTACCATCAGGGTACAGCAGGGATCTTCAGGATACCAAGCACATGCTATGGCAGTCAATATCTATTGCGAAGGATTCTCTCAAGATCATGAGTTCTATCGTAGAAAGCATGAAGGTGAACAAGAAGGTAATGCTCGAATCAGCACAGAACAGTTACGCAGTTTCACTTGATATTGCTGAAGAACTGGTCAGGAAAGGTGTTGCGTTCAGGCAGGCACATAAGATAGTTGGTTCTTTGGTAAAGACAGCATCTGACAGCAGGAAGGGTCTGCGAGCTCTGAGCGAGCAGGAGATAAAGTCTGCTGTTGGAAAAGACTTTCCTTCAGGCGAACTTTCCAAAATAATAAGCAAAATGGATCCAAGGCGTTCCCTAGAGTCAAGAGTATCTGTGGGCTCTCCGAACCCAAAGGAGCAGGAACGAATGATCAGTGATAGAAAGTTAAAGGCAAACGGCTACAAGACGGGAATAGAAAAGAGGATGAAGCAGGTTAGCGATGCATTTGCCAATCTAGAGAAGCAAGTTAAATCAATGCTAAGTTAATAGAAACCATTGCTCACGCTATCTTAGTTAAAGGGGAGAGGCAAAATTTCGGCCTCTCCACCAACGCTGGGCTTTCGGGTCATGGTCTGGGCTAGGTTCTTTCGAACCCGTCAGTATATCGCTAGCGATTTATTTAACCCTTTCGTAACAAAGTTCTGTTACCTTTGTGTGAGATTTCTTGACTTTGTTACTTAAGAATGATGAAATTAGATATTGTGAAACACTTAACTATGGAAAGATCGCATGTTGGTGCGGGGTATGGGAACCGCAAGGTTTGAAAACAAAATCGAATACGGCGACAGCCTCAAACTTCTCCACCAACTCGATCCAAATTCAATCGATTTAACAATCACATCACCACCATACGGAAATGCTATAGATTATGATACGCATCTACACAATCTTAAAACTAATAAGAAAGAACATTTCAGGGGCAAGACAGAGCTTTCCCTAGATGCGTACCTTGATGAGATGAGGCAAATATTTTCTGCTGTGCATACAGTAACAAAAGACGGTGGGTATTGTTGTATAGTGATCGGAAATGAAATCAAAAATGGTGAACTTGTAGCATTACCTAGTCTTTTGTTGATTGAATTACTCACGATTGGTTGGAAATTTCATGAAGAAATAATATGGCAGAAAGTTACAGGAGGAGCCAAAAGATTCCGCGTAACAGTGCAGCATCCTTATCCAACTTATTATCGTGCTAACATAATGCATGAAAATATCTTTGTCTTACAGAAAGGAACCAATCATCTTAGGAAACTCGATATTGGCAAGCTTGATTTGAATGATTTTGTTAAAAAGGAAATAGCCAACTCTGTATGGCACATAGCTCCTGTGCCACCTAATTACTTAGACCACCCATGTCCTTTCCCAGAAGAGATCCCGTACAGGTTGATAAATTTGTACTCGTACCCAAATGATGTGGTTCTTGATCCTTTCAATGGGAGTGGTCAGACTACCAAGGTTGCAAAATACTCAGGACGAAAGTTCATAGGATTCGACATTAAATCCGAATATGTAAAACTGGCTAGGCAACGGCTTGAAGAACCAAGCGATTTACGTGATAAATCGCTATCCTTGGATGAGAGTAAGTTTCCAATACCTAGCTACGAGAGGGTGAACACATGGAAGCAGGGAGAGCTGTTGGACAAAATGTATGCTGATTGATGCTGTAACATGCTGCTCAATGCTTACCACAGCATTTATATAGCATAGCGTAACATGTGTTGCTATGCGCAGCATATTCATAGTAGGGCATAAGGGGAAGCTGGAAAACAAGACTGGGTTTGACGGAATCGAAGTTAGTGGCTTTACTAAGTATTTGCTAAAGCTTGATGGGAAGCACATTTCCGAGACTGACGAAACTGCAAGGAAATTGATGTTGAGCATATCCGCAGATGGTTATCTAACAATTCAAATTGAGGAGTCAGACGATGAAGTGAGACCTATTGAAAGTTCAATTCAGGTACCAGAAGGTTTTGCGAAGTTCCACGAAGCAAGGGCATCTAAAATGATCCGAGGAGCTTTGGGTAGGTACATCTACTATAAGAACGATAAAACAAAAGAGTACCTTGCAGTTGTAATAAGTTCAGCCAACAATAGGCGTACCATAAACCTAGGAAGTCTGAACGATCCCAATTCCACCATATCTATAGTGCTGAAGAATATACCTGACAAGCCCTTTTACAAGGCACAGCTAAACACCATATTGCCAAACTACATCGTAGAGAATCGTCAACCAGTTAAAGCTGCGTTGGACGTATTGGAAAAAGAGAAGTTCATTGCAAAAACTGGTAGCAAGCAGGGGATTGCAGAAGAATACATACGCACAGACAAACCCATACCAAAGATGACATCAATCGACAACTATGCGAGTTAGGTGAGGAATGACTATGGCGGTGAGGTGCGCGTGTCACAACGGGAGGCGCCGTTGCGCCCGTCGCATCTCACTTGTCCCATACCCTCAAAATCTAACTCGTGTAGTAATGTTATCTACTGAGTATGAAAGTTACGCCTTATTTGATCTTTACTGTTCATTACGCTATAGTCCACCTGTTCGATTGCAGATACCCTGAAACAAACTTATCATTATTTGGAGAGCTGACCCAGCTTCATCTTCAACATCCATTTGCAATGGATCCGGAGCATAAATTTTATCACTTTGTGTAAGAAAGTTTGATGATTTATCTCGCCGTGCTTCCTTGAATCTAATGCTTTTGGTATGAATATAGGGTTCGCTATAATTTCTTATCTCACGTAGTTTTGTTGCTTCCTCTTCTGAAATATATCTATCCGATAATGTTTCATCAATTAGTTCAGAAAATCCTACAACATCCACGTTTTTTCCTGACTTCAACTTTTTACTCAAGCCCACGTTACGATAATGTGAACGAATTAATTCTTCCAAAGAAAGACGTGCCATTATGATTGTAGCCACAAGAGCGCCACTATACCAACACAGCTTGGCTTCGTCATAATATGCTGTAGCCAGCGCTGGGGCTGTCATCAACCATTTACCTTCAACTGATATTAGAAATTTCAACCGTTTGGAACGATCTTCGAATTCATCTCTATCGGTTTCCTCTACCATCTTCTTTATTTCTTCATCAGGATAATCTTCCATAAGGACTCCGTAATGAAGAGTGTTATTAAAGCATCGATCTAGGTTTCAGCCACCTATATAATTTAGTAGATTGTCAGAAACGCCTAATAGAAGGAATGGTTCTAGTAACTTAAGGAAAGATTTTTTTCCTACATTATACGCATTTATAAGCTTCTAATAGAATAAATTAAATCATGAAGTGCATTCGTTGTCGATCTACTCTACACCATAAGAAAGGGAGCGTTATGGCTGTGTGTCTAAAGTGTGGAACTATCTACTCCATTTGTGATAAGTGTGGACATTACACGCCGAACATGAGTGAGTATAAACCAAGGCGATAGAAGTATTCGCAATTTATTGTTCTAAAGCAATAAATGAGTGACGCTGATTCACAATGTAAGCTGTGGCTAAGTGGGTCGTCACATTCGGGGTGAATATCGAGGAGCTTAGGGAGGAGCATGGCGAAGCTATACCTGACCTATCTTATACTGAGCTTTGCGATTGGTTAGAAGAGCAACTTAGAAGAGAGTTTCCAAGATATGCAATAGTGCCAGCACTCGAAGATAGTAGAGATGGAGAAACATTCTCTATTCGGATGTTAATCGAGAGCCCTCACAAACCTCAGATAACAACTGAATACTTCAAGATTCTGGAGGTTCTTCCATACGCTGTCTATGATTCGTCAGATGAAGATTCAACCTAAGCATGACACACCACTTGGAGAGAACCCGTATAATCCACTAGAACATCACTTCAATTTCTTTTGCCAGAGATGGCGTTCATCATTAAGTTAACAGGTCAAAAAAACATACGAAGTTAACAGAACGCGTAACAAAGTGCTGTTAACTTTAGAGGAATGTTTTTGACTTCGTAAACTTATAGGTGATGACAGCTCAATTGTTGGTTCTGTTGAATCTTCGGACGTTGTATTCAATTATTGGGAATCGGTCGGTAGGAAAATGTGGTTCTGCAATCTTTTATGCCTAGAAAATACATCATCAACGTTCTTCATTTTTGCCGCAGAACTTGCAAAATAGTTGCATACAAACCACATGGCTGTAGGACCCAAAATAATTAATGCACCCGAAGATTCAGCAGAATCTGTCTTTAAGTTAAAATTCCTAGCCTTATATAGAACCCCCCCTCTAGTAGCTTTTACACGCGTGCGTTTTTCAAAGCATTAGGGAAAAATCATCATGTCCAGATATGAGATCATGGTATGTATCTATGATTGACAAGGGAAAATCTGTTCTATACCATACTGAATGGCTCTCGCTCCAACCAAAAATCAACAACATTTTACAACACCCGACGAATCAACAGAATCCAATTGTTTGATCTAAACTTTTTTCAGTTTCGGATTGACTATTGAATCAAGTGCAGTTCCTATAAGCACGAAAGCCAAACCAGTTAAAGCAATCATCAAACCAGGAGTCACGATCCACCACCACATTCCCCTCGCATGCGCCCCGTACACGTTTGCATCATGTAGCAGCTGACCCCATGTTGGCATGGTAGGGTCCCCAAGGCCAAGAAAGCTCAAACCTGCTTCGGTAATAATTGCTGCAGGAACCGATATGGCTATGCTAGCAAATGTAAATGGCAGCAACTGTGGCAGTATGTGCTTCAAGACTATTCTCGTGCTGGACTGACCCATAAGTTCAGCCGCCTCTATGTATTGGAGGTTCTTGATCTGCAGAGCCATGCTCCTTGAAACCTTCGCTATGCCAACCCAGCCAAAGATGATAAGAAAACCAACAATCAGGAAGATGCTCTTTCCAATTGCTACCGCCAAGAGGATTAAAACAGGAAGAGCAGGCAGTGCATAGATTACATCATTTGCACGCATCATGACTTCATCAGTGTTCCTTCCCTTATATCCCGCAATGACACCGTACATCATTCCTATCATCACTGATATCGAAGAAACCGATACTCCAATGAACAATGCCAGAGGAGTGCCCCAGATGATACCAATTGACAGGTCTCTTCTCAACTCATCAGTGCCAAGCAAGCCATAGACCTTTCCTCCAATAATCAGATTACTATCTATGACTTCATCTGTACTGTCAAAAATGAAAAAAGTTGCGCTAATCTTGTACTTGCCCTTTAACACAGATAGCTTTTCCGTGCTCGAAAATACCACAACCTGCGGCTGCGATTGATCAATGGGGAAAGCAAATTTCGAAAGATAATTCGCAACACCATTTTTTACAATACTATCCGTAGAAAATATCGTTTCACTGTACAAATATTCAGCAGACTGCGCAGATGGTAGCGAGATCCTTGCAAGCTCGAACGAATTATCATCTGGCCTTGTTACAGATAGCTGCAGCAAGGGTGGCGTTGCGTGATACTTGATCTTGAAGTTAAACATAAAGTCGTTAGGAAAATCATCGTATACATAGTCAAATGTGTATGTATGTGTGACTGTCCTCATACCATCGCTAACCTGCTCACTAACGCTAGCATCACGCAGAATCATGTGTTCAGGCAGCTTTTCGCTTGTAAAGAAATTGGTCCATGCAGGCATGGCCGCCCTCGGATAAGATGTCCACTGCGATGGGTTCTGCCACTGCCTGAATGTATCGAGCGGAATCGTTGTAATAGCAACAATAGATATACCGGCTAGTATAGCAAGTATTGCCAAGCCAGCAAGTCCGATCTTGTTCTTCCTGAACTCTTTCCAAGTTTCCGACAAATTAACTACGCTCATCCTATCCTCACCCTCGGATCGAATAATCCGTACATAAGATCCGCGATGAATATGCTGACCAAGAAGAGAAGCGTTGTAATGTATGTGAGACCGATTATTACTGGAATATCGAGAACGCTGATGGCATCAAAGTAAAGCTTGCCCATGCCTGGCCAATTAAATACAGCTTCGGAAATTATTGCTCCGCCAATCGAGCCTGATAAGCTAAGGGCAAGCACTGTAATTATTGGCGGTGCCGCATTCTTCAGTGCATGAGAATAGATCACTTTCTTTTCTGGTATTCCCTCTGCACGTTTTACCATAATGTAGTCTTCATTTAGAATGCCTATAACGAAGTTCCTAACGATGTATGCCCATCCGCCAAAGCCTACAAGAACTATCGTTATCAAGGGCAGTGCCATGTGATAAAGCAGTTGGGGGATGTATGATGGATCTGAAGCAGATACTAACGGTGTGGCGCTGGCAGGGAATATGCTGTAAACGAATGCAAAGACAAGTATCATCAACATGCCCGTCCACCATAAGGGGAAGCTGCTACTGATAACAGCAAAAGTTGATACCAGCTTGTCTATTACGGAACCTGCCTTGCTTGCGGAAAACGCTCCTAGATAAAGTCCGATTACGGATATTATTGCCGTAGAAGTTGTAAACAGCAGTACGGTCCTGGGCAACCTTTCCAGTATTATGTCAGCCACATCGCCAGAGCCCGTATCGCTGATCAAAAAATATGCTCTGCCAAAATCAAGGCTCATTATTTTTAGTAACGCAAAACCCAGCCTCTTAGGAGAGTACCATGGCTCATCAAGACCTACTGTATGAATTTTTGTCGTTATGCAAGTCTCGATCCAATTATTTCGATCATCGGCCGTTGGGAATTTCAAATTGTTCGCCTCGCCTCTACATTCCTGTTCAATAGAAAGTCTCAATATATTGTCCATAGTAGGACCTACCAAGATTATTGTTATCAACAGCGTGAAGAAGAGCACTATAACCATGTTGATAATGCGTTTTACTAGGAATCTGCTAAAGCCCATTATTCATCCTGTTTATGCTTATGCTAATAATAGTATCTGTGCAAAAGTTTGTTATTTACTCAACCTTGCAGAATGGTACGATAGCTTTAGTAGCAAAGCTAAGAAACGCCCGCCTGTAGACTCAGTACACTACGAAACATGTAAGTAAACAGAGTTTGACCACAAGCACCGGTACATATGGGTGACACGTATCATGGCATGATAACGTGAAAACGCCCGCCTGTAAAAACTACTAGAGGGGGGGGTCTTAATAAAGAAAGGATGAATCCGTATATTAACATCGGATCTGTAATCTTTCAGTTTTGAATATGCAAATATTCATACAAAGCATTTGCAATGCAGGAGGTTTCATGCCCTTACGGACTCTGCGCATGAGATTTCGTGTATGTATTTGGAGTGGATATGGCATTCTCATGGAATTCATAGGTGTTTCCATGATCTCTTTATAAAGGAAGGCAAAAATTTGATGATGTTCTTGGAACGAGTTAGCTCTTTAGAGATTCTAGATACCGTTCCTTTATGAACTGAATTAGCTTGATGCTATCTTCTTCCTTGAGGCTCCTTCTATTTACTGCGACATATTCTTTACATCGTTCAAGTTCCTTTTTTTCAATACCATCGGTTTTTGCTCTTTCCATGATTTCATCATAATTTCTTGACGGAAAATAGATCCGCTTTGCTATCTTTACCAAAACATCCTTGGTATCTCTTCTTATGATGCCGCGCTTTACCGCCCAGTACAATGTGTAGCGTATGTCGATAAGCGCTTCAGACTGGAGCTTGTAGTCTTGATCTGAAAATGTTACCGCTACTTCATCATCGGATTCCAATCTACCAGACTTGTAGAGCTGAAATATCCTACCAATACCGATCATCCCAAACTTCTCCAGTTCCACTGCCCGCAATGCACCTAAACTGGCTGCTCCTGCAACAGTTACGTTATTTTTCTGCAAGAGAGAATAAACTTCTATAGGCGTGGGCGGGTAATCCTGCAAAAATACGCCGTCAATGAATCCAACAAAACCCACATCGTTTTCCTCATTCGCTATCTTCAGAAAGTCTCCTTTTCTAGCTGGTGGTCTGTAGTCCGCTAGCGGGAATATTTCTTTAGCCTTTTGCATGCTCAAACTTGGGCCGAGAAATATCACTGGCAGCATGATTTCACATCCTAGGTCTTGGGAAGTATTTCCTTGCACGATCTCCCATAACGCTCTTGGTAACCTTGAAGGTCTCGAGTCCTGGCACTATCACCCTGACTACTGGAATTCCAATATCAGGATTCGTAAGATTAACCACTATCGCTCTTCGGAGCCCAACGTTTTCGAGACTCTCTAGCAATAGATGTATGTCATCGAGTATGTCGTCGTTTTCAAACGTCTTCATATCTCGAAAATCTTTCCTATGTTTCGAGTGCATGAACTGCCACGCCTTAGTCTCTGCGGTGTTTCCCATCTCGTAGTTCATTCTGCGAAGATCGTCTCGAGCACCCTGTATGTTTGCAGCCCTTGTTTGCGATACCTCGGTAATTGCTCTTACAAGCGCGATTCTTGCGTCTGGATGAGTGCCATGCCCTTCCGCAAGGTAACCGTAATCATGTGTCACCCACTGCACGCTCGTTGCGATGAATGTTGGAATACCAATATCTGTAGTTATATCCTTTATCAGCAACGGAATATTTTCTTCTTTGAATCTGTTGATTAACGATCTGGCATATGGAAAATCTATAGCAGAAATATCGACTTCCGGGAAGATATCTGGATCATCAACATAAAGATCTGACGACAAGGAATTCACGTTCAATCCACTATACTGCAAAACTTCTGTCATCGTTCTAAGAACATGAAATGGTATAGCACTGGATCTAAGGTCTGCCAAGCTTACGGCATCCCTTTCGATCACTTCGCAAATGGCATGACAGATAGCTTCTTCTAACACATTTCCCGATGCCAAGCCGTTGGTATGTGAAAACTGAAACGGATTTACGGCTGGATTAATAGGTTCATATCTTGAAAGAGCAATACCAGCAGGTACCAATGTTTTATTGCGCGTAAGGAGGTCAACACCTTCAAGGAAGTCCATCTGCATATTATCTTTGTACTCAAACTTCAACGGCTCTAGAATATCATCTGGATGCAAAACATTCTCCCTGCCTTGTTCTGCCGCAAGTTTTTCGTAGGTTCCAGTAATGTAATGTCTTGCAGCGGTTCTTGGAAGTGAAGAGTATCTTTCTACACACTCCATCAGTGCACTTGCCTTTGCATGTGCTCCTGTGGGTCCCTTGCCGCTGTACACCCATATGTAATCTTCGGTGCCAGGAAGAACTGCAGAATAGTTCGGTATCCTTAGCGCATCCATGTATGTTATATCAGCGAGTCTTGTTACACCGATCTGCTTTGCAATAGGTATTACTTTTTTCAATGTGTCACCAACAGGAACAATTCTTGAAGTGCCTTTTTGGGTCCATTTTTTGCGACTCTGAAGTTCAAGTAATAGATCATTCTCAAACTGTGGCATACAAACTTACTTTTCCAGTTGGTTATTAATGTCTTCATAATCGTCACAAAATGACAACTAACTATTATCGAAGTCCAGTTTGATCACTTGACCCAGTCTAGCATGCTCTGGTTATGGATGCTGACTTTAGGTTAATTCATTTATATCAAACTTCACTTAAGTATATTTATGCTGGTGTAAGTTGTCATATGGTGGAATTCAAATCCATTTCTGAATTGAAGAAATTACTCACTGATAATTGTAAAATAGAAAAGATTCAACCTCCTGTTATTGCTTCAGATATAGAAGTGAATGTTGTAACTGTAACATTAGTATGCCCTGATGGCAAGAAACACACAATTCGTGCTTTCAAAGAAGAATCGCACGCATTAAGGGAATTTGTCAGAAATTTGCATTAATCTTTATCATTAGACCAATTCAGATCTCAATCTGGTAGACCAATACGTCTTCGCAAAAATATATAATTGCTTCAACGATGTGGTTTTGTATGGAAGAACTTAATGAGAAGGAGATTCAGACCCTTAACGAAATTTTTGCCAAGGCTGCGAGGGATCCAGAATTCAGGAATAAGCTTCTCAATGACAGTGCCTCTGTTCTGAAAAATTACGAACTGTCCAGTGAAACCAAGAAGTTGCTGTTAGACACTGTTCGGGGTATGCATAATCATTGAGATTGAGTTTTTAGGTATTTTCGTCTTCTTCTCCCAATTCCTTGTCAATCTGGCTTTTCAAAGACATGTACCGTCTGAATTTGTTGTTCCATTTGGAAAAGAATCTTTGTTCCTTTATTCCTATGTACAGCCATATTGATGAAAATATTATTGAAATTACAACATAGACCAACAATATGATACCCACATCTGGCACCCTATTCAAAAGGAAGAATAGAAAGCGTGGGAAGGTTATGAATATCCCTCCAAGTATCAACGCTATTGGTGCAAGAATCAACGAGGATATAATCAATAGCGTAAAAATGCCTTTAGTATTATTCAGATGGAAAATTAATTCATCTAATACTTCCAGTATACTCTCCCGTCTCTTCGTATCCTTTGGAGGACGATTATCTTCAGGATCAGACATTTGCCCAGATCTCCTTTACAATGATAAACTTAAAACACTTAGTTAACATTGTTATCTATACCACTTCGATGCTTTCTCGGGAACATTTCTTCGTAAGGTTCCAGAATTTTTCTAGAAAATTCTCTACCTTTCTCGGTAACGCTATACTTTATTATCTTCTTGTTGCCCCACGGCTCCTCCGCTCTATTTATGATGCCTTTACGCTCCATGCTGTCAAGTATGTTTTTGTGCTTAACAAGGTTCAGGCCGCAGTAGCTCAACAGCGTGGTTTGATTTAACTCCCCATACTCCGTAAGTTTGAGAATTATATCCTTTATTATGAAAATGCGATCCCGATATTCATGCGACAATGGCTTGTATCAAATATAGGTATTATTTTTGCTTAACACCTTCAGACAAATTCACTAGGAGAGTAACTTTGTTAACTTACCTTGTTAATTGACAAGGTTTCGCAAATTCTTAACGATCTGGGACAGATCATGCTTGTAAGGCATGAACAACATGAAAAACAACGTACCAAAGAAAAAGGCACTGCTTGCGGGAACAGTGATGCTGTCGCTCCTTGCTGCGGCGTTCATAATTCCTGCGTCAGCACAGGAAAGCAGTGAAGATGATGACAGAACAAGAGACAAGGTAAGAGAGAAGGTAAGGGACCAAGTAAGAGAGCACAGACCCGATCGCGCAGGAAACATGACAGCATTGCTCGGAATTGGAGCAGCTGTTGACACAGATGAAAACACAATGTACAGATCCCATCTCAGGTTCGGTATAGCCAAAGCAAGTGATACAGAAACAGATTACGTGGTCAAGAGAGGACTGATCACAATCAACGATGAGGGCAGTCCAGTAAGGTACCAGGCTATTCCAGAGACATGGACGATCGATGTAAGAGAGGACAAGAGTGCATTTGCTGCAGAAGGAGCGGTGAAGGATAGCGAGGACAACGAATTCCGAGTGTCGCTGAATGGAGAGCTGCTTCAAGAAACGAAGAACGCATGGCTATTCATCGTGAAGGGCGACTTCCACGGCGACGACTTGGAGTACAACCTGTACTACCTAGCTGTGGTTCTCAAGAGACCAGCAGTACAAGACATACCGATTGTAGCTCGAGAATAGATCTCGACTGCACACCCCTTATTTTTTGTAATGTTAATTTTCTGCTAAACTATAGCGGATCACAATGAGTACCGCAACAGAAAGATCGATAGAAATTAATTATAATAGCATTACGAAATAATCTACGAAACAATTATGGAAGAAAAGATTCTGACAAAACATCCTGCGAAGAAACATGGAGTTAACATAAGCAAGAAAAAATATAACTTGATCCGTAAATCAATAATTCAGTCTTTAAGGACACAAGGTAAACTTACATATTCAGACTTGGCAATAGCTGTGAAAAAGAAACTGAAAGGCAGCTTTGAAGGGTCTATCCCATGGTATGTTGAAAGTGTCAAACTTGATCTTGAGGCAAGAAAAGTTATAGAAAGGATACCATGGACAAAACCTCAGCTGTATAGGTTAATTGTGAAATAAATCAGGAACATTTTATTCCTGTATCTCGACGATTTCTTCTAGGTTAGGGTGTAGATAACAGCTACCACCGCCTCGCTTCATGTAGTATTTCTGGTGGTAATCCTCTGCTCTGTAGAATGTCGATGCTGGAACTATCTCTGTAACGATCTTTCGCTTGAACTTTCCCGATTTCTCCAAGTCCTCTTTCAACTTCTTTGCAAGGGCTTCCTGCTCAGGAGTGTGATAAGCAATCATGGAACGATATTGCGAACCGATATCAGGACCCTGCCTGTTCATTGTTGTAGGATCGTGAACTGACCAGAATACCTTGAGGAGCTGTTCATATGACACCTCTTTTGAATCGTACTGCATCTGTAGTGCTTCTGCATGCCCAGTTTCGTCAGAGCAGACATCCTCATATGTTGGGTTTTCGAACTTCGCTCCAGTATAGCCTACCATCGTTGATTTAACTCCCTTGATCTTTCTGAAGACTTCCTCGACTCCCCAGAAACAGCCTGCCGCAAACGTAGCGATTTCCAGATTGTTCTCGTTCATATTATGATTTAGTGTTTGTATGACTATAAAATTTTTTCCAGTTTTCTACCAAATTTCATGCGTGTCTAACACCTAAAGTTCTCTTTTATGACGTTTCGGGCAAAGTAATAAATTGTTGATACTGTACATCCAGCAGCGTAACGCAACAGTCAGTTAGCACGTAATTATGGTCGTTGCACAATGGTCAAACAATACAAGGTAAAAGTTGAGAAGATAATTCCGCAGACAAGTGATACAAACGCATACGTTCTTGTACCAGTAGCAGAAAGCGATGGCTTGTTCGATTATGATGTAGGGCAGTTCTACATGTTAGAGGCAGGGCTAACAAGGCAGAACAGAGAAGGTAAAGATGTACAGGAAACTGACAAGAGAGCTTATTCGATAGTTTCCAATCCGCTGAATAGGGAGTACGTTGAATTGCTGATCAAGGTCGATTTCCCGAGGAAGGACTGGGAAAATAAATCAGCGGAAGAGCACAAAGAGCTGCGTCCGCCTTTTGCCGAGTATTTCATGGAACAGTATAAGGCTGGCGACGAATGCTTTCTGATCGGACCTAATGGGCGCTTCCTCAAACCAGTGTTCGATAATAACGAGGAGTATGTTGCATACTGGTACTCAGGGAGTGGAATACCTTCAGGTTTAAGTCTGTGTGAATACGTTCTACAGAAGGGTTTGAGGAAGAAAATAATTCTCTTTGGAAGCAACAAGACGGTGCAAGATGTCATTTACCATGAAAGGATCAAGAAACTGGTGGAATCTTCTGCAAGCGCTATGAGGTTTGTATGCACACTAACTAGGGAAAATATTGTAGAGATACCACAAAGTATAGGGAATACTATAATCTACAGGACGGGAAGATTCTGGTCAGGTAACGAAAATACTTTCCAAAAGTACGCTGGTTCCGACGCGACGAAGTATCACCATGCTATCTGTGGCAGTTCCAGCTTTATCAGCGGTACAACTAGGAGCAGAAAAGACGGTAGAATGATGAAGGGTATATGCAAGAAGGAGACTTGCAGGAAGGAATTTGCGAGTGTAAGAGATAGGTCTGGCAATCTCATTAAGACCTGCGATAATTGCGGTGGAGAGATAGAGGCATTCAAAGGAATTAAGGATAAACTCATTGAGGTCGGTGTTGAAGAGAAAAGTATCGAAATAGACCAGTTCTATCTTCATTAATAAATAGCGGGCCCGTCGGGCATCGATCCCGAGACCCCCGGATTTCTTCAGCCAAGTTAAAAGTTTCACCATCGCTTCCGATGCTCTACCTGACTGAGCTACGGGCCCCAGCACCCTTCTTTAACGGTATAATTTTAGTCTTTAATGCATATGAACAACTTGTTTATCAGAAGAGAAAACTTTAAAGTGGCAGCAGAATGGCAGTATATCTGCGCCCTGGTAGTATAGTGAGCGAAATTAAACGCGCTCGTAAAACCTGGCCTAGTATGCGGGCCTGTCACGCCTGCGGCCCGGGTTCGAATCCCGGCCAAGGAATCATTCTGGTGATTCCGCCGAAGGGCGCCACAAAGCTCGGAGCCGCAGATACCAGGTCGTTTTTTATTTTTATTGGATTCAGTACTTAATGTTGCCAAAACTATCAGTAGATGAATTCCTGAATGGCGAGTGTTCAAACACCACAGGCCCACTGATAGGCGGAAGAGATAATACAGCCTGCTTAGCGAGTTATGCTAAGAGATAAAGGATGAGTAAGACCAAAGTTCGTGGAATAAAGTTTACAGTTATTCTAAGAAAAGATGATGTTGGTGGGTATTCAGTTAGATGTATTGAACTTCCAGGGGCTATCAGTGAGGGCGATACAAAGAAGGAGGCACTGAAGAACATCAAGGAAGCTATCGAGCTTTACCTAGAAACGTGGCCAGATGAGCACAAACGCCTTAGGAAGAAGAGAGAAGTGGTAAAGATAACTGTCTGACAAAAAACTACCTGTACTTTCTTGGAGACAAGTTGTGAAGGCTTTAAACAAGAGAGGTTTTGTCGTGCTTCGACAACGTGGCAGTCATATTTCTATGGCAAGCGCAGATGGCAAACGACGGACAATTATTCCTAGACATGATGAGATTAAACCGGGCACATTGCTTGATATAATAGAACAGGCGAATCTCACAAAAGAAGAATTTATTGAACTGATCGATTGATACCTAATAATGGTTGTGGCTGCAGATACTAGGTCTTTTTTTATTTTTATTGGATCTAGCTACATGCAATTAAACACTTGTTCCATTCTAAAGAAATTCTACCGATCTCCATATACAGACCGTATCACTCTGTAATACAGCTCATTCTACGCTTTTACAGATCTGCATGTATAATTTGCTTATATACCCCCTCCCCCCGTAGCTGCTTGAAACGCGCGTGAAGGTACTTCAGTACATATCACAAGGCATTCAGTAAATTTAGAAGCTTTTCCATGTTTATCTCGAAGCCAAATCGCTTCTCTTCCTTCTTCATATGTCTGTACAAACTGTGCAGTAACTTCAGATGCCTGATCGTGCTTAACTTTCCTTGCATCTTTAATTTTATTACCTGATAGACATCATCATAATATCCTAATTTCTTGAATAACCTCTTCTTGTACTCTTTTTCACTGTACTTCTTCTCTTCAAACAAGTCAAGCAAAATCTCAGAACAAATCAAAGACGGAATTATACCTTCGCCCAATAAAGGAAACACACAACCAACAGATTCACCAACGCCAATTACATTGCCATTAGTAATAGGTTCCATTCTTGTTGGAGGCGTGATCCGTATAGGTCTGCCTATTTTGGCAAGTATTTTTGCTTGAGGTTGCTCCTCGAAGAATTCTTTCACGCCATGATATTCTCTATTCATGTCTCCAGCACCAACATACGCCCTTGCACCGTCCAGCGGGAAATACCAGAAGTATCCCATAGCCCGCTTGTAACTAAGTATGTAAAACTCGTTCTCATCGCGAACGTTGTCAACCAAGTATTCCCATGCAGGTATCACAAGTTCCTTCTCTTTTGGCTTTGGCAGCAGCGATCTATGGAAACCCGTGCAGTCAAACACATAGTCATACTTGTGAAACGGAAAGTTATCCTGCGTGCACCTAACACCGTAATTGATCTTTATTCCATCAAGCAAATCGTTCTCCCACTTTTTCTTGTCATATGTAACTAGTCCTAGGCAGTTCAGAAACTCGTTCTTCCCGTTCGGAAGCCGAATCTCTATTCTTTTGCCGACATGGAATACGTAATCATCAAAGTTGAGGCCAGCCATTTTGGAAAAGTGAGAAAGCATGTTCCTAGATGCTCCCCATGCACATACTGGAAAGTGTAGATCCTTTGGGTACCATTCAAACACTTCGACTTCATTGCCTCGCTGCTTTAGCGTTGATGCCAGAAAGCTGCCAGCGACACCAGCACCTACGATTGCAAGCTTCATCGTTTATCACCTATTGACTAATGCATAAGAATGTTTTTTACTCTATCTTCTCTATGTTGAATTCTTCCCGCATTCTAAATTTAGGCTCTGCACCGTACAGAATTTCATAAACCCTGTAAACGATGTTGTGTGTGGAATCATATCCCACCTCAACTATCCTTCTGAACGTTTCCAGTTTGTGTTTTGTTATTATCGTACCTATTCCCAGCTTTCCTTCCTTGATATCAGCAACTACTCCGCTAGGCATTGCCCTAACATCTATTTCCGTTAATGCGTGTATCAGATCATGATCCTTTACTCGCAAGACTACTTCGCGTTCAATTTTGTAGTTGTTAACAACCTGCTTCTTTACTTCAACATCAACTGGAGAATCAAGCAGGATGCTTAATACTTGTTCTACGGTCCCAATTTCTGCCAACAAAATCTTATGTGATTTCTTTAGTTTTATGTTCGATTGCTTTTCCAGCTCTTGCAATCTGGTCAACATCTCTCTTCCGAAATCACCTTCAGCTATGCTCACCTTCATACAATAGCCCTCCAGACAAGAAGAACGAGCGCAACTAAAACCGTTCCGATGCTCAAGCCCTTGAGAATTCTCTCGTAATAGTTGATCTTCATTAGTATTTGATCTTGTGATAGCGTTTGTTCGTAATTTCCACGCTTTAGCTCCTTGTACGGTCTTGATGTCTTTATTTCAGTATAACTTACAAGGCCCATTGCCGCTGCAACTGCAAACGCCAAAGCTGATACGAAATTTGTCTGCATTATGAAACCCGCCATCACTGGCAGCACGCCCCATGAAAATGCAAACCATCCATCAGTGTGGAACCTGCCCCTAAACAATTCCAAATTATACGCAAAGACAAAGAATCCTTCTGCTATAGCAACTATCCACAACAACGGCACATAAAGAACCATGTAGTAGATGCCAATAGCATATGCAGGTATCAATGTGCATAAAGATAACATCCACAACTGCTTCTTGCTGAAGTAGCTACCCCAAGGTTTGGTTTTCTTCGAACCAATACTATCTATCGCATGAGCAGCCACTCCTAACGCCAAGAAGTAGATAAGTGCAATAGCTCCTACGCGGTCCCATAGTATTGTTGGTGCTAACATAGAACCTATTACTGCAAAAGAAACGCACATTCCCGTATAAGGAAGAAAGAGTAAACCAGCGAATATTCTAAACTTCAGAGGACCAAATTTTGGAACGAACCATTCATTTATTCTGCTGTCATCGCTCACGGGTATTCTTAGTTATACTACAATTTCACTGTTTTTGGACTGGAATTAAAAGGATATAAGCACTGTGCAGGGATCTAAGCAAAATGAAGGTTCTTGTAACGGGTGCATCTGGCTTCATAGGTTCTGCTTTGGTTTCTGCATTAACTAAGAAGGGCCATGAAGTAACATGTTTGATAAGGAAAGAGGAAAGCAAAGAAAAATTCAAAGGCATGAAGGTAGAATTTAGAGTCGCAGATATAACTAATGAAGATGCATTGTCCGAAGCACTTTATGGTATTGATGTCGATGTGTTATTTCACTTGGCAGCTATAAACCCACTTGAGAAGGACAAGAAGATCCAGCAACACGTCAATTTGGACGGTATGAAGAATGTAATAGATGCCTGTTTGAAAGGTAAAGTAGGATTGTTCGTCTATGCGCAGGGCACAGGTGTATTCGGTGATGTCAAGGGCAAGATGATAGATGAATCAACACCACGGAAGCCTGATACGGATTTTGCAAAGACTAGGAGCAAGGCCGAGGAGATGCTCTGGCTTGCTAACAAGAAGGATGATCTCCCTTCTACCGTGCTTATATTGGGCGATGTTTACGGCCCCAGCGGATGGTTTGCTGATCTAATAGTGAAGAGGTTAAGGGACGGCTCTTTCAAGATCCCTGGTTCTGGTGATTACTATCGAAGTTTAGTGCATGTTGATGACGTTGCAAACGCTCTAGCACTGGTAGGTGAAAGGAATGCCAAGAATAACACATACATAGTTTGCGACGACGAACCCGTGAAGTTTGAAGAATTTGTTAACTTAGTTGCTGACAAGTTAGGAATGAAAAGACCTGGCAAAGCACCAGCATTTCTGGCAAAGATGGCCGTCGGCTCCGACATGATCAAACTACTAACATATTCCACACGGGCTAGAAATACAAAGATAAAGAACGAACTAGGTTTTGCACTGCAATATCCTACTTACAGAGAAGGAGTAGAGGCTGCGTTAAGAGATCTGGTAATCTAGACTCTGCTTCCCCACACTATCGCAGCTGTATCATAAGTTAGATTCTTACACTGAACGTTTCTAAACTCATGATCATTCATTGCGTTAACCAATTCATCAACCCACCTGCTGTGCTTTATGACATGGTCAAGTTCGTTGAAAACGGGTCTCCATGATGGAGTGAATACACCAGCGATTCTGAGTATTTTGAAGTAGGTATTCCATAAGCCCCTCATAGCAACGCTTTTTGGATAAGTAAAATCATGCATGATCAAAACTCCATTTCTCTTTAACACTCTTGCAGACTCTTTCACAACGAGTTCGATATCGCAATACTTAGGCAAGTAGGATGCCGTTACAAAATCGAAACTGTTGTCCTGCTGAGGAATTGTTTCTGCCGCTGAGGTGCAGAAGGTAACATTAGTAATATCATTCTCTCTTGCTTTCTCATTGGCAACTCTAATGTTCTCTTCCATAAGATCAACTCCAACCACAACAGAAACCCTCTGCGCCAATGCGAATGTCAGTATTCCCGTTCCGCACGCTAGGTCAAGAACTTTGTAATTTCCAGTTGGAATTAGATCAAGAATAGCCCTTTTCCACGAAGCATCCTGTCCAAACGTTGTGATATTAACAACAGTATCATAGCTTGCAGATGTGCCCGTAAAGAACCTCCTTGCTATCCCATGACCTTCATGAACAAGATCATTCTTCATTTTACTCACTGATATTTCCTTCACGAATTTGTTTCAAGATACTTTCGCGTCACATTGTAAGCGATCAGACTGCCTATGAAGCCGAGTAACATAGCTGGTATAAACGTCGATAGCATAACTTGAGGGTAAGTTGCTTGGAACAATGATATTGTTGTTATGAACACCTTAACAGGGAAGCCTAGAAATTCCCTGAACGCATGAGTTACCAGAGGGAAGTACAGAGTATAGAAGAAGGGGCCTATGATCGCTCCAGTAAAAGCTGCTTTGACTTTATACGATAGTTCTCTCTTCAATACAAAATCCAAAGCTACTGCAATCAAAACGTTCATGACATAGAATGGAAGCGCTGGTGCTATTGCATAATGTGCAGCAATCGTGGTAATTCCATTAACTGCTATGTATGATGCAGTCAGAACCGTAGCAGGGTAAGGAATCGGTATCGTTCTCGAGAATAGACTTATCATCAACGGCCCAATGATGGGCAATGCAATGGATGCAATGACTACCGCAAATGTTGGATCAGGATTAAAGTTAAAGTAATCTCCTTCGGAAAATGGAAGAGTGAAGAGCATTACCATACCAATAGACGACATCCATAGTGCAGTGAAAGAGACTATCGATGCAGTTTTCATCGTAAAAGTTGGTTTCACTACACTGCTTATCTTTGCCAACCCAACAGCACCAGCAAAAGCGTTGATGATCATTCCGCTTACAAGTATAGCATGGGGTGGACTTAGCAATCCATCGAAGCCAAAGTTGGAGTGCCACCATGAATCGAACCCTCCTGAAAATACTTGTAGTAATGAACCTATGAGCGCATAGTGCAGAAACTTTACAAACCTAGTTTCGACCTTATGTCTTACTCTTAATATAATTGATAGAATTCCCGTAGACAGTGAGAGAACTACGCCAGCATACAGTATTGCATGAGGAGGAGTGAAGAACGTTTCAGGTTTATCAAGTGAATGCCATGTGACATCCCACTGACCGCTTCCGATCTGCAGCAGCGCTCCTATACCAGCCAGCAGGTAACCTATAGTTAGAATATTTGGTAATCTTATGGATTTTAGTTCAGTCAATGATGTTAATGGAGGAATTGTTGCTTAAAAATCCAATGTTTGCATACATATACGCATTCATACAAATTCGCTTAACTTCTGAATAAGTGCCTTGATAGATTCACTATATTTGTGTAATTCCCAATCAACGATCTCATCTTCATAGAAATTCGAATGCAAGTATTGTGCAGTACCGAATTCACTCCATAGATTCAAGTCTGACCTCTCTTCATCAAGGACACGCATAAAGTCACGAATATCTTGATGCGTCTTTAGTCTCATCTTCTTTTTAGCAGCAATATTCTTGATAACTGTAGCAACGGCTCCCCAGTATTTTTCTGCCGCTTGAGACAGATCGCCCTCGCTCAGCAGTCTATCAGCACTTGTGAGATACTTGCTGTGTAATCTTTGAAATCTCTTCTGCATTTCCGACGATTCTAATCTTGTCACACGAATAAAACTCTTCTTATCTCTACGCATTGCGAAAATAAGATGCGAGTTACTATCAAGACTATCCACATAAAATTTATCGTCTTAGATCTGCAAACTAAGACCCGCGTCATGTGCTATATCGCTCAATACATTCCTATTCGCAGCGGCTATAAATGACAGCCTACCATTAGTATCAAGATCAGAATCCAGCTCTTTACCATCATCAGAAATAAGTATACCACCAGATTCTTTCACTATTAGATATGCAGCAGCCATATCGGTAATCCTTATCTTTCCGCGTAAATCGATGAAGACATCCATAAACCCTCTGGAAAATATGCACAATTCAAGAGCATTCGCACCTAAATGCCTGAGATGGTTAGCCTTTTCCATGATAGGTTTTAACCGTTCTATCTTTTCTGGCTTAACACCAGATACGTTCATCCCGACTAGATAGTAGCTGCTTGCATCACCGCGAGATTTGACATGCATTTTGGTGCTGTTAACAAACGCACCATTTCCATATGCGGCTGAATATATATCTCCATGAAAAAGATCCATCACAACGCCATACTTCACCGCACTTAACCTGTTCTCGCTCGCAAATGCAAGAGAACAACAGTAAAATGGTATTCCTCTCAACGCGTTTGTAGTGCCATCCACAGCGTCAACGATCAAATATCCCGATGATTTTCCGTCTGTAAGATCAACTTTTCCAGCTTCTTCCGCGATGATCATGCAGTTTACTTTGTATTTCTTTATTGTATCAATTACTGCCTTTTCGGCAACGATATCGATCTTGCGCGAAATATCACCACCAGCACCAACTCCATGTGATTCATAGGCTTCCTCGCTTCCTGAGAGCTTGCTCACCTGAGATCTAACCTGAGAACAGGCTTCTATCAATACTCGCATAATATCATATGTAGCCATATCGGTCAATAATTGCAGGCATGTAATAAATCTAATAGTAAATAATGAAAGCTACAAAGCGTTATATCAAGCATGAATAACATTTCGTACATGAAAGGTTCTCCAAAGGCAAGATCAGCACTGTTTGAAAAACTCGTGATAAAGATAGCAAAAAAGTGGGTTGCTGGTTACTCCATTCAGGATGCCATGAAATCAGCAAGGGAGGCGAATGCAAAAGGCATGAGCGCTATAATAAACTACTTGGGGGAACACAGTGCAAGTTTGGAAGATATAGACGCAGGTGTCAAGGAATACATCGCAATACTGGATGAAATGGAAAAGTTGCGTGTCAACGGCAGCATATCTCCCAAATTAACGCAGGTAGGTCTGGAAAAGGACTATGATCTTTGCCTGACCAATACAATGCGTATAATAGATCATGCAAGAAAGCTTAACAGATTTGTCTGGCTGGATATGGAATCCTCGCGGTATCTTGAAGACACAATTGGCATCTATCTCACATTGTTGAAGCGATACCAGAAAGTTGGCCTTGCATTCCAAGCATATCTCAAGGAGGGCTCGGTGCACCTCATGCATGTACTTGAGCATAGAGGAAAGGTAAGACTTGTGAAAGGAGCATATAGAGAAGATAGCGGTGTAGTTTTTCGCTCCAAGCCTGCTGTTGACAAGAACTTTCGCAAGTTGATGCAGATGCTCTTTGAACATGGCAATGATTTTGCCATCGCAACGCATGACGACAAGATCATTAACGATGCTGTACGGTTAAGCAAAAAACATCACAAGAATTTCGAGTTTCAGTTGCTCAAGGGTATAAGGGATGAACTCAAACCCGCATTGATCAAGAAAGGATTCACGTTAGCCGAATACATTCCATATGGAAGACAGATAGTTCCATATTCTGTGAGAAGGATAAAGGAGAAACCGAGCAATATGCTGCTGCTTGCGAGATCTATCTTTTAAACGCACGTAGTCTGGCTCTGCTCTCGCATGAACAATGTAAGGTAATACTCGCTCCCGGTTCCCTTACCACTTATGCCAGAGTACTTCCAGCCTACAAATGGCTGGCATCCGACCATTGCACCCGTAGTTGCACTTCTTGTCCTGTTAACATAGACAACACCAGCTTCGATTTTGTCGAGAAACTCCTGCACCTCCTGCTGATCTTTGCTAAATATGCCAGCTGTTAGACCATAGTCAACATCATTGCACAATCGTAACGCTTCATCAAAATCCTTGTAGTCTGCAACCGCCAGAATGGGAACGAATAGTTCTTCCTTGAACAGTGTATGATCCTTAGGCAATCCATCAACTATCGTTGGTTGCACATAATATCCATGTTTTAGTTCGTCATCGGTAACAACATTACCTCCAGCAAGTATCTTGCCATCCTTTCTTGCCAGTTCAGAATGTTTCTTGAAATTTTCGTAGGCACTTGCATTTATCAATGGACCAACGTATATGTTTCTGTTTGATGGATTTCCTAGCTTGAGCTCTTTTGTTCTTTTCACCAAACGATCAACAAATTCATTCCTTATACTTTCATGCACATAAACTCGTGAGCAAGCACTGCACTTCTGCCCAGAGTAGCCGAAAGCAGCGCGCATAACACCATCAACTGCCTTGTCTAGATCAGCGTTCTTGGTCACTAGAGTCGGGTTCTTCCCACCCATCTCAGTTATCACTGGCTTGGGTCGTTTGGAATTTGCGTGCCTGTATATTGACAAACCTACATCCCTTGATCCAGTGAATACTATACCATCAACATCATCGCTATCAATCAATGTCTTTCCAACAACACTGCCAGAACCTGTTACGAAGTTTACCACGCCCGGAGGTAGACCAGCCTCTTCAAGTATTTCGCAGAACTTGTATGCAGTTAGCGGAGTATCGCTGGCTGGTTTCAGCACAACTGTATTGCCAGTTATGATCGCGCCTGCACACATGCCATCAGTTATGGCCATAGGAAAGTTAAACGGAGCAATCACTGCCCATACTCCATATGGTTTCATTATGCTCTGACTCTTTTCATCAGGATATGCACTTTTGGTAGGTTTGGTAAAACCATTGTTTACTTCCATCTGTTCCGCATAATATCGTAGAAAGTCAATCGCCTCGTCAACATCGCCAGCGGATTCATATCGGTTCTTTCCATTTTCATATGTAAGCAGCGCAGAAAGTTCGTACTTTTTGCTACTCATTATATCAGCTGCCTTCCTGAATATCCTGATCCTTTCCTTGTAATCTGTACTGCTCCAGTGTCTGAAAGCATTCTTTGCAGCAGAGATTGCGCTTAACGCGTGCTCAGCCTTTCCCGCCTGAAAATGCGCAACAACAACTCTGGTATCTATTGGAGAGTGTTGGGGAAATGTAGTATCAGCATTTACTCTCCCCCCATCAATTATCATAGAATATGTTTTGCCTAATGCTTCTTTGACACGAACAATAGCATCTTCATACTTTACATGAAAATCTTCTTCGCCTTTATGCATCAGTGCCTTGGAATATGTGGACTCGTTGTCAAACATAGTGTAGAGTAATATCATACTATTAAAAAACTAATTGCTATAGCGTAACAATAGACCAAAGCCAAAGAAGAGATAAATAGTGTAGAACAAACTTTAGATTGACATGAGCAGTAAGGATGAAAACATTTTCTCCAAGGAAACTCTCATGACGACAGAAGCTGGTAAGGATATTCTGAAGCAGGGGATGTTTCACAGCAAGGGTTACAAGCAGTTCCAGCAATACAAGGAGAAGAGCGAGGCAGAATTTCCGGAATTTGTGAAGAGATTCGTTACCGATTTGTACACAGAGATAAGAAGCGATCAGAATCCAAATTCCACACTCTCTTCATTCCTGGCGGAAGTAGGTGCAACCGAACTCTCGCTGGAAAGTTCAAAGATTATTGATGTAAAGGCGAGGCTTTCCGATCTGAACACTCTTACCGATAGGGTCAAACGAATTCTGAATTCCAATTATGTAAAGATGACATACCCAGTCTTTCATGCGTTGTTTGAGGGGGCAAATTCTTACCTTAAACTGAATCTTTCCGGCGAATCTAAGAATGCATTGATCGACGGTCACATCATAGCAATTGATCTGAGCGAGCCTATGGACAGGATAGTAGACATGGACGAAGATCTGGAGTATCTCGATGATTACAAACTGATGAATCCGTATATCTTGAAGATTGCAAGGAACAAGATCGCAAAAGCTGGTGAGGTTGTCTTAAAATCATTTGAGGATGGATTCAAGGATGCCAGAGCTGGACAGTATGTTGATTACAAACTCAAACAGAAACCGTCTGCAATCTCAGACGAAAAGATGGCAGAATGTTACAAGAAGTATCGAGCTGTTATGGGCACTGCTGGCAAAAATATGGCGATGGGCAAGGAACCTTTGGGAGAAATATTCTATCTTGGCATGGCCAGAGCTGGAGAGTCCGTTGGATGTGGTAACGAGATCGAAGACTCATTGAAAAATGGTATGATCAAGGTTCCTTCATGGCCCCTTTACTATGCTATCTATACAAATAATGTAAAGAGAGCGTTTGATCTTACGATCAAGAAGAGTAACCTGTATCTCGAGGAAGCAAGAGTTGCGCTGGAGATGCTTCCGGATGATTTTGAAACAAAGCCTTTTCTTGACTTTCTGTTCCTGACAGTAAAGCACTACAACCAGTTCTGGTATAATGAATTGAAGAAGGTAGATCCGTTCGATGGTTTTGAACAGAAACTAAGTGCAATTGTGTAACTAACTTGTTTTTTGTTGCAACACATGTTTAATATCATCAATAAGTTTACGGGTCTTCTCCAGTTCAACCTATAGCAATTCAATATCTATGTTTCCTTCATAAAAAACTTCACCATGCATGTATTTGTTTCTGGCCGCATACCTATCGTATACCCCTAATGACTCGAGTTCGGGAAATTTCTTTTCGATCTCTCGCAATGCGTTTCTCCTATCGTATTGACTCCTGGGGACCCTTCCAAGCAATACTTCACATAATGCGTTTACGGCCTGCACTATTGCGTTCCAACCCTTTTCTGCAGAATCCCTGATCAAGATCCTGTCATTATTTGCTTTTCCATTTTCGAGCTCAATCTGTGCTTCCTTGAAGAATTCCTCTGCATCTTTTACAACATCTGTAACTCCCAACTTGTATCAGTAGTACAACTCATCATTAAGATAAATAGGTTGTGAAGGACTTTAGAACATTATACTGATATGATTTTACTATATACTATGTACTATACAATACTTTTATGAATGAGCAAACCACTATTGACGTGGAACTGGTGTATCTGATATGAGCTGGACGGAGAAATACAGACCTCAGAGGGTGAAGGAGATGGTTGGAAACGAGGATGCTAGAATAACTTTTCTCGAATGGCTCGTTAACTGGAAGAACGGCAGCAAGCCAGTCCTTCTCGTTGGCCCGCCAGGAGTTGGAAAGACTACGCTTGTGAAAGCGATTGTTAAAGAACTTGGCTATGATATGGTCGAGCTCAATGCAAGCGATGTCAGGACAAAGGAAAACCTGCAGTCCATCATACCACCGTTATTGAGTAATGCAAGCATTTTAGGTAAGAAGATACTTTTGTTTCTTGATGAAGTGGACGGTCTAAGTGGTCGTGGAGACCGCGGTGGTTTTGCTACACTAATCTCGTTGTTAAAGGAGCCTAACGTGCCAATAGTCATGGCTGCTAATGCAGAGGTGGGCGAACAGATCAAGGAACTCAAAAAAGTCAGCACAATGATAAGGTTTAAACGAATTCCTCCAAGGCTGCTCCTGCTGTACTTGGATCACGTTTTGAAGAGCGAGAACGCAAAGATGAGTGTGGGTGACAAGTTAAGGCTCGTTACATTAAGTTCTGGAGATGTAAGAACACTGCTGAACGAATCGCAGTCGCTTGCAACAGCTGGATTTTCAGAAGGTTTACACCCGGTAAGTTTTTCGATCGATATTGACAAGGCAATGACAAGTTTCTTCTCGGCAGAAAAGGTCGAAGATGCACTTGACATACTCATGCGAAGCGAGGGATTTTACAACGATCCACGGTTTCCTGGCTATGACAGCGAAAAGCGGCGCACAGACAAACTTGCGGCATTGTTTTCAAGCATAGTTACAAGCAATGTCGATATTGAAAGGCTCGCTGAAATGCTTGGCGCTCTTGCATATGCAGATGTTCTAGTTGGACAAATGGGCAGAACCAGACAGTGGAGGTTGTTGCGATACATTGACAGTATCCTTGCCTACAAGTTGTTCAAAGAGAGTCGGGGTCTGGCATACAACCAGTATGATGTACCATTCGTGCTTATGAACCGAGTATTCAGGGAAGCCAGACTGATCAGGGAGATCATTGCAAAGATAGCAAAGCAGTTGCATACATCAAGACGTGTTGCAGCAACGTATTACCTTCCATACTTACTCGTGATACTTACCAAGTCGAAGATCGACATAGAGGAATTTCTTGAGGCTAACAACATGGACTCTTCACTGGAAGATGTGATAAAAAACGAAGCTGCTAGGGTGAGCAAGAAATGATCAAGATCCTGCTGGGTAATTGGTTCAACCTTCCAAGGGTTGGCCCAGACGTATTTTCCAAGTTGATGCGGCAGGCAAGGCTAAAATACGACAGGGAGAAGAGGATGTTCTTGGTTGAACCTGCTACTAATGTAACTGTACTTACAGCAATCCTGAAGGAAGCCTTGAAAGATGATGTAATTATAGAGCTGCCGTGCTTCGTGTGCGGCAAGAGCGCCGGTTGCTCAGAATGCGAGTTCGTCGATGTCTGTGACAGAACCAGCGTATCAGATCAGTGCATAT